>NZ_JBWKFN010000025.1:0-103044 GCF_056434245.1 Streptomyces sp. NPDC044064
CCCCCCCCCCCCCCCCCCCCCCCCCCCCCCCCCCCCCCCCCCCCCCCCCCCCCCCCCCCCCCCCCCCCCCCCCCCCCCCCCCCCCCCCCCCCCTCGTCCCCGGTGTCCGTCGCCTTCCCGAGCGCGGGAGGCCCGACCGGTTAACCTGGGGCGTCAGTACGCCGGTACTCAGTGAGGGGCGCAGGATCCCGTGCGCATCGCCAGGTTCTCCATCGACGGGAACGTAGCCTTCGGCGCGGTCGAGGGCGAGAAGCAGGACGAACTCGTCCTCGACATCATCAAGGGCATCCCGTTCGCGGACTACGAGCTGTCCGGGACGAAGGTGCCGCTGAGCAAGGTCAGACTGCTCCCGCCGGTCCTCCCCAACAAGGTCGTGGCGTTCGGCCGCAACTACGCCGACCACGCCAAGGAGCTGGGCAACGAGGTGCCCGAGGCCCCGTTCGCCTTCTTCAAGCCGTCCACCTCGGTGATCGGCCCCGGGGACGAGATCCAGTACCCGTCCTTCTCGCAGGAGCTGCACCACGAGGCCGAGCTGGCCGTCGTCATCGGCCGCATGTGCCGCGAGGTGCCGCGCGAGCGGGTCAAGGACGTGATCTTCGGCTACACCTGCGCCAACGACGTCACCGCCCGCGACGTGCAGAAGCGCGAGAAGCAGTGGGCCCGGGCGAAGGGTTTCGACACCTCCTGCCCGCTCGGCCCCTGGGTGGAGACGGGCCTGGACCTCGATCGCGCGAACGACCTGACGGTCCAGCTCACGGTCAACGGCGAACAGCGTCAGCTGGGCCGTACGAGCGAGATGATCCACTCCATCGAGGATCTGATCGTCAACATCTCCGAGGCCATGACCCTGCTGCCCGGCGACGTCATCCTCACGGGCACCCCCGCGGGGGTCGGCCCCCTGAACGTCGGCGACGAGGTCGCCGTCACCATCGAAGGCATCGGCACTCTCACCAACAAGGTTGTCAAGCGTGGCTAGCGCACCAGTTCGCGTCCGTTTCTGCCCCTCGCCCACCGGTAACCCCCACGTGGGCCTGGTCCGCACCGCCCTGTTCAACTGGGCGTTCGCCCGGCACCACCAGGGCACCCTGGTCTTCCGCATCGAGGACACCGACGCGGCCCGCGACTCGGAGGAGTCGTACAACCAGCTGCTGGACGCGATGCGCTGGCTGGGCTTCGACTGGGACGAGGGCCCCGAGATCGGCGGCCCGCACGCGCCGTACCGCCAGTCGCAGCGCATGGACCTCTACAAGGACGTCGCCCGGAAGCTCCTCGACGCCGGCCACGCCTACCACTGCTACTGCTCCCAGGAGGAGCTGGACACCCGCCGCGAGGCCGCCCGCGCCGCCGGCAAGCCGTCCGGCTACGACGGCCACTGCCGCGACCTGAGCGCCGAGCAGGTCGAGCAGTACAAGGCCCAGGGCCGCACCCCGATCGTCCGCTTCCGGATGCCCGACGAGACGATCACCTTCACGGACCTGGTCCGCGGCGAGCTGACCTTCACCCCGGAGAACGTCCCGGACTACGGCATCGTCCGCGCCAACGGCGCCCCGCTGTACACGCTGGTCAACCCGGTCGACGACGCCCTGATGGAGATCACCCACGTCCTGCGCGGCGAGGACCTGCTCTCCTCCACCCCCCGCCAGATCGCCCTCTACAAGGCGCTGACCGAGCTGGGCATCGCCAAGCGGACCCCGGCCTTCGGCCACCTGCCGTACGTGATGGGCGAGGGCAACAAGAAGCTCTCCAAGCGCGACCCGGAGTCGTCCCTCAACCTCTACCGCGACCGCGGCTTCCTCCCCGAGGGCCTGCTCAACTATCTGTCGCTGCTCGGCTGGTCGCTCTCGGCCGACAAGGACATCTTCGGCATCGACGAGATGGTCGCCGCCTTCGACATCGCCGACGTGAACCCCAACCCGGCGCGCTTCGACCTCAAGAAGTGCGAGGCGATCAACGCCGACCACATCCGCATGCTGGATGTGAAGGAGTTCACGGAGCGCTGCCGCACCTGGCTGAAGGCGCCGTTCGCCCCCTGGGCGCCGGAGGACTTCGACGAGGCCAGGTGGCAGGCGATCGCCCCGCACGCCCAGACCCGGCTGAAGGTGCTCTCCGAGATCACCGACAACGTCGACTTCCTCTTCCTCGCCGAGCCGGTCTTCGACGAGGCGAGCTGGACGAAGGCGATGAAGGAGGGCTCGGACGCCCTGCTGCGCACGGCCCGCGAGAAGCTGGAGCCGGCGGACTGGACGTCGGCCGAGGCCCTGAAGGAGGCCGTCCTGGCCGCCGGCGAGGCCCACGGCCTCAAGCTCGGCAAGGCCCAGGCCCCGGTCCGCGTGGCCGTCACCGGCCGCACGGTCGGCCTGCCCCTGTTCGAGTCCCTCGAGGTTCTCGGCAAGGAGAAGACGCTGGCCCGCATCGACGCGGCGCTGGCCAAGCTCTCCGCGTAGCGACGTATTCGCGGAACACGGCTGAGACAGGGCGGCGTCCGGTTCGGGCGCCGCCCTTCGCACGTGCACCGAGCCGACTTCCGGCGTTCACCTCCGCGGACAAGTCCCGCTTCCCGAAGGGATGTTGGGTGCTCCCTGTGCGCATGAGGTGCATGCGCAGCCTGTTCAGGGAGTGGGGGACGTGACCCGATCACGAGGCGAAGCGATCCGTTCGCGAAGACTGACCACGGCCGTCGTCGCCGGAGCAGTGGCGCTGACCTGTGCCGCGGCGACCGCGCCCGCACAGGCCGGGCCGGCCGTCGTGGCGCCGTCCGGCACCGTCACGCTCAGGTCGGAGCAGCCGACCCACGTCGACTACCTGTGGACGGGGGCGTCCGGGTTCCAGTGGCGTCCCCGGACCGAGGCGAGCTTCGGCACCTGGGTGGGCTACCCGGGCTTCGTCCCGCCCGCGCACGCCGGCCCGGACGATCTGGCCACCGGCACCGACGTGGTCAGCACCAGGGACGGTGCCGAGGTCAGGCAGCAGCACCGCTCCACGGGCGTGACCGCCACCGTCACGATCCCGGCCGGTCAGACCTATGCGACCACGTCCGGCTGGAGCGTGCTCACCGAGGACGCCTCCGGCACCCCGCACGTGCTGCGCGCCGCGGCCGGCGGTTCCACCACCGACCTTCCGGTGACCGGGCTGCCCGCGGGCGCCCGGCCCACCGACTACGTCCCGGGCGGCTCGGTGAGCCGCGTCGCGATCGTCTACACCCTGGACGGCACGACCTCCGTGGGTCTCGTGGACCTGCGGGACGGCACCTTCCGTACCTACGTCACCGGCGTGGACGCGGCCCCGCCGGTCCGCTTCAACGACCGCTGGCTGGTCGCCGACTGGAAGTACGTCCGCACCGACGCCGCCCCCGGCACCGAGCCCACCGGGCTCACCCGCCGGGGTGCCCAGCTGGTGGCCGTCGTCGGTGACCAGCTCCTCATCGGCAATCCGACCTTCGTCCAGGCCGGCACCGAGCCCGAGCTGACCGCCCGCTCGCTGACCACCGGCGAGACCCGCACCGTCCTCGCGGACTCCTCCGGAGGGATGGCGGCGACCCCGGACGGCGGCGCGCTCGCCACCGCCGGACCGTCCGGCCTCGACTGGAACGTCCACCGCATCACCCCCACCGCGGACGGCGGGACCGCCACCGAGAAGGTGGCCCGGATCCAGGCCGACCCGATCCGGGTGGAGGGGCTGGCCCTCGCCGGGGGCGAGCTGTTCCTGGACGGCCGGCAGGGGACCGGCCACCGGCTCTACGGCTTCGCGCTGGACGCCGCCGGGCGGCCGGTCGGACCGCAGACCCGGCGCAGTCCCGGCCTGGCCGGTCCGACCTGCCTCACGGGTGACTCCGCCTGCCCCCAGATGGAAGCCCTCGGCGACGGACGTGTGGCCCAGCTGTTCACCGACTCCTCCGGCCACGAGTACGTGATCGGGACCGGCCTCGCCACCGGCACCCTGCCGAGCGTGCCGACGGGCGACGCCCGCGGCCGCATCGCCGGTGGCACCGGCCGCTACGTGCTCTACAACGGCGGTACGCCCGGTGTGCAGAAGATCGTCGACTTCCCGAGCGGCGCCACGTCCGGCACGGTCGCGCTCAGCCGCCACCGCACCACCGCCGCCGTCTGGGGGCAGACCCTGTGGACGCCCGGCAGCGCCAAGGGGTCGGTCACCGGCCGCGATCTGCGGACCGGCCGGACCACGACCACCGTCGCCACCGGCGCCCCGTGCACGCCCACCGACATCCAGGCCGTCGACACCTGGCTCTACTGGAGCTGCGGCTCCGCCGGTCCGGCCGGGGTCTACGACCGGGCGGCCGAGCGCAACATCCCGGTCCCGGCCGGCCCCTCCCCGGCCCGCCTCGCCGACGGCTTCCTGGTGCGCGAGAACCGCACCACGCACGAACTGCGGCTCACCGACGTCCACACCGGTACCGCGCACACCCGCACCGTGGCCGTCCTGCCGAGGACGGACCAGAACACCGGCGGCAGCAACGGCCGCTGGGCCGTGGACCGCTTCGGCGGCCAGATCGCCTACCTCACCGCGGCCCACGGACAGGTGGTGATCGTCCCCAGCGGCGTCCCCGCCTCGCCGCTCGCACAGCTGGAGGCGCAGGTCTCCTCGCCGTCCGTCATCGGCACGTCGATGCCGTGGTCGCCGGTGTGGCAGCTGAACAAGCCGTCCACCTGGACCCTGACGCTCGCCACGCCTTCGGGGAAGGTTCTGCGCACCCTCACCGGCGCCTCCACGGGGGCGGCCGTACGCCCGGCCTGGGACGGCAGGACCGACAGCGGTGCCGGTGCCGGGTCCGGCAGCTGTACCTGGAAGCTCATCGCCCGGCCCCGCGACGGTCAGGGCAGGACCCTGGCCCTGACCGGCACGATGACCCTCCGCTGACGGCGCGCGAAAGGTACGGCCGGTGCCATGACGATCAGAGCAGTCGTGTGGGACGTGGACGACACCCTCTTCGACGCCGCATCTGTCGGGGGATAACCCCCGAGCCCCCAGCCGTCTGGCGGTACGGTCGGTGCCATGACGATCAGAGCAGTCGTGTGGGACGTGGACGACACCCTCTTCGACTACACGACCGCGGACCGCGAGGGCATGCGGGCCCATCTGGCGGCGGAGGGCCTGCTCTCCGGGTACGACAGTCCGGAGCATGCGCTCGTGCGGTGGCGGCAGGTCACCGATCAGCAGTGGGCGCGGTTCTCGGCGGGGGAGGTGTCCTTCGAGGGGCAGCGGCGCGACCGGGTACGGGTCTTCCTGGAGCAGGAGCTGTCCGACGCCGAGGCCGACGTCTGGTTCCGGCGTTACATCGCTCACTACGAGGCCGCCTGGAGTCTGTTCCCGGACGTGCTGCCCGTCCTGGACGCCCTCGCCGCCAGCCACCGGCACGGGGTGCTGTCCAACTCCAGCCTCACGGTCCAGGAGCACAAGCTGCGCACCCTCGGCGTGCGCGACCGCTTCGAGAGTTTGCTGTGCGCCGCCGAGCTGGGCGTCTCCAAGCCGGAGGCCGGCGCGTTCCTCGCGGCCTGCGAGGCCCTCGGCCTGCCCCCGCACGAGGTGGCGTACGTCGGCGACCACCCGGAGATCGACGGGCGGGGCGCGGCCGAGGCTGGGCTGCTGTCCGTCTGGATCGACCGCGGCGGGGTCTACGCCCAGGGTCCGGACACGGTGGCCGCACACCGGATCTCGACCCTCGCCGAACTCCCCGCGCTCGTCCGTGTGGATACCCGTTTTGGAGCCCCGTCCACCTTCAGGTAATGTTCTTCCTGCGCCGAGGGGAACGGGCCGAAAGGCCGGAGCCCCGAGGAGCATGCTAGAACGAGAACCCCGCAGGGGGTTGAGTTCCAGTGGCCTATGGTGTAATTGGCAGCACGACTGATTCTGGTTCAGTTAGTCTTGGTTCGAGTCCAGGTAGGCCAGCTCGCAGAGCTCATCTGCAAAGCCCCCGTTGTGTAGCGGCCTAGCACGCTGCCCTCTCAAGGCAGTAGCGCCGGTTCGAATCCGGTCGGGGGTACTGATCTCGATCAACTCGAGATCGCTAGGGCCCCCGTTGTGTAGCGGCCTAGCACGCCGCCCTCTCAAGGCGGTAGCGCCGGTTCGAATCCGGTCGGGGGTACTGACTGGTCTAAACCATCATTGGTCTATGGTGTAATTGGCAGCACGACTGATTCTGGTTCAGTTAGTCTTGGTTCGAGTCCAGGTAGACCAGCTCGGGCCTGCGGAAACGCAGAGTCCACGCCCCCGTTGTGTAGCGGCCTAGCACGCCGCCCTCTCAAGGCGGTAGCGCCGGTTCGAATCCGGTCGGGGGTACAAGAGGAAGGCCCTTCGCTTCGGCGGAGGGCCTTCGTCGTGCCCGGCGCCGGCTACTCCAGGCCGTACCGCCGGATCGACTCCTCCTCCTGGGCCATCCGGTGCAGTGCTTGCTTCACCGGCTCGTTGAGGATCGCTCCCAGGATCGCGAACTCGACCTGCTCCGGCTCCGACGGATACGCCTCCATGTTGTCCAGGTCGAGGACGGCCGTCCGGTACATCAATTCGGCGTACGGCGCGAGCAGTTCCGCCCCCCACTCGTAGCCGAGCCGGCGGAACGCGGCCACCGCCACCACCAGCGAGCGGTACGCGGGGGAGACGGTCGTGAGCTGCTTGGCGTTCTCCCAGCCGAGCCGGTCCAGGAGCGCGGTGGCCTCCTGGTGCGCTGCCTGGACGTACTCGTCGTCCTCGTCCGGCTCAGGCACCTGCGGCAGCGCCCACAGCGCCGCGCCGAGGCGGATCGAGCGGCCCAGGGAGTCGTCGTCCACGTGCCCGAGCACCTCGCGCACCTTCGCCACCGGCACCCGGCCCACCTGGATCATCGCCCGCACCAGCCGTAGCCGGCGCAGATGCTCCTCGTCGTACTCGGCCGTCGTCGTGTTGACCTGGCGGCCCGGCGGCAACAGCCCTTCGCGCAGGTAGTACTTGATCGTTGCGGTGGACACACCGCTGCGCTCGCTCAGCTCCGCCAGCCGCATCTCTTGCGCTCCCTGTTGGATAACGGCACTATCCAAACACAGGGCGTTGGATAGCGCCGCTCGCCGACGAGGGGGAAACGCATGGTGACCCGTACGACCGCAGACGCGCAGGGCGATGTCGTCGTCCTGCTGATCGGCATGCGCATCAACCGCTTCTGGGCCGTGCACCAGTGGCTGCCGGTGATGCTGGCGATGCTCCGCATGCTGCGGGAACTGGAGAAGGATCCGGGGCGGGGGCTGCTGAACAAGGTTCTGCTCACCGAGTCGCCGCGCTCGTACTACGTCGTCCAGTACTGGGAGTCCAAGGAGAAGCTCTACGCCTACGCCACCGCTCCCGACGCCTTCCACCACAAGGCCTGGGCGCTGCTCAACCGCAAGGAGCGCAACGGGAAGCTGCGCGGGCACGTGGGCATCTGGCACGAGACGTACGTCGTGCCCGAGGGGTCGTACGAGGCGATCTACGGCGACATGCCGGCGTACGGACTGGCGGCGGCGCACGGACAGGTGCCCCTGGAGAAGCGGGGCCGGTACGCCAGGGACCGCTTCGCCCACCGGTCGGGGAAGGCGCCGGCGGCCGAGAAGGCCGGCTGACCGGGGAGCGGGGGAACCGAGGGGATCCCGGGAAGCGAGGAGGGCCTGCCGCGGCGTTGAGGCAGGCCCTCCTCGGTGTTCCGGAGTCCGGGGGGTCAGCCCGAGCGGCGCAGAGCCTCCGACAGGCGGCCCGCCGCGTCGATGACCGCCTGGGCGTGCATGCGGCCCGGGTGGCGCGTCAGGCGCTCGATGGGGCCGGAGACGGACACCGCGGCCACCACACGGTTGGAGGGGCCGCGCACCGGCGCCGAGACGGACGCCACGCCCGGCTCGCGCTCGCCGATGGACTGGGCCCAGCCGCGACGTCGTACGCCCGACAGGGCCGTCGCCGTGAAGCGGGCCCCCTGGAGTCCGCGGTGCAGGCGCTCGGGCTCCTCCCAGGCCATCAGGATCTGTGCCGAGGAACCCGCCTTCATGGTCAGCGTGGAGCCGACCGGGACCGTGTCCCGCAGGCCGGACAGGCGTTCCGCCGCGGCCACACAGATCCGCATGTCACCCTGGCGTCGGTAGAGCTGTGCGCTCTCGCCGGTGACATCGCGGAGGTGGGTGAGCACGGGGCCCGCCGTCGCGAGCAGGCGGTCCTCGCCGGCCGCCGCAGCCAGTTCCGCGAGGCGCGGGCCGAGGATGAACCGGCCCTGCATGTCGCGTGCCACCATGCGGTGGTGTTCCAGGGCCACGGCCAGGCGGTGGGCCGTGGGTCTTGCCAGTCCGGTGGCTCCGACCAGACCCGCGAGGGTGGCCGGACCGGACTCCAGAGCGCTCAGGACGAGGGCCGCCTTGTCCAGAACGCCGACGCCGCTACTGTTGTCCATGCAACGATACTCACGTCTCACTCTGTGAAACGCAAGTTCAATTTTCCGTGGAACGCGCCACCCTGGAATCACACAGCGGCCCGCAGACCAACGGGCCTGGCGGTGGACGCCCGGAATCACGACTTCAGGGGCCCCTAAAAAGGCACAGCCGCCGCTTCCTCAAGATCTCTAGTTGGGCCGGTGCACGTTTGCCGGCCGGAGGGAAAGCGATGGGTAGGACACTCGCGGAGAAGGTCTGGGACGACCACGTCGTCCGGCGCGCCGAGGGCGAGCCCGACCTCCTCTACATCGATCTGCACCTGCTGCACGAGGTGACCAGCCCGCAGGCCTTCGACGGTCTGCGTCAGAACGGTCGCCAGGTGCGCCGTCTCGACCTCACCATCGCGACCGAGGACCACAACACCCCGACCCTCGACATCGACAAGCCCATCGCCGACCCGGTCTCCCGCGCTCAGCTGGAGACGCTGCGCAAGAACTGCGCCGAGTTCGGGGTGCGCCTGCACCCGCTGGGCGACGTCGAGCAGGGTGTCGTGCACGTCGTGGGTCCGCAGCTGGGTCTGACCCAGCCCGGCACGACGGTCGTCTGTGGTGACTCGCACACCTCCACGCACGGTGCCTTCGGCGCGCTGGCGTTCGGCATCGGCACCTCCCAGGTGGAGCACGTGCTGGCCACCCAGACGCTGCCGCTGGCCCGCCCGAAGACCATGGCCATCACGGTCGAGGGCGAGCTGCCCGAGGGCGTCACCGCCAAGGACCTGATCCTCGCGATCATCGCCAGGATCGGTACCGGCGGCGGCCAGGGCTACATCCTGGAGTACCGCGGCTCCGCCATCGAGAAGCTCTCGATGGAGGCCCGGATGACCATCTGCAACATGTCGATCGAGGCCGGTGCCCGCGCGGGCATGATCGCCCCCGACGAGACCACCTTCGAGTACCTCAAGGGCCGTCCGCACGCCCCCGAGGGCGCCGACTGGGACGCCGCGGTCGAGTACTGGAAGACCCTGAGGACGGACGAGGACGCGGTCTTCGACGCCGAGGTCGTCATCAAGGCCGAGGAACTGTCGCCGTTCGTCACCTGGGGCACCAACCCCGGCCAGGGCGCGCCGCTTTCGGCGTCCGTCCCCGACCCGGCTTCGTACGAAGACGCTTCGGAGCGCCTGGCCGCCGAAAAGGCCCTGGAGTACATGGGGTTGGAGGCCGGTCAGCCGCTGCGCTCCATCAAGGTGGACACCGTCTTCGTAGGCTCCTGCACCAACGGCCGTATCGAGGACCTGCGCGCCGCCGCGGACCTGCTGCGCGGCCGTAAAGTCGCCGACGGCGTACGGATGCTGGTCGTCCCGGGCTCCGTGCGGGTCGGTCTGCAGGCCGTCTCCGAGGGCCTGGACGTGGTCTTCAAGGAGGCCGGCGCCGAATGGCGGCACGCGGGCTGCTCGATGTGCCTCGGCATGAACCCCGACCAGCTGGCCCCGGGTGAGCGCTCCGCGTCCACCTCCAACCGCAACTTCGAGGGCCGGCAGGGCAAGGGCGGTCGCACCCACCTGGTGTCGCCGCAGGTCGCGGCCGCTACCGCCGTCCTGGGCCACCTGGGCTCGCCCGCCGACCTGTCCGACGCCCCTGCGCCCGCTGGAGTCTGAGAACCATGGAAGCCTTCACCACCCACACCGGCCGGGCCGTCCCGCTGCGCCGCAGCAACGTCGACACCGACCAGATCATCCCTGCTCACTGGCTCAAGAAGGTGACCCGGGACGGCTTCGAGGACGGGCTCTTCGAGGCCTGGCGCAAGGACGAGTCCTTCATCCTCAACCGGCCCGAGCGACAGGGCGCCACCGTCCTGGTCGCCGGCCCCGACTTCGGTACCGGCTCCTCCCGTGAGCATGCCGTCTGGGCGCTGCAGAACTACGGCTTCAAGACCGTGATCTCCTCCCGCTTCGCGGACATCTTCCGGGGCAACTCGCTGAAGAACGGCCTGCTCACCGTGGTTCTCGACCAGAAGGTCGTGGACGCGCTGTGGGAGCTGACCGAGCGGGACCCGCAGGCCGAGATCACCGTCGACCTGGAGACCCGTGAGGTGCGCGCCGAGGGCGTCACCGCCTCCTTCGAGCTGGACGAGAACTCCCGCTGGCGGCTGCTGAACGGCCTGGACGACATCTCCATCACCCTCCAGAACGAGGGCGACATCGCCGCCTACGAGACCAAGCGGCCGGGCCACAAGCCGCGCACGCTCCAGATCTGATCCGGAGCCCCGGCCGGGTCGAGATCCGGCCACCTCAACACCCTCTCCGTACCCCCGATCGCCACGATCGGGGGTACGGGCGTTTCTGCACCCGAACGGCTCCGCGCGTTCTCGCAGGTCCGCTCAACTCCCCACGTTAGGAAGGGCGTTGCCGGGGTACGCGAGTGTTGCGAACGCGGCTTTGGCAAGTGCCCGGAAGGCCGTTTGAGGCGGCAGTTGCACCCTGAGCAGGCGACAACTCGCCCCAGATGGCACAATCTGTGCATGGAACACGACGGCCAACTCGAGCTCTATGCGGCGGTCGCGGACCAACTGAAGGAAGCGCACACAAGAGTGCGCGCACTGCAAGTCCCGGAGGGCGTACGGATGGCGCTGAACCGGAAGCTGCTGGTCATTACGGCCGCGGCCAAGCACGACATCGCCGATGCGGCAAGGCGGCTCGAGCGGTTCACCAAGGACCTCGACGAGGGTCGGATCCCCGACGAGGACCGCTGAACAGCCCGGGACAACCGAGTCCGTTGCGGCACAAGGGTGATAAGCCCGTTTCGTGTTTGATTTGCGGTATATATCTGCCTAACGTGCGAAAAAGCTTGAACACTTTCGTTCTGGCGATGTCTCCGAAGGGGAAGACGTGAACAAGGCGCAGCTCGTAGAAGCGATTGCCGACAAGATGGGCGGCCGCCAGCAGGCCGCCGATGCTGTCGATCATGTCCTGGACGCCATCGTCCGCGCGGTCGTCGCGGGCGAGCGGGTCTCGGTCACCGGCTTCGGGTCCTTCGAGAAGGTGGACCGCCCCGCCCGCTATGCCCGTAACCCCCAGACGGGCGAGCGGGTTCGGGTCAAGAAGACATCCGTGCCGCGCTTCCGCGCGGGCCAGGGCTTCAAGGACCTGGTCAGCGGCTCGAAGAAGCTCCCGCGTGGCGGCGAGGTCGCCGTCAAGAAGGCGCCCAAGGGCAGCCTGACCGGCGGCGCTGCCGCCACGGTCAAGAAGGCCGCGGCCAAGAAGACCACCAAGGCGGCCGCGAAGAAGGTCACCGCCAAGAAGGCGGCGCCCGCGAAGAAGGTCACGGCGAAGAAGGTCACCGCCAAGAAGACCACCGCCAAGAAGACGACGGCCGCCGCGAAGAAGACCACGGCGAAGGCCGCTGCGAAGAAGACGACGGCCAAGAAGGCCCCGGCGAAGAAGGTCACCGCCAAGAAGGCCCCGGCCAAGAAGTCGACGGCCCGCAAGACCACCGCGAAGAAGGCCACTGCCCGCAAGGCGTCGTAAGTCGCCAGGGCATTCACGCGCCGGGCCGGACTCCCCTGGGGAGCCCGGCCCGCGGCGTTTTCGGGAGCCTCAGAGCGTCTGCAGGGTCACCAGCGTGATCCGCAGGCCGTCCCCGGAACCCTCCGTCTCGATCCGCACCCGCTGCCCGGGGCGCAGCAGCCGCAGCCCGCCCGCGTCGAACGCCGCCCCGTCGAAGGGGACAGGGGTGCCGTCGTCGAGGAGCACCTGTCCGGCGCGGGTTTCGGGGTCGTACGTGTATGCGGTCGCCTGCATGACGGCCAGCGTAGTGCCTCCGGTGGTTCGCCGTCGGGCCGGCGGCCGTCCGTCGACTGCGGGCTCGTCGTGGCTGGTCGCGCGGTTCCCCGCGCCCCGGGGGAGTCGCGGTCCCGTCGGTTGCACGGTTGCCGCGGGCGAGCGGAACCCGCCCCCACCCGGCCGTCCGTACCGGGCACCTCACGCCCCCGGAATCAATAACCCCGCCGACGCCGCCGCCGTGTGCCTGCCCACGCCCAGTGCCAGCGCCGCGCGCAGGTCCTCGCCGGTGTCCACGTCCTGGCGTACCGAATCGACCTCGGTGAGGTCGAGTTCCCGCGCGCCCGAGGTGCGGTGGCGGGCCCGGGAATCCGTGCCGAAAGCGGGCCGCAATTCCTGGTCGGGGGACGCGGCCAGCAGCGTGGTGCCGAGGGCGGCCGCGTCCGCGAGAAAGGCGCGCGGGAATTCGGCCGCGGCACTCAGCACCCGGGACAATTCCAGCGGGCGCAGAGCCGGCAGATCGGCGTTCAGGGCCGCCACCGCGGCACCGGGTCGCATTTCCCTTACGGTGGCCGCTCCGTGCGCCAGAGCGGCGTTCAGGCCGCTTGCCGGTGTGTCCGGGACGATCCGGGCGCCCAGTGCCGCCAGCTCCCGGCCGGCCAGCGCGTCGTCCGTGACGACCAACACATCCGAGACCGCCGGACACGCCAGCGCCGCGGACACCGTGTCCTGCGCGAACGCGAGGGCCAGCCCCGGGCGCACCCCGTCGCCGGCGGTGTCGGAGAGCCTGCTCTTGGCCCGCGCCAGAGGCTTCAGGGGGATGACCAAGGTCCAGTGCACCGGCGTACCGCCCCTCTCTTGTCGCGCTCATTGTCCCCCGTGGCATTCGGCACTCCGGGATCGGGGAGGGGCGCGAAGCTCCTGGGAAGGGCGGTGGTCGGTGACGGGCGGGCGTACGGTGTTCTCGACAGACCGGCGGCCTGGGGCGACACTTGTGCGGCCCCCGGGCCCCGAGCAAGTCCTAGAGGAAGGTGTCCGCGTGTCCCGCCGCAGAATCGGGTTCTGGTACCGCTTCGCAGCGGTCCTCTGCAAACCGCCGCTGGTGGTTCTGATCAAGCGGGACTGGCATGGAATGGAGCACATTCCGGCCGACGGAGGATTTATTACCGCGGTCAACCACAATTCCCACGTGGACCCCTTCGCGTACGCGCACTATCAGTACAACACCGGACGGGTTCCGCGTTTCCTGGCGAAGAGCGGACTTTTCAAGAAGGGATTCGTCGGCGCCGCGATGCGCGGCACCGGGCAGATCCCGGTCTACCGCGAGAGCACGGACGCGCTCAGTGCCTTCCGGGCCGCCATCGAGGCCGTGGAGCGCGGCGAGTGCGTCGCGTTCTACCCCGAGGGCACCCTGACCCGCGACCCGGACGGCTGGCCGATGACTGCCAAGACCGGTGCCGCCCGGGTGGCGCTGCAGACCAAGTGCCCGGTGATCCCGGTCGCCCAGTGGGGCTGCAACGAACTGCTGCCGCCCTACGCCAAGAAGCCCCACCTCCTCCCGCGCAAGACCCACCACGTCCTCGCGGGCCCGCCGGTGGACCTCTCGCGCTTCTACGACCAGGAGATGACCCCGGAACTCCTCAAGGAGGCCACCGAGGTCATCATGGCCGCCATCACCCGCCAGCTGGAGGAGATCCGCGGCGAGAAGGCCCCCGCGACGCCGTACGACCCGCGCCGGGAGCGGCTGGAGCAGCGGCGCCGCACCCAGGCGCAGGCGAAGCCGCAGGCGCAGGAGAACACGCAGGACAAGCAGACAGAAGGGCACGGCAAGTGAGCAAGCCTGTCCGGGCCGCCGTCATGGGCACCGGCTCGTGGGGCACCGCCTTCGGCATGGTCCTCGCCGACGCGGGCTGCGAGGTCACCCTGTGGGCCCGCCGTCCCGAGCTGGCCGAGGCGGTCAACTCGACGCGGACCAACCCCGACTACCTGCCCGGTGTCGAACTCCCGGAGAACCTGCGGGCCACCGCGGACGCCGCCGAGGCACTGCGGGACGCGGACTTCACCGTCCTCGCCGTGCCCTCCCAGACACTGCGCGCCAACCTCGCCGAGTGGACCCCGCTGCTCGCGCCCGGCACCGTGCTCGTCTCCCTGATGAAGGGCGTCGAACTCGGCTCCACCATGCGCATGAGCGAGGTCGTCGACGACGTGGCCAAGGTCGGCGCCGACCGCATCGCCGTGGTCACCGGCCCCAACCTGGCCCGGGAGATCGCCGCCCGCATGCCGGCCGCCGCCGTGGTCGCCTGCACCGACGAGACGGTCGCCCAGCGGCTCCAGGCCGCCTGCCACACGCCGTACTTCCGGCCGTACACCAACACCGACGTGGTCGGCTGCGAACTCGGCGGCGCGGTCAAGAACGTCATCGGCCTCGCGGTGGGCATCGCCGACGGCATGGGCCTGGGCGACAACGCCAAGGGCTCGCTCATCACCCGCGGCCTCGCCGAGACCACCCGGCTCGGCATGGCGCTCGGTGCCGACCCGCTGACCTTCTCCGGCCTCGCGGGCCTCGGTGACCTGGTGGCCACCTGCTCCTCGCCGCTGTCCCGCAACCACACCTTCGGCACCAATCTCGGCAAGGGCATGACCCTCGAGGAGACCATCGCGGTCACCAAACAGACCGCCGAGGGTGTCAAGTCCTGCGAGTCCGTGGCCGATCTGGCCCGCAGGCACGGTGTGGAGATGCCGATCGCCGAGACGGTCGTGGACATCGTGCACGAGGGCAAGCCGCCGGTGGTCGCCCTGAAGGAGCTGATGTCGCGCAGCGCGAAGCCCGAGCGACGCTGAGCGAACCCCCTGAGTCGACGCTGTATCCGGGCTCTACCAACGGGTACTCTCAACGCGATATGAGCACCGAGAACCTCCCCCAGAGCCCTGAGCAGCCGTCCCGCAAGCCGCGCGTGGCCGTCGTGTTCGGCGGGCGCAGCTCCGAACACGGGATCTCCGTGGTCACCGCAGGCGCCGTCCTCAAGGCCATCGACCGGACGAAGTACGACGTCCTGCCGATCGGTATCACCGCGGACGGCCGCTGGGCCCTGACGGCGGACGAGCCGGAGCGGATGGCCATCACCGACCGCCGTACCCCCAATGTGGCGGAACTGGCGGAGTCGGACGAGGGCGGCGTGGTGCTCCCCGTCGACCCCGCCAGCCGCGAGGTCGTCTACAGCGAGCCCGGTTCCGTGCCCAAGGCCCTCGGCGAGGTCGACGTGGTCTTCCCGGTGCTGCACGGCCCGTACGGCGAGGACGGCACCCTCCAGGGCCTCCTGGAGCTCTCCGGCATCCCGTACGTGGGCGCGGGTGTGCTCGCCTCGGCCGTCGGCCAGGACAAGGAGTACATGAAGCGGGTGTTCACCTCCTTCGGGCTCAAGGTCGGCCCGTACGTGGTGATCCGGCCGCGCGAGTGGGCGCAGGACGAGTCCGCGGCCCGCAAGAAGATCGTCGACTTCGCCGGCGACCACGGCTGGCCGCTGTTCGTGAAGCCCGCGCGCGCGGGTTCGTCGATCGGCATCACCAAGGTCGACGACCTCTCCGGCCTGGACGAGGCGATCGCCGAGGCGCAGCGGCACGACCCGAAGATCCTGGTGGAGGCCGCGCTGCGCGGCCGCGAGATCGAGTGCGGCGTCCTGGAGTTCGAGGACGGGCCGCGCGCCTCCGTCCCGGCCGAGATCCCGCCGCCGGACGCGCACGCGTACTACGACTTCGAGGCCAAGTACATCGACTCCACGCCCGGCATCGTCCCGGCGCCGCTCACCGACGAGGAGACCGCCGAGGTGCGGCGTCTCGCGGTCGAGGCGTTCGACGCGGCCTCCTGCGAGGGTCTGGTCCGCGCGGACTTCTTCCTCACCGAGGACGGCGAGTTCGTGATCAACGAGATCAACACCATGCCCGGCTTCACGCCCATCTCGATGTACCCGCAGATGTGGCAGGCCACCGGCATCGGCTACCCGGAGCTGGTGGACCGCCTGGTGCAGGCCGCGCTGCGCCGCTCGACCGGGCTGCGCTGACCCGCACCACCGCTGTCATCGCATGGAGGCGATCCCCTCGGGGATCGCCTTCTTCACGGCCGACGCGAGTCCGGTGAGCACCGGAGTGCCGTCCGGCCCGGACATCCCCTCGGGCAGGTTCACCTGCACATAGGCCACGCGGCTCGCGGTGGTGAACCGCCAGGTGCCGTCGCCCTGCTTCTCCATCAGCCAGTCGACGCCGTCCACCCCGCCGGCCACGGCGTCCCGGTCCCCGCCCTCGGCCACCTTCGGGTCGACCATCTTCGGCGGCCGTGCGACACCGCAGCGCAGTATGATCGCCGGGCTTCCCCAGCCCGCCGTGTAGGCGGACCGGGGCTCGGGGTCGTGACGTCCCCGTCCGTCCAGCTTCTCGGGCAGCACCCGGTGCAGATCCCGGCACACCTTCGCCGTCTTCGCGTCGGGGCTGGGAACCGCCACCGTGGCGCTGTCGTCTGCGCTTGAGCAGCCCGCGGCCGCGATCAGCAGCACGGGCGCGAGCAGGCCGAGAGGCCGGTGACGGAAGATGTTCACCGGCCAAGCGTAGACGGGGGCTACAGATGCACGACCGGGCAGGTCAGGGTGCGGGTGATGCCGTCCACTTGCTGGACCTTCGCGACCACCATGCGACCGAGGTCGTCGACGGTGTCTGCCTGAGCGCGCACGATGACGTCGTACGGACCTGTCACGTCCTCGGCCTGGATCACTCCAGGGATCTTGCTGATCGTCTCGGCGACGGTCGACGCCTTGCCGACCTCAGTCTGGATCAGGATGTACGCCTGTACCACGGAACCTCCAGGGCGGCCACGAGGATCATGTGGGGAAAAGGAACGCCACGGTATCGCGTCGCCGCTCCCCGCGGGGAGACCTGCGGGAACCGGGCTTGCGCGCCAGGGTGCAGGCACGACAGAAGTTGACGGTCACCTCGACCGTATCGGGGACACTGATGACGCGCGACCGGGCACATGGCAAGGGACAGAAGGGGAGCAAGGGTCATGAAGGGCACTGTCGGTGAGCTAGGGGAGTTCGGGCTCATCAGGGAGCTCACCTCCCGTCTCACCACCACCCCCGCGGTCCGGATCGGCCCCGGCGACGACGCCGCGGTGGTGGCCGCGCCCGACCGCCGGGTGGTGGCGAGCACCGACATCCTGCTGGAGGGGCGGCACTTCCGCCGGGACTGGTCCACGGCCTACGACGTCGGCCGCAAGGCCGCGGCGCAGAACCTCGCGGACATCGCCGCGATGGGCGCCGTACCGACCGCACTGCTGCTCGGCCTGGTCGTCCCGGCCGAACTCCCGGTCACCTGGCCCAGCGAGCTGATGGACGGACTGCGCGACGAGTGCCAGGTCGCCGGCGCCGCCGTGGTCGGCGGTGACGTCGTACGCGGGGACACGATCACGGTTTCGATCACCGCGCTCGGCGATCTGCGCAACCAGGAGCCGGTGACCCGCGCCGGAGCCCAGCCCGGCGACCTCGTGGCCGTCACGGGCTGGCTGGGCTGGTCCGCGGCCGGCTATGCGGTGCTCTCCCGCGGCTTCCGCTCCCCGCGCGCCTTCGTCGAGGCCCACCGGCGCCCCGAGCCGCCGTACCACGCGGGCCCGGCCGCCGCCGCGCTCGGCGCGACCGCGATGTGCGACGTGAGCGACGGACTGATCGCCGACCTCGGGCACATCGCCGAGGCCAGCAAGGTCCGTATCGACATCCGCTCCGGCGCGATCGACATCCCCACGCAGATGAACGACATCGGGCAGGCCGTGGGCGTGGACCCGCTGCAGTGGGTGCTGACCGGGGGAGAGGACCACGCGATCGTGGCCACCTTCCCGCCGGACACCAAGCTGCCGGCCCGCTGGAAGGTCATCGGCGAGGTCCTCAACCCCTCGGCACTGCCCCAGGTGACGGTCGACGGGGCGCCCTGGACCAGCAAGGGCGGCTGGGACCACTTCGGGGACATAGAGTCGTGATTCCCCGGGTTCTCACGGTGGCCGGCTCCGACTCCGGCGGCGGCGCGGGCATCCAGGCCGACCTGAAGACCATGCTGGCGCTCGGCGTGCACGGGATGAGCGTGATCACGGCCGTGACCGCGCAGAACTCCGTGGGCGTCCAGGGTGCCTGGGAGCTGCCGGCCGAGGCCGTGCGGGCCCAGTACCGCAGTGTCGTGGACGACATCGGCGTACAGGCCGTGAAGACCGGGATGCTGGCCTCGGCCGAACTGGTCGAGGCGGTCGCCGAATTGATCTCCGGCACGGACGCGCCGGCCGTGGTGGACCCGGTGGGCGTCTCCAAGCACGGTGACCCGCTGCTGGCCGCCTCCGCGCTGGACTCGGTCCGCACGAAGCTCCTCCCGGCGGCGACCGTGGCGACGCCGAACCTCGACGAAGTGGCCCAACTCACGGGGGTCCACGTCGAGTCCGAGGAGGACATGCGGCGCGCCGCGGCGGCCGTGCTGGAGTACGGGCCGCGATGGGTGCTGATCAAGGGCGGCCATCTGTCCGCGGACGCGGGGCGGGCGGGCCGGAACGAGGCAGTGGACCTGCTGACGGACGGCTCCGCGGAACACTGGCTGCGGGCACCCCGTCACGACAACCGGCACACGCACGGCACGGGCTGCACACTCGCCTCGGCGGTCGCCTCGGGACTGGCGAAGGGGCTGGCCGTGCCGGAGGCGGTCACGGCGGCCAAGGAGTACGTCACCGGGGCGATCGCCGCCGGGTTCGCGCTGGGAGCGGGGATCGGGCCGGTGGATCACGGGTGGCGGTTCAGAACTGAGCCGTTCAGGAACTGAGTCCCTCACGGCGCCCGGGCTGTTCAGGAACGGAACCGGGCGCGGGTACGGCAAAAAGCCGGTCCACCCTCAGGTGGACCGGCTCTGTGCAGCGGACCAGACAGTGGCCGCGCGCGGATGGGGGTCCCCCAGCCCGAGCGAACTCGAGAGTGGGGGATGTAGCGTCAGCGCGAGACCTTGCCGGCCTTGATGCACGAGGTGCAAGCGTTCACGCGCTTCGGCGTCCCGCCGACCACGGTACGCACACGCTGGATGTTCGGGTTCCAGCGACGGGACGTACGGCGGTGCGAAAACGAGATGTTGTTGCCGAAGCCCGGCCCCTTGCCGCAGACGTCGCAGTTGGCAGCCACGGGTCACTCCAAAGACTTCAGATGCACTTACGGATAATCCCGGCTTGCCGGGATCGAGATCGCAGGATCAGAGATCTTGGTGGCGTTGCCAGGGGAACGGCCCGATGTGGATCGGGCAACCGGAGCAGCATACAACGACTGCGCCAGCACAACGAAACTACCATGGCAGCTCAGGGGCCCGCTCCCGGCCCTCTTCCGGAGCACACCACTCCGGGGTCTACGCTGCGTCCACGTCCAGCCAGTCAGGGAGGCGCAGGTGGCGCAGGTGCCGCAGACATTCTTCGATGCTCTCGCGGTGCGCACCTGGTGCGGTCTGGCGCTGGGGGCGCTGGGACGGGCGCGCGAGGAGATCGACGCGATCAACGTCTATCCCGTGGCCGACGGGGACACCGGGACCAACCTCTACCTGACCCTGGAGTCGGCGGCGACCGCCGTGGAGGCCGTGTTCGCCGGTTACGGGACGGGGGCGCAGGAGCCCTCGCTCGCGGACGCCGTGCACGCGATGGCCCACGGCGCGCTCATCGGGGCCCGGGGCAACTCCGGGACGATCCTCGCCCAGCTGCTGCGCGGCATGGCCCAGGTCCTCGCCGAGGCGAAGGCCGGTGACGGGTCCCGCACCGACGGCGCGGGACTGCGGCTGGCCCTGCGGCAGGCCGCGGACTCCGCCCGCGAGGCCGTGGCCCACCCGGTCGAGGGCACCGTGCTGACGGTCGCCTCGGCCGCGGCGGACGCCGCAGAGGGAGCCGAGGGGGACTGCGGGACGGTCGCGCGGGCCGCCTACGAGGGCGCCAGGGCGGCCCTGGCGGCGACTCCGGGGCAGCTGGCCGTGCTGGAGCGGGCCGGGGTGGTCGACGCGGGCGGCCGGGGGCTCGTGGCCGTGCTGGGGGCGCTGGTGGAGGCGTGCACGGGGGAGCCGGTCCGCGAGGCCGCGAAGGCACCGGAGGCCGTCCCCGTGTCCGCGGCCGTCTCCGACGCACCCGCGCGCGCGGAGGCCGTCTCCGAGGCGGACCTGTGCGCCGAGGGCGCCGAGGACGGCGGACCGGCCTACGAGGTGATCTATCTCCTGGAGGCCGGCGACGAGGCCGTGGCCCGGCTGCGGGAGCGGCTCGACCCCCTCGGGGACTCCCTCGTCGTGGTCGGCGGCGACGGGCTGTGGAACGTCCACGTGCACGTCGACGACGCGGGCGCCGCCGTGGAGGCGGGCGTCGAGGCCGGCCGGCCCTACCGGATCCGGATCACGCACTTCGGGCTCGGCGACGTGCACACCGGCGGCGAGCGGCCGCCGCGGGAGCGCGCCCAGCGGGCGGTCGTGGCCGTCGTGCCCGGCGAGGGCCTGGCGGGCCTGTACACCGAGGCCGGCGCCACCGCCGTCCTCGCGCGCCCCGGGGAGCCGCCCGCCAGCGGGGAGCTGGTGCAGGCCGTACGGCGGGCCCACGCGCGTGAGGTCGTGCTGCTGCCCAACGACGCCGAGCTGCGCCACACGGCCGCCGCGGCCGCCGAGCAGGCCCGCACCGAGGGCATCCGGGTCGCTCTGATCCCGACCCGCTCGGCCGTGCAGGGCATCGCCGCGCTCGCCGTGCACGAGCCGGAGCGCCGCTTCGACGAGGACGTCGTCCAGATGACCTCGGCGGCAGGCGCCACCCGGTACGCCGAGGTCGTCGTCGCGGAACGGCAGTCCTGGACAACGGCCGGGATCTGCCAGGCCGGGGACGTCCTGGGCCTGATCGACGGGGACGTGGCGGTGATCGGGCCGGACGTCACCGCCACCGCCGAGACCGTCCTGGACCGCATGCTCCAGGCCGGCGGCGAGCTGGTCACCCTCGTCGTGGGCGACGAGGCGCCCGAGAGCGTCGCCGACCGCCTGGAGGCACGCGTGCGCGATGCCTACCTCGCGGTGGACACCGTGGTGTACCGGGGCGGCCGGCAGGGGGCGCTGCTGCTCATCGGCGTGGAGTGATCCGGCCGCGGGTCAGTCCCCGGCCAGGTCCAGCCGGAGCATCCGCGTCGCCTCCGCCCGCCGTTCCTGCACGGTCTCGTCCGTGTCGTCCGCGCCTTCACAGGCCGCGAGCACACCGCGCGCGCGTGCCACCGCCTCGGCGCGTAGGCCGAGCTCGGCCGCCAGCCGGCCCGCGGCCAGCTCGGCACCGGTACGGCCGTGCAGCCCCTGCGCGCCGAGCGTGCCGAACACCGCCGACGCGCGGTCCAGCTGGGCCACCGCGGCCTCGTACGCGTCGCGGATCACCCCGCCTTCCCCTTCGTCCTCCTCGGCCGCCGAGCGGGCCAGCAGGTCGCCGAACTGGCGGTGGGTGTTGCCGAGTTCCGCGGAGAGCTGCTCCCGGACCGCCGGGTCCGCCGCGCTCTCCCGCGCCCGCTCGCAGGCGAGCACCGCCTCCGTCATCAGCTCCCGCGCACCGTCCGCCCCGGCCTCCCCGCGCAGCGCCAGCCAGCCGCGGGCACGCAGCGAGCGGACGAGGAAGTGCGGGTTGCCGAGCGAGCGCCACAGCTCGCCCGCGCGTGCGTAGGCCTGATCGGCCTCCTCCAGCAGCCCGGCGTTGCTCAGGGACTCCGCGGCGAGATGGGCGAGCGTGGCGTGGTCCTGCTGCTCGGGCCAGTGCCGGGCGATCTCCGCGGCCCGCAGCCGGTGTCCGGCCGCCTCCCGGTGCTCGCCCAGCTCGCTCAGGCAGTCCCCGAGCCACCACCGCGCCTGCACGACGGCCCCGTCGCCGTGCGTCTCGGCGGACAGGTCGGGCAGTGCCGACTCCAGCACCTCGGCGGCCTCGGCGCACCGCCCCCGGCGCAGCAGGAAGCCGCCCAGCTGGTGCCGCGCCCAGGCGCCCAGCGTGGTGCTCTCGCCCGCCTCGTCGGCCCAGTGCGCTGCCTCCAGGGCCTGCTCGGCCGCCTCCACGACCTCGTCCCGGAGGCCGAGCACCTCGGCGAGCTGGAGATGCAGCTGGGCCCGTCCGGCGGGCTCCACGTACGGCCCCCCGTGCTCCAGGGCGGCCCGCAGCGCACGCTCGGCCCCGGCCGCGTCGCCGAGCTGATGCGCCAGCGCCGCGATCTGCACCTCGTACTCCACCGCGAACCACGGCAGCCCGGCGCCCACGTACTCGGCGGCGGCCTGCCGGAACAGGTCCGCCGTCCGCTCGACGTCCCCGGACTCCCCGGCCAGCTCGGCCAGCATCGCCCGTGCCTCGCCGGCCCGCGCGGCCAGGCGTATGTCGTCGCCCGCCCGCCCGTCCACGAGCGCCAGCACCTCGAGCACGGCCCGCTCGGCCGCGGCCCGGACCTCCCGGCCCGCCGTCCCCTCGGTGCCCTCGTGCACCCCCCGCATCAGGATGCGCGCCCGGCTCATCACCACCGACGCCGTCTGCCGCACTCCGGTGGCGTCCTCGGCGTACAGCGCGAGGGCCTCGTCGTACAGCGCGGCGACCGTGGCCAGGGCCTCGTCCACCTCGCCCGTCAGCGCGCGGAAGTACGCCCCGCGCGCGCGTGCCGCCAGGGCCTCGCCGGGGTCGCCCGCCTCCGCGTACAGCGCGGCGGCCCGTTCGAACAGGGCGATGCCCTCGGGGCCCCGGGCCATCGCCTCGTGGTCGGCGATCTCCGCGCGGTCCCGGGCGTCCAGCGCGGTCCCCTCGGCGGCCCGTGCGACCGCCGCCCAGGCCTCCAGGGCGTGCGGCTGCAGGGTGTCCGACGCCCGGCGTGCCTCGGTGAGCAGGGCGGCCAGGTCCGGCTGCTCGGGAACCGCGGACTCCTCGGGCGCCGGTGGCGGGACCATGGGCCGCGGCGTGGCGCGCGCCGCGCGCACGCCCAGCGGCAGCCGGTCCGCCAGCGGGCGCTGGGCCATGCGCGCGCGGACGCGGTCGCCGACGTACGACGTGCCGTTGCGCTCGTCGAACCGCCCGGCCAGTTCCAGTGCCTCCGCGCGCGCGTGGGCGGCCAGTTCCCGCGCCGTCCAGGACCGTCCGGCGGGCCCCTGCACCTGCCGCTCGCCGAGCCCCAGCTCGGTCAGCCGGTCCGTCAGCAGCGTCACCACGGCCATGAAGTCCAGCCGGCTGCGCGGCTGCCCGGTGTCCGTGAAGTACGCAGGCCGCTGCGCGAGCAGCTCCAGACCGCGCGCCTCGTTGCCGGTGAGCGCACAGAACTCCACGTGGTCCGCGTAGGCGCCCCGCATGCTCTCCATGGGGCGTACGAGGCGGAAGCCCCGCAGGTGGTGGGCGCGGGCCTCGTCCGGGCGCCCCAGGCGCAGCAGGGGAATCAGCGAGGAGGCCAGGACCGTGTGCGGCTCGTGGGCGCAGCTGTACTCGCCCTCCAGCACCGGCCGCCACAGATCCAGTGCGTCCTCGTCCCGGCCGCGCCTGACCTGCCAGGTGCCCTGCCCGTGCAGCTCGCAGGCGTGGCAGTCGGCCATCCGGTCCCGGTCCGCGGCCAGCCAGGCCCGGTACGCCCGCTCCGCCCGCTCCAGGTCGCCCACGTGCGCCGCGACACTGAACTCGGCGCTGCGCACCGCCCGTTCGGAGTGACCGGCGAGCCGGTAGCGGCGCTCCATCTCGCCGAGCCACTTCTCGATCGAGGCGAGCGGGATGTGCGGCTGGTCCAGCATCCCCGCCGTCACCCACTTGAAGACCCAGTGCAGCGAGTGCGCCTCGTACTCGTCGAAGTCCTCGGGCCGTTCGTCCCACAGGCGCAGCAACCGCGCGAACGGGACGAACATCCGGTCCTTCTCGGAGCTGTAGTTGTAGACCTTCAGCTGGTGCCCGAGCGCCTCGATCACGGCGAGCGGGATGTTCAGCCGCTCGGCCTCGGCGAGCAGCTGTTCCGCGCGCGCGTTGCGCGCGGGACCCTCCGGCTGCTCGGAGTTCTCCGCCATCGCCCGGCGCAGCGCGTCGAAGTCCGTGCTTCCGTCGATCTCACCCATCAGCGACCGTTCTCCCCGTGTGTGGCCCACTCCAGGAGGCCGATGAACGCCCGGTTGAGCAGCGCCGAGTCGGCGGGCCTCAGCGGCCGCTGCGCCATCAGCAGCGCCTGCCCGTACAGCGACTCGGTGGCGGTGCCGATCAGCTCCGGGTCCCGCAGCGAACTGATCCTGCGGATCAGCGGGTTGAGGTGGTTGAGCACCAGACGCGCGCGCGGAGCGCTGCCACGCAGCGAGCCCAGGATGCCCGCCCACAGGTCGTCGGCCTGCTCCGCGGCCTCGGCCCGCGCCTGCTCGTGCCGGGCGGCCCGGTCGTCCAGGTGCAGCGCGGGCACGGTCAACGGGTGGAAGGCGCGCAGCACGACGTCACAGCCCAGCGGGTCGAGCTTCGCGCGCGCGGCCGCCAGGAAGCCGGACAGCGCCAGCTCCTCGGCCGGGTCCACCGCGTCCAGATGCGCGGTCACGGTGTCCGCGTCCAGCTCGGCGACCACCGTGCCCGGCCGCACCGACGGCAGCGCCTCGACCAGCTCGCTGTCGTACGTGTAACCGCCGTTGACCACCCCGACGCCCTGCGCCGAGGCGATCGGCGCCACCTGCCGGTACTCCTCGACCGTCCGCGTGAAGTGCACCACCGGGTGCCGCTGCGCGAACTCCTCCAGGGACAGCTGCCCGTCGCTCGTCTCGAACGGCAGCCACGGCAGCATCGTGCGCAGCATGTCGCCGTCGTGCCGGGCCAGCGACTTCACCCCCAGGTGGTGCACGGCGAGGAACGCGGCCAGCCGCTCCGGATCGCCTGCCGCGAGCCCCGTGAGCCAGGACCGGATCCGCTCGCCGAGCGCCTCCCGCACCGCCGCCAGCGTCTCGTCCTCGTACAGCGACTCGCGCGAGGCAGTGGGCCGCAGGCTGTCCGTGTCCAGGACGCAGCGCACGAAGAACGCCCAGTCGGGCAGCAGCTGTTCGGCCCGCTCGGTGAGCAGCATGCCCTTCAGATGCACGCGGTGGGTGGCCCGCTGGGCCGGGCTGACCGCCGACGGCAGCACGTACGCCACCCCGCGGATCCCGGCCAGCGGCACATCCAGATCGATCGAGTCCAGCGGGGTGAAACCGAAGAGTTCGTGGCAGTGCCGGGCCAGCGCCACCCTTCGCGTCGCGGGACTCGGATGGGCGCGGTCCCAGGGCGCCGGGAGGTCCGTGACCGCCTCCTCGCCCACCCGGACGTCGTACGGCAGCAGCGAGCCGAAGTCCCGGGCCAGGGCGCGGACCCGCTCGGGCGCCAGCCACTCGGCCGCGCCGGCCCGGGCCACCAGGTGCACTGTGGTGCCCGGCTCGGGCCGCTCGGCGTCGGGCAGTGTCCGCACGGTGTACGAGCCGTCGTCGCGGGCCGTCCACTCCACGGGCGGGGCCTCGGGCGTACGGGCGCTGCGGCTGACCACCCGGATCCGCTCGGCGACCACGAAACAGGCCAGCAGGCCGATGCCGAACTGGCCGAGGAAGTCGGACCGGGCCGCCTCCAGACCGTCCGCCCGCTTGGAGCTGCGGCCGATCGTCGCCAGCAGGCTGTGCACGTCCGACTCGGTCAGCCCGATGCCGCTGTCCTCCACCCGCAGGGCGCCGTCCGCGGCGTGCAGACGCACCCGGGCCGGGGCATCCGGATCCTCGGCCCGGCGGGCGGTGATCGCGTCCACCGCGTTCTGCAGCAGCTCGCGCAGGTAGACCTTGGGGCTGGAGTAGAGGTGATGGGAGAGCAGGTCCACCAGACCACGCAGGTCGACCTGGAACGTATGAGGTGACTGGGATGCCTGGGATGACTGTGAGGTCTGGGAGTCCATCGTCGCAGCGCCGGCGGGGGGAGCCTGCCTTCGGCGCGGGGTCGGGCGGTCCCGGATGGGGCGGTGACCGCGGGGGATGGCCGGAGCGCGCCATCCTAGGCCCGGAACAGCACCCCTGACCAGCGCTTCCGGGGACGTATCCGGCACGAGGGCGCGGACCCGAGGGGGCACGTCTTCGGCATTGTCAGTGCCGTGGTGTGCAATGGATCTCGTGCCCGCACTGGAAGAACCACTGAAGAAGGTGCTCGGCCCCGCCACCGCGAAGGTGATGGCCGAGCACCTCGGCCTGCAGACCGTCGGCGACCTGCTGCACCACTACCCGCGCAGATACGAGGAGCGCGGCCAGCTCACACACCTCGCCGACCTCCCCATGGACGAACACGTCACGGTGGTCGCCCAGGTCGCCGACGCCCGCCTGCACTCCTTCGCCTCCGCCAAGGCCCCGCGCGGCAAGGGCCAGCGCCTGGAGGTCACCATCACGGACGGCAGCGGCCGGCTGCAACTGGTCTTCTTCGGCAACGGCGTTCACAAGCCCCACAAGGAGCTGCTGCCGGGCACCCGCGCGATGTTCGCGGGCAAGGTCTCCGTCTTCAACCGCCGTCTCCAACTCGCCCACCCCGCCTACGAGCTGCTGCGCGGCGAGGGCGACGAGACCGTCGAGACCTGGGCCGGCGCCCTGATCCCCATCTACCCGGCGACCGCCAAGCTGGAGTCCTGGAAGATCGGCAAGGCCGTCCAGACCGTGCTGCCCAGCGCCCAGGAGGCCCTCGACCCGCTGCCGCCCGCCCTGCGGGAGGGCCGGGGCCTGGTCACCCTCCCCGAGGCCCTGCTCAAGATCCACCGCCCGCACACCAAGGCCGACATCGCCGACGCCCGCGCCCGGCTCAAGTGGGACGAGGCCTTCGTCCTCCAGGTCGCCCTGGCCCGCCGCCGCCACGCCGACGCCCAACTCCCGGCCGTGCCGCGCAGACCGAAGCCCGACGGCATCCTCACGGCCTTCGACGACCGCCTGCCCTTCACCCTCACCGAGGGCCAGCAGAAGGTCTCCAGGGAGATCTTCGACGACCTGGCGACGGAGCATCCGATGCACCGGCTGCTCCAGGGGGAAGTCGGATCGGGAAAGACCCTGGTCGCGCTCCGCGCCATGCTCGCCGTCGTCGACGCGGGCGGGCAGGCCGCCATGCTCGCGCCCACCGAGGTCCTCGCCCAGCAGCACCACCGGTCGGTCGTCGAGATGATGGGCGAGCTGGCCGAGGGCGGCATGCTGGGCGGCGCCGAGCACGCCACCAAGGTCGTGCTTCTCACCGGTTCCATGGGTGCCGCCGCACGCCGTCGGGCGCTGCTCGATCTCGTCACCGCGGACGCCGGGATCGTGATCGGCACACACGCCCTGATCGAGGACAAGGTGCAGTTCCACGACCTCGGCCTGGTCGTCGTCGACGAACAGCACCGCTTCGGCGTGGAACAGCGCGACGCCCTGCGCGGCAAGGGCAAGCAGCCCCCGCATCTGCTGGTCATGACGGCCACCCCCATCCCGCGCACGGTCGCGATGACCGTCTTCGGCGACCTGGAGACCTCCGTCCTGGACCAGCTCCCGGCCGGCCGCTCCCCGATCGCCACCCATGTGGTCCCCGCCGCCGACAAGCCGCACTTCCTGGCCCGCGCCTGGGAGCGGGTGCGCGAGGAGGTGGAGAACGGCCATCAGGCGTACGTCGTCTGCCCCCGGATCGGCGACGACGTCGACGAGGCGGCAGACCAGAAGAGGACGACGAAGTCCCCGGAGGACGAGGCCGAGAAGCGCCCGCCCCTGGCCGTCCTCGACGTGGCCGACCACCTGGCCAAGGGCCCACTCCAGGGCCTCGGGGTGGAAGTCCTGCACGGCCGTATGCACCCCGACGACAAGGACGCGGTCATGCGCCGCTTCACCGCGGGCGAGACCGACGTCCTGGTCGCCACCACGGTCATCGAGGTCGGTGTGAACGTCCCCAACGCCACCGCCATGGTGATCATGGACGCCGACCGCTTCGGCGTCTCCCAGCTCCACCAGCTCCGCGGCCGCGTGGGCCGGGGCTCGGCCCCCGGCCTGTGCCTGCTGGTCACCGAGATGCCCGAGGCCAGCGCCGCCCGCCAGCGCCTGAACGCCGTGGCCTCCACCCTCGACGGCTTCGAACTCTCCCGTATCGACCTGGAACAGCGCCGCGAGGGCGACGTCCTCGGCCAGGCCCAGTCCGGCGCCCGCACCAGCCTCCGCGTCCTGGCGGTCATCGAGGACGAGGAGGTCATCGCCGAGGCGAGGGGAGAGGCGGCGGCAGTCGTGGCCGCAGACCCGGAGCTGACCGGCCTCCCCGCCCTGCGCACGGCCCTGGACGCCCTTCTGGACGAGGAGCGGGAGCAGTACCTGGAAAAGGGCTAGAGGCGAGTACTCAGGCGCGCTGACCGTATCGGTGTGCGGCTCCGCCGCGGGGCGCGGTCGGCCCCCACGGACCGTCAGCGCGCGACGGCGGCACGGCCCCACCCTCTTTCGCCTGCCAGACTGAACCGTAAAGAAGCCCACACAGAAGGACCCCCAATGACCCGCGTGATCGCCGGCGCAGCCGGCGGACGCCGCCTGGCCGTCCCGCCAGGGACAGGCACCCGGCCGACATCAGACCGCGCACGCGAGGGCCTCTTCTCCACCTGGCAGTCCCTCCTCGGCGGCCCGCTGGACGGCGAACGGGTCCTCGACCTCTACGCCGGCTCCGGCGCCGTGGGCCTGGAGGCGCTGTCCCGGGGCGCGAGTCACACCCTCCTGGTCGAGGCGGACGCCCGCGCGGCGAAGATCGTCCGCGAGAACGTGAAGAACCTGGGCCTTCCCGGCGCAGAGGTGAGGGCGGGCAAAGCGGAACAGATCATCAGGACCGCACCCCCGGCGGAGCCGTACGACCTCGTCTTCCTGGACCCCCCGTACGCCGTCGGGGACGACGATCTTCGGGAGATTCTGCTCACACTCCGCTCGGAGGGCTGGCTCACCGGGGAAGCCCTCGTCACCGTGGAGCGCAGCACCAGAGGCGGTGAATTCCACTGGCCGGACGGCTTCGAGGCCCTCCGGTCCCGTCGCTACGGCGAGGGAACGTTTTGGTACGGTCGCGCCGCCTCTACGTGCGAAGACGCACGATGACCGGACCGGAGAGCGAGGGATCACAAGTGCGCCGCGCCGTCTGTCCCGGGTCGTTCGACCCGATCACCAACGGACACCTCGACATCATCGCCCGCGCTTCCCGTCTGTATGACGAGGTCTACGTCGCGGTGATGATCAACAAGTCCAAGAAGGGCCTGTTCGAGATCGACGAGCGGATCGAGCTGATCCGCGAGGTCACGGCCGAGTACGGCAACGTGATCGTCGAGTCCTTCCACGGCCTCCTCGTCGACTACTGCAAGCAGCGCGACATCCCGGCCATCGTCAAGGGCCTGCGTGCGGTCAGCGACTTCGACTACGAACTCCAGATGGCCCAGATGAACATCGGCCTCACGGGAGTCGAGACGCTGTTCGTGCCGACCAACCCGACCTACAGCTTCCTGTCCTCCTCGCTCGTCAAGGAGGTCGCGGCCTGGGGCGGCGACGTCTCCCACCTGGTGCCGCCCCCCGTCCTCGAGGCCCTCAACGCGCGTCTGCGCAAGGACTGAACGGGCTACAGTCGTCCCGTCCGTCTCCAACACAGCTGTAGAGAGTGGCGAGCACAGGTGGACGTCCAGAAGAAGCTCGACGAGATCGTCTCCATGGTCTCCGGCGCCCGGTCCATGCCCATGTCGGCGTCGTGCGTGGTCAATCGCGCCGAGCTGCTCGCGATGCTCGAAGAGGTGCGCCAGGCACTGCCCGGCTCCCTCGCCCAGGCGCAGGAGCTGATCGGCGACCGCGAGCAGATGGTCGAGCAGGCTCGCCAGGAGGCCGAGCGGATCATCGGGAACGCGCACGCCGAACGCGGCTCGCTGATCTCCGACACCGAGATCGCCCGGCGCTCCCAGGCCGAGGGCGACCGGATCCTCGGCGAGGCCCGCACGGAGGCCGAGGAGGTCCGCGCCGAGGCCGACGACTACGTCGACTCCAAGCTCGCCAACTTCGAGGTCGTCCTCACCAAGACCCTCGGCTCGGTCGGCCGCGGCCGCGAGAAACTGCTCGGCACCGGGCCCGGCCTGGACGAGAACGGCTACGAGGACGAGGACGCCCCCGAGCGCAGCCAGGACCCCGAGACCCTGCGCCACAACGCGGACGCCTACGTCGACGCCAAGCTGGGCGCCTTCGAGGCGGTCCTCGCCAAGACCCTGGAGGCCGTCGGCCGCGGCCGGCAGAAGCTGCACGGCCGGATCGCCACGGACGACCTCGGCGCGCTCGCCGACGACAACACGACGTTCCAGCACTCCAGCGACGCCGACTACCTCGCCGACCTCGCGGCCCTCGCCGACACCCCGGCCGAGCGCCCGGCCCAGCCCGTGCAGCCGCCGCAGCCGTCGTACGAGCCGCAGCCTGCCTACGGCTACCAGCAGCAGCCGGACCCGTACGCGGGCTTCCCGCAGCAGCCCGACTACGCCCAGCAGGACCCGTACGGCTATCAGCAGGCCGATCCGTACGCCGCCGCCTCCGGCTACGCCCCGGCGGACGGTGCCCCCTACCAGGGCTACGAGGCCCAGCAGGCCGCCTACGAGCCCCAGCAGCCTCAGCAGCAGCCCCAGTCGCAGCAGGGCTACGCTCTCGACGAGACGAGCCTCTTCGACACGAGCATGATCAGTGCGGAGCAGCTGCGCGCCTACGAGCAGGGCCGGGGCCTGTAGGACCTGTCCGCCGGACCGTGGCGAGGCACCGGATTGGGCCCTGAGCGAAAGGTCCAGTATCCTGGCTCTTCGGTCGCGCGTACGTCCGCGATCGACGCTGCCCGAGAACACCGACGGGTGGCGTCCCTCCGAGTTCGAAGATCGAAAGCAGGAATGGCTTCCAACGCCCGCCTCGACCACCGCAACCCCCTCGTGTTCGACACGCACGAGCTGGGTCGGCGTCCTGGCGCGCTGCAGCGCCTGACCCGCGAGATCGACGCTCCCGCGGATCTCGGTGTCCCGGGAGTCATCGGAGTGCCGGAAGGCGTTCCGCTGGAGCTCGAACTCCGACTCGAGTCGGTCATGGACGGGGTGCTCGTCACAGGCACCGCCCGTGCACAGGCCGAGGGGGAGTGCGTAAGGTGTCTGGAGCCGGTCGAGCTGGAGCTCGAAGCGGACTTCCAGGAGCTGTTCTCGTACCCTGACGCCGACGACCGGGGCCGTGTGATCGCGGAACCGGGCGACGACGCCGAGGACGACGAGGACAGGTTCTTCCTCGAGGACGGACTTTTCGACCTCGAACCTCTGCTGCGCGATGCGGTGGTGCTCGCACTGCCGATGCAGCCGGTGTGTCAGGACGACTGCCCCGGTCTGTGCTCCGAGTGCGGAGCGCGGCTCGTGGACGCCCCGGACCACCACCACGACGCCGTCGACATCCGTTGGGCGGCTTTGCAGGGACTCGCCGGTTCACTCGGAGACGGCGAGAAGGACGAGATGAGCGGCGGCGCGCTTCCTTCAGCGCACGCCGACGAGAAGCAGGAGAAGTAGCCGTGGCTGTTCCGAAGCGGAAGATGTCGCGCAGCAACACGCGCCACCGCCGGTCGCAGTGGAAGGCTGCGGTCCCCACCCTGGTTGCGTGCGAGCGCTGCCACGAGCCCAAGCAGCAGCACATTGCGTGCCCGTCTTGCGGCACCTACAACAAGCGCCAGGTCCTCGAAGTCTGAGCGGGCTGGTGAGAGGCACTGTGTCCAGTCCCAAGAAGGCGGAAGACGCCAAGGCGGACGCGCCCGCCAAGAAGAAGGCGGACAACACGGCCTCGTCCCACACGCTTCTGGAAGGGCGGCTCGGCTACCAGCTCGAGTCCGCCCTTCTGGTGCGTGCGCTGACCCACCGTTCCTACGCGTACGAGAACGGCGGTCTGCCGACGAACGAGCGGCTGGAGTTCCTCGGGGACTCCGTGCTCGGCCTCGTCGTCACGGACACGCTGTACCGCACCCACCCCGACCTTCCGGAGGGCCAGCTGGCCAAGCTCCGGGCCGCGGTGGTCAACTCGCGTGCGCTGGCGGAAGTGGGTCGCGGCCTCGACCTGGGCGCCTTCATCCGGCTCGGCCGGGGTGAAGAGGGCACGGGCGGCCGGGACAAGGCGTCCATTCTCGCCGACACCCTTGAAGCGGTGATCGGCGCGGTCTATCTCGATCAGGGCCTCGACGCGGCGTCCGAGCTGGTTCACCGGCTCTTCGACCCGCTGATCGAGAAGTCCTCGAACCTCGGAGCCGGCCTGGACTGGAAGACCAGTCTCCAGGAGCTCACCGCGATCGAGGGGCTCGGCGTGCCCGAGTACCTGGTCACGGAGACCGGCCCCGACCACGAGAAGACCTTCACTGCTGCTGCCCGCGTCGGAGGCGTCTCGTACGGCACCGGCACCGGCCGCAGCAAGAAGGAGGCGGAGCAGCAGGCCGCCGAGTCCGCCTGGCGGTCCATCCGGGCCGCGGCGGACGAGCGTGCCAAGGAGGCTGCGAAGGACGACGCGTCGTCCACCACCGCCTGACGTACAAGAGCACAGCACCGAGCGCCCGTCCGAAGCCTGGCTCCGGGCGGGCGCTCGGTTCATCCACTGTCCGTACGGGGGTCCAGATGCCCGAGTTGCCCGAGGTCGAGGTCGTCCGGCGGGGTCTTGCGCGGTGGGTCGCCCATCGCACCGTCGCCGACGTCGAGGTGCTCCACCCGCGCGCCGTGCGCCGGCACATCGCGGGCGGCGACGACTTCGCGCACCGCCTCAAGGGCCAGCACATCGGCACCCCCAGCCGGCGCGGCAAGTATCTGTGGCTGCCGCTGGAGGAGACGAACCAGTCCGTCCTGGCCCACCTCGGCATGAGCGGCCAGCTGCTGGTGCAGCCGCACGAGGCGCCGGACGAGAAGCATCTGCGCATCCGCGTCCGCTTCGCCGACTCCCTGGGCACCGAGCTGCGCTTCGTGGACCAGCGCACCTTCGGCGGCCTCTCGCTGCACGACAACACCCCCGAGGGACTGCCCGACGTCATCGCGCACATCGCCCGCGACCCCCTCGACCCGCTGTTCGGCGACGAGGCCTTCCATCTGGCCCTGCGGCGCAAGCGGACCACCATCAAGCGGGCCCTGCTGGACCAGTCGCTGATCAGCGGCGTCGGGAACATCTACGCGGACGAGGCCCTGTGGCGCGCCCGCATCCACTACGAGCGCCCCACGGCCAACTTCACCCGCCCGGTCACGACGGAACTGCTCGGCCACGTCCGCGACGTGATGAACGCGGCCCTCGCCGTCGGTGGCACCAGCTTCGACAGCCTGTACGTCAACGTCAACGGCGAGTCGGGCTACTTCGACCGGTCCCTGGACGCGTACGGCCGTGAGGGCCTGCCCTGCAAACGGTGCGGCACCCCCATGCGCCGCCGCCCCTGGATGAACCGGTCCAGCTACTTCTGTCCGAAGTGCCAGCGGCCTCCGCGCCAGGGCTGAACGAAACCCCCGTGCGCTGCCCGACGGCGGCGACGGGGACTGAATCCCGGTCGGGCTACGACGGCTGCCGGGCGTCGTACGCCTCGCGGGCCGCGAGGACGTCGTCCATCGAGCCCTCCACACAGTGGATGAGGGCGAGCAGCCGCTCGGCGACCCGGTGGCCCAGGGGCGTCAGGTAGTAGTCCACGCGGGGCGGGTTGGTCGGCTGGGCCTCACGGTGCACCAGGCCGTCGCGCTCCAGCGCGTGCAGGGTCTGGGACAGCATCTTCTCGCTCACACCGTCGACGCGGCGGCGCAGCTCGTTGAAGCGCAGCGAGCCCTCTTGCAGCGCGCCGAGCGTCAGGCCGCCCCAGCGGCCCGTGACGTGCTCCAGCGTGCCGCGCGACGGGCAGGCCTTGGCGAACACGTTGTACGCGAGGTCGTCCTGATCCTGGGTCATGCCTGTCATGGGGCAAGCGTACGCGAGCGCAGCGCTAACCACCCGGTTGCACTATCCAGAAGTTAGTGCTTTCCTGTGGTTACCGCTTATGAGCTGCCTGTTCGGGCTGTTCGAGCGCTTGGCTTGCCTAAGAGGAGCAATCATCGTGACCACCCCCGTTGTGTCCATCGCTTACCACTCCGGCTACGGCCACACCGCCGTGCTCGCCGAGGCCGTCCGCGCCGGTGCCGCTGAGGCCGGTGCCGAGGTGCACCTGATCAAGGTGGACGAGATCACCGACGAGCAGTGGGAGACCCTGGACCGTTCCGACGCGATCGTCTTCGGTTCGCCCACCTACATGGGTACCGCCTCCGGCGCCTTCCACGTCTTCGCCGAGGCGTCCTCCAAGCGCTGGTTCGGCCAGGACTGGAAGGACAAGCTGGCGGCCGGCTTCACCAACTCCGGCTCCAAGAGCGGCGACAAGCTGCACACCCTGCAGTTCTTCCAGATCCTCGCGGCCCAGCACGGCATGAACTGGGTCAACCTCGGCCTGCACCCGGGCTGGAACAACAGCGAGGGCTCCGAGCACGACCTCAACCGCCTCGGAGTCTTCGCGGGCGCGGCCGCCCAGACCAACGTGGACGAGGGCCCCGAGGGCGTGCACAAGGCCGACGTGGCCACGGCCGAGCACCTGGGCCGCCGGGTGACGGAGACGGCGAAGGTGTTCGCACTGGGCCGCGCCGCCGCGTAAGGGCTCGGCGCAGCAGCCGAAGAAGTGCAGGGCCGGGGCTCCGACCTGCGACCGTGCACTCGATCAACGCTGCGACCTGCGACTTGGCTGTCGGTGGTCGTCAGCGTTGGTCGTCGTTGGCGGCTGGGGCCGGTCGGTCGACGAAATAGCCGAACTCGCCGCGTGTGATGTCGGTCGTCGCGAGGTGGCGGATGGCCATCTCGTCTCCGGGTTCGCCGACATTCGGCACAGGGCCGGCCGGCAGGAAGTGCGCGTTGATCTCGCAACCTCCGAGATACCGGGCTCCGGAGCTCGGAGCCAGAGGCCGCGCCCACCTCTCCATCCTCTGCACGGAATCCGGGGTGTGCCATTCAAGGGGCGGCCGGAGCAGGTCGGCGATCATCGGCCGTGGTGTGTTCTGCCGTGCCGGCGGTGGCTCGGTCCAGATTTTTCGGACCCAGGCGGTCTGCGGATGTCGAGAACGTGCCACCGGCTCCGTCCCGGGGGCATCATCGGCCACCACCGGCCGCACGAGGAAGAAGGAGAAGCCGCCATGGCGATTCAGCGGATGGACAACGTCGGCATCGTCGTCGAGGACATGGATGCCGCCATCGCGTTCTTCGTGGAACTCGGTATGGAGCTGGAGGGCAGGGCGGAGGTCGAGGGCCCCTTCGCCGACCAGTGCACCGGACTCGACGGCGTCCGCTGTGACATCGCGATGGTCCGGACCCCGGACGGTCACGGCCGGCTCGAGCTGGCGAAATACCGCAGCCCCGCGGTGATCAGCGCGGGGCCGCGCGACCGGCCGCACAACATTCTGGGCACGCACCGCGTCATGTTCGCCGTCGACGACATCGAGGACACCGTTGCCCGCCTGCGCCCGCACGGCGCCGAACTCGTCGGCGAGATCGCCCGGTTCGAGGACAGTTGTCTGCTCTGCTACCTCCGCGGCCCGGAGGGCATCATCGTCGGACTGGCCGAGCAGCTGAGCTGAGAAGGTTTCTCAGTAGCCGAAGTCCTGCGTCCACCAGGGGCCGTCCGACCCGAAGTGCACGCCGACTCCGAGGGTCTTGAAGTCGCAGTTCAGGATGTTGGCGCGGTGGCCGGGGCTGTCCATCCAGGCCTGCATCACGGCCGCCGCGTCCGCCTGGCCGCGGGCTATGTTCTCGCCGCCGAGGCCGGTGATGCCCGCCTTCGCGGCCCGGTCCCACGGGGTGGCCCCGTCCGGGTCCGTGTGGTCGAAGAAGTCGCGTGCGGCCATGTCGCCGCTGAACGCCTCGGCCAGCCCGGTCAGCGAGGAGTTCGCCGACAGCGCGCTGCACCCGACCTTCGCCCGCTCCTCGTTGACGAGCTTCAGCACCTCCGCCTCGGCGGCGGCCTGGGCCGACACCGTCACGGGCGCGGAGGACGCCGTCGGCGCCTTGGGTCCCTTGTGTGAGGGGGTGTGCTTCGGCTTGCCGGCCGGCTTCGGCTTTTTCGACGGCTTCTTCGTCGGGGCGGCGGAGGCCGAGGCGGACTCGGTGGGGGAGGCGGACGCGGACGGGGTCGGCGCCGTCGAGGGCGCGGTGCCACGGCCGGCGGGCGCGCCGCCGACCGGGCTGTCCGCGCTGCCCGAGGTGCCGCCCTGCTCGGTGGTGGTGTTGCTGGGGGAGTCCGCGGCCTGTACCCGTTCGCCGCCGGTGGTGTGCGAACCGCCGCCGAGCTGGTAGTGCTGCAGGCCCGGCACCGCACCCGTGGTCACCGCGACCGTGCCGAGGGCGACGGCGGCGGAGACTCCGAGCAGTCCCGTGCGCACCGGCTTCGCGACCCTCTTGCGGTGCCGGTGGCCCTGGGGCGGACCGCCGGCCGGGGTGAACCCACTGCCGCCGGCGGCGTCCCACGACGGCTCGCCGTACAGATAGGCCGTGCTCTTGGCGTTGGCCTCGGCGTACGCCTCAGGGTTCAGGTACGGCGCGATACCCATGGGGGCGCGGTCGCCCGCGTACGAGTTCAGCGGGTCTTCGCCGCCCGTGACGGGGCGGTTCGGGTGGGTGACCCCCGTGGCGCGGCCCGGGGCGGCGTGGCCGGCGGCGGAGCGTCGGTGGCGTCCCATGTCCTTGCCCTCTTCTCGTCTCGCGGAGTCGACCCGGCGCCCGGCGCCGCGGTGGCGATTGACCTCCGGTCAACCCAACTCACTCGATCTAGTGAGTTTCATATGAGATTCATTGGGTCGGGACGGTACCCCATACGGGTGGGGCGGGAAGTGTTCCGAGTGACTTTGGCCCGTTAGTTTGCACTCATGAGCGAGGATGTTCGACTGGTTGCCTGGGTCCGTGGACGTGTCCAAGGTGTGGGTTTTCGCTGGTTCACCCGGGCCAAGGCGCTGGAGATCGGCGGCCTGAGTGGTTTTGCTCTCAATCTGGGCGACGGCCGCGTCCAGGTGGTCGCGGAAGGGCCACGCCCGGGTTGCGAGGGACTGCTGGACTGGCTGGGGGGCGGCGACACGCCCGGACACGTGGACGGTGTCACCGAGATCTGGGACACACCCCGCGGCGGCTACGACGGCTTCGCCATCCGCTGACCCGATTCTGTAAAGCCCCGCAGGCCGGCCTGCGGCGATCTGCCCCGGGCACATGCCTGAAGCAGAAATGGGCTGGTGGTTGCCAAGAAGGGCGAGGCGTGGCAGGCTCCCCCGGAACAGCTGATCGTCACGCCCTGAGGGCCCCGCAGGAGCAGCAGCGCCGCCGTTCGAAGGCCGCGTGCCCCGGGTCTGCCCGCCAATACAGGGTGTGATCGTGTTGACCGTCAAACTTTTTGGTGAGACGCTGAAAGCCCCGCGCACCTTAGCTGTTTGGCATGTAAGAACGGCAGAGCAACACTCGAGTGTGTCAAGCACCGCGGGTGCGAATCCCTCACGACCCACACCGCATCGGTCGGTCACTCAGTGTGGAGGACCATCCATCATGGCAAAGGCGCTTCTCGGTTACGTCGGCGGCTCCGACCCTCGACTCCTCGCCGAGATGCGACGGCTGCAGCAGCGTGTCCAGGACCTGGAGTCCGAGCTCGGACGCATCCAGGCGGAGAACGACGCGCTGACGGCTGCCGCCTCTCAGGACAGGATCATGGAGAGCATCGACGCACACCAGGCGGAGCCTGCGCTCACCTGATCGCTGCATCAGCTCCACAACAGCAGTCGCAGCGGTTGGGCTGCCCGTAATCAACCGCACAGTTGTCAGACGGCTGAGACCCGGTCGTCAGAGTTGCAAGGGACGCTTCGGCGTCCCTTCTTTCTTGCTCTTTTCTTTCTTGCTCTTTCTTTCCCCCGCGCATCCTTTCACTGTCTTTAACGTCTGGTGTGCCCTGCATGTTCATTGGCGAAACCGTGGGGTTGCGAGTGTTCGTGGAGTGAGATAGCGGCGGAAGGTAGAGTCCAGCGCCGTGCACCTCAAGGCCCTGACCCTCCGCGGCTTCAAGTCGTTCGCCTCGGCGACCACGCTCCGGTTCGAGCCGGGTATCACGTGTGTCGTCGGCCCGAACGGCTCGGGCAAGTCCAACGTCGTGGACGCGCTCAGCTGGGTCATGGGCGAGCAGGGCGCCAAGTCGCTGCGCGGCGGCAAGATGGAGGACGTCATCTTCGCCGGCACCACCGGCCGCCCGCCGCTGGGCCGCGCCGAGGTGTCCCTGACCATCGACAACTCCGACGGGGCGCTGCCCATCGAGTACGCCGAGGTCACCATCACGCGGATCATGTTCCGCAACGGCGGCAGCGAGTACCAGATCAACGGCGACACCTGCCGTCTCCTGGACATCCAGGACCTCCTCTCCGACTCCGGAATCGGCCGCGAGATGCATGTCATCGTCGGCCAGGGCCAGCTCGACTCCGTCCTGCACGCGGACCCGATGGGCCGCCGCGCCTTCATCGAGGAGGCCGCGGGTGTGCTCAAGCACCGCAAGCGCAAGGAGAAGGCGCTGCGGAAGCTGGACGCGATGCAGGCCAACCTCGCGCGCGTGCAGGACCTCACCGACGAACTGCGCCGCCAGCTCAAGCCGCTCGGCCGCCAGGCCGCGGTGGCCCGCCGGGCCGCCGTCATCCAGGCCGACCTCCGTGACGCGCGTCTGCGCCTGCTCGCCGACGACCTCGTACGACTGCGCGAGGCCCTGAAGACCGAGATCGCCGACGAGGCGGCCCTGAAGGAGCGCAGGGAAGCCGCCGAGCAGGAGCTGAAAAAGGCGCTCCAGCGGGAGGCCCTGCTGGAGGACGAGGTACGGCAGCTCACGCCGCGCCTCCAGCGCGCCCAGCAGACCTGGTACGAGCTCTCCCAGCTGGCCGAGCGGGTGCGCGGCACGATCTCGCTGGCCGACGCCCGGGTGAAGAGCGCCACCTCCGCACCCCCCGAGGAGCGGCGCGGCCGCGACCCCGAGGACATGGAGCGCGAGGCCGCCCGCATCCGTGAGCAGGAGGCCGAGCTGGAGGCGGCCCTGGAGGCGGCCGAGCGGGCCCTGGAGGACACGGTCGCGCACCGCGCCGAACTGGAGCGGGAGCTGGCCGTCGAGGAGCGGCGCCTGAAGGACGTGGCCCGCGCGATCGCCGACCGCCGTGAGGGTCTGGCCCGCCTCAACGGCCAGGTCAACGCGGCCCGTTCGCGAGCCGCCGCCGCCCAGTCCGAGATCGACCGGCTGGCCGCCGCCCGCGACGAGGCACAGGAGCGTGCCGTCACCGCCCAGGAGGAGTACGAGGCCCTCAAGGCCGAGGTCGACGGCCTCGACGCCGGCGACGCGGACCTGGCCGAGCAGCACGAGGCGGCGAAGCGGCAGCTCGCCGAGGCCGAGTCCGCGTCGAACGCGGCCCGCGAGGCGGCCACCGCGGCCGAACGCAGGCGTGCCGCGACCCAGGCCCGCCACGAGGCGCTGGCGCTGGGCCTCAGGCGCAAGGACGGCACCGGGATACTGCTGGGCGCCCGGGACCGCCTGGCCGGACTCCTCGGCCCGGCAGCGGAACTGCTGACCGTGACCCCGGGCTACGAGGTTCCCCTGGCCGCGGCCTTCGGTGCGGCGGCCGACGCCATCGCCGTGACGACACCGGCGTCCGCGGCCGAGGCGATCCGGCTCCTGCGCAAGCAGGACGGTGGGCGCGCGGCGCTGCTGCTGGCGGGGGCGCCGGAGGAAACCGGCAGCGGGACAGTGCCCCGAGAGGGCGCGGTGAACTCCGCGACCGGCCGCGACGAACCCGCGGACGAGCAACTGCGCACCACGGCACCTCCCGCGGCGGACCTCGTCCGCGGCCCCGCCGAACTCATGCCCGCCGTACGCCGCCTGCTGCGCGGCATCGTCGTCGTGGGCACGCTCGAGGACGCCGAGGATCTCGTCTACGCCCACCCCGGGCTGACCGCCGTCACCGCCGAGGGCGACCTGCTCGGCGCGCACTTCGCGCACGGCGGGTCGGCCGGGGCGCCCAGTCTGCTGGAGGTACAGGCCTCCGTGGACGAGGCCGCGGCGGAGCTGGAAGAGCTGGCGGTGCGGTGCGAGCAGCTGGGCGAGGCGCAGCACACGGCGGCCGCGCGGCGCACCGAGGCCGCCGCGCTCGTGGAGGAGCTGGGGGAGCGGCGCCGGGCCGCCGACCGGGAGAAGTCGGCCGTGGCCCAGCAGCTGGGGCGGCTCGCCGGGCAGGCGCGCGGTGCGGCCGGGGAGGCCGAGCGGTCCACGGCGGCTGCGGCACGTGCCCAGGAGGCGCTCGACAAGGCCGTGCAGGACGCCGAAGAACTGGCCGAACGGCTGGCCGTCGCCGAGGAGATGCCGGTCGAGGAGGAGCCGGACACCTCGGTGCGGGACCGGCTCTCGGCCGACGGCGCCAATGCCCGGCAGACCGAGATGGAGGCCCGGCTCCAGGTCCGTACCCACGAGGAGCGGGTGAAGGGGCTCGCCGGGCGGGCCGATTCGCTGGACCGCGCAGCCCGCGCGGAGCGCGAGGCACGCGTGCGTGCCGAGCAGCGGCGGGCGAGGCTGCGGCACGAGGCGGCCGTCGCGGAGGCCGTCGCCTCCGGTGCACGCCAGCTGCTCGCGCACGTCGAGGTGTCCGTGGCCCGCGCCGAGCAGGAACGGGCCGCGGCCGAGGCCGCAAAGGCCGCGCGGGAGCGGGAGCTGGCCACCGCGCGTACCGACGGCCGCGACCTCAAGGCCGAGCTCGACAAGCTCACCGACTCCGTCCACCGCGGAGAGGTGCTCGGCGCCGAGAAGCGGCTGCGGATCGAGCAGCTGGAGACCAGGGCGCTGGAGGAGCTGGGCGTGGAGCCCGCGGGGCTCATGTCCGAGTACGGCCCCCATCAGCTCGTACCGCCGTCCCCGCCCGCCGAGGGCGAGGAGCTGCCGGAGGACCCCGAGCACCCGCGCAACCAGCCGAGGCGGTTCGTGCGCGGTGAGCAGGAGAAGCGGCTCAAGGCCGCCGAACGCGCCTACCAGCAGCTCGGCAAGGTGAACCCGCTCGCTCTGGAGGAGTTCGCCGCGCTGGAGGAGCGCCACAAGTTCCTCAGCGAGCAGCTCGAAGACCTGAAGAAGACCCGCGCCGACCTGCTCCAGGTGGTGAAGGAGGTCGACGAGCGCGTCGAGCAGGTCTTCACCGAGGCCTACCGGGACACCGCCCGCGAGTTCGAGGGCGTCTTCAGCCGGCTGTTCCCGGGCGGTGAGGGCCGGCTGATCCTGACCGACCCCGACAACATGCTCACCACGGGCGTCGACGTCGAGGCCCGCCCGCCGGGCAAGAAGGTCAAGCGGCTCTCCCTGCTGTCGGGCGGCGAGCGGTCGCTGACCGCGGTGGCGATGCTGGTGTCGATCTTCAAGGCCCGGCCGAGCCCGTTCTACGTCATGGACGAGGTCGAGGCCGCCCTGGACGACACCAACCTCCAGCGGCTGATCCGGATCATGCAGGAGCTGCAGGAGTCCTCGCAGCTGATCGTGATCACGCACCAGAAGCGCACGATGGAGGTCGCCGACGCGCTCTACGGCGTGTCCATGCAGGGCGACGGCGTGTCGAAGGTCATCTCTCAGCGCCTCCGTTAGGCAAGCCCCTCAAGATCAACTGACTCTATGTTCACTTCTTGAACACAGAGTTCCTTAGGGCTATCTCAAAACTCACAGCAGATGAACTATTGACTTCGAAACTTGAAGGCATAGTCTCTGCAACGTTGCTTTTACCTTCAGGTGTCACCACCTGAGAGGGCTCACCCCCCACCCGGCAGCGTTGCCGTGGCCCGAGGAGTTTTTCCGTGACCAGCACAGCGCAGGCACCTCAGCAAGGAGCCAGGACGGCTCACCCCGAGCACCTCGGGCACGTCATCTTCATCGCGGCGGCGGCCGCGATGGGCGGCTTCCTGTTCGGTTACGACAGCTCCGTGATCAACGGCGCCGTCGAGGCAATCCGCGACCGCTACGACATCGGTTCCGCGGCCCTCGCCCAGGTCATCGCCATCGCCCTGATCGGCTGTGCCGTCGGCGCCGCGACCGCCGGCCGCATCGCCGACCGGATCGGCCGTATCCGCGTGATGCAGATAGCCGCCCTGCTGTTCACGGTCAGCGCCGTCGGCTCGGCCCTGCCCTTCTCGCTGTGGGACTTCGCTCTCTGGCGCGTCGTCGGCGGCTTCGCCATCGGCATGGCCTCGGTCATCGGCCCCGCCTACATAGCCGAGGTCGCTCCGCCGGCGTACCGCGGCCGCCTCGGCTCCTTCCAGCAGGCCGCGATCGTCATCGGCATCGCCATCTCGCAGCTGGTCAACTGGGGCCTGCTCAATGCCGCAGGCGGCGACCAGCGCGGCAAGCTGATGGGCCTGGAGGCCTGGCAGGTCATGCTCGGCGTGATGGTCGTACCGGCCGTGCTGTACGGCCTGCTCTCCTTCGCGATCCCCGAGTCCCCGCGCTTCCTCATCTCCGCCGGCAAGCGTGACCGCGCCCGCGAGATCCTCGCCGAGGTCGAGGGTGAGCACCGCGACCTGGACGCCCGCGTCGCCGAGATCGAGCAGGCGATGAACAGCGAGCACAAGTCCACGTTCAAGGACCTGCTCGGCGGTGGCTTCTTCTTCAAGCCGATCGTCTGGATCGGTATCGGCCTCTCGGTCTTCCAGCAGTTCGTCGGCATCAACGTCGCGTTCTACTACTCCTCGACGCTGTGGCAGTCGGTCGGTGTCGACCCGACGGACTCGTTCTTCTACTCCTTCACGACGTCGATCATCAACATCGTCGGCACCGTGATCGCGATGATCTTCGTGGACCGCGTCGGCCGCAGGCCGCTCGCGCTCATCGGCTCGGTCGGCATGGCCGTCGGCCTGGCCCTGGAGGCCTGGGCGTTCTCCCACCACCTGGTCGACGGCAGGCTGCCCGCGACGCAGGGCTGGATCGCCCTGGTCGCCGCCCACGTCTTCGTCCTCTTCTTCGCCCTGTCCTGGGGTGTGGTCGTCTGGGTCATGCTCGGCGAGATGTTCCCGAACAAGATCCGCGCCGCCGCCCTGGGTGTGGCAGCCGCCGCGCAGTGGATCGCCAACTGGGCCATCACCGCGAGCTTCCCGTCGCTGGCCGACTGGAACCTGGCCGGCACCTACGTGATCTACACGGTCTTCGCCGCGCTCTCCATCCCGTTCGTCCTGAAGTTCGTCAAGGAGACGAAGGGCAAGGCGCTGGAGGAGATGGGCTAGGCCCCACAGTCCCGAGGAGACGGGCCAAGTCCCCGCTGCCCGGCTCCTCGTACCGTCCGTCGCCCCCGCTCGGCCACTGCCCGAGCGGGGGCGACGGTGTCATGTCCGCACGTCCTCGGCCGGCCCGGGCAGGAAGCGGGCCGGGCGACCGCACGAGCGGTGAACCCCCGGACCGTCGTACGCCACGACGCGAAGCCGCCGGACCGACCGCGCCGGACCACCCTTTCGTCGCCCGGAGCTCAGCCGCCCAGCTCCGGAAGCACCCGCTCGGCGAACAACCGCAGGCTGCGCCACCCCTCCTCCACCGGCATCCCGCCCGCCAGCGGATGCAGGACGAGACTGTCCAGACCCTGCGCCACGCACTGCTCCGGCGTGAGGATCCGGTACACGCCCTCGGCGCGCAGCTCCTCGACCGTCGTGGCCGCCGACCGCACCGCCGAGCGGATGTCGCCGGACTGCCAGGAGGCGTAGGTGCGGGCCTCGTGCAGGAAGTGCCCGCCGTACTCGGACCACGCGCGGTCCGGGTCCTCGGCGAGGTGCAGCAGCGGGGTCTCGGCCGCCGGCATCATCGTCCAGCCCTCGGTGCCGAACACGGTGAGCTGCTCCTTGTAGTACGCCTCCAGCTCCGGCAGATGCGCGCTCGGGAAGAACGGCAGACCGAGCCGGGCGGCCCGACGGGCGGCGGCCTTCGAGGAGCCGCCGACCAGCAGCAGGGGGTGCGGATCGGTGTACGGGCGCGGGGTGAGCCGTACCGTACGGCCCCGGTACGTGAACTCCTCGCCGGTCCACGCCTTCAGCAGGGTCTCGAGCAGCTCGTCCTGCAGCCGGCCGCGCCGCTTCCAGTCCACGTCGAACAGGGCGTACTCCTCGGGCCGGTAGCCGATCCCGGCCACCGTCACCAGCCGTCCGCCGCTGAGCAGATCCAGTACGGCGATCTCCTCGGCCAGCCGCAGCGGATCGTGCAGCGGGCCGATCACCGCCGACACCGTCACCGCGATGTTCCGGGTCGCCCCGAAGACCGCGCCGGCGAAGGCGAACGGCGACGGCAGCCAGTTGTTGTCGGCGCCGTGGTGCTCCTCGGTCTGGACGGTGGTGATCCCGTGCTCGTCCGCGTACGCGGCCATCTCCAGGGCGGCCCGGTAGCGGGCGGCGAGGGAGGCGGGGGCGGCGCCGGGAGCGACGAGGTTGAAACGCACGACCGTGACGGGCATGGGAAGTCCCCCTCCGGTACAGCTCGGTGGAGGGGGACGTTAGCTGACGGAGCGTCAGACAGCCAGGGGCTCGGCCTCCTCGGCCTCCTCGGTCGCCTCCGCCGTCCGCGGTGTGACCACCGCCGGCTTCGGCAGGGCCAGGTACAGCAGTCCGGAGATCACGATCGTGGCGACCCAGCCGAGGCCGTACTCGCCGATGACGTTGTTCTTCGCCAGCGGGCCGGTGAACCAGTCCGAGGTGGTGAACATCAGGCCCGCCGCCAGGCCGGTCGCCCAGGCGGCCACCGCGGCCGGGGAGAAACCGCCCCGGTACCAGTAGGCGCTGGTGCGGGTGGTGTCCGTCATGGCCGCGCCGTCGTACTCGGTCCGGCGGAGCATGTCCGCGCCGAACACGCCGACCCACGCGGAGAACGCCACCGCGAGCAGGGAGAGGAAGGCGATGAAGGAACCCAGGAAGCTGGTCGCCACCAGCATCAGCACCCCGCCGAAGACCAGCGAGATCACGGCGTTGACCGAGACCGCCCAGTGCCGGGGCACCTTGATGCCGAGGGTCTGTGCGGTGAAGCCCGCCGAGTACATCGACATGGAGTTGATCAGCAGCATGCCGATCAGCGCGATCAGCAGGTACGGCACCGCGATCCAGGTCGGCAGGATCTCGCCGAGGAAGGAGACGGGGTCGGAGGCCGAGGCCAGGTCGGGGGTGGAGACCGCCATCACCGCGCCCATCAGCACCATCGGCAGCACGACGATGCCGGCGCCGCCCACCGCCGTGCCCACGATCGCCTTCGACGACGCCGTGCGCGGCAGGTAGCGGGTGAAGTCGGGTGCCGACGGGATCCAGCTGACGCCACCCGCCGCGATCATGCCGATACCGGTGATCACGGCGGCCGTGGAACCGGCGCTGTGGTCCATCACCTTCGACCAGTCGGTGTTCACGGTCAGGTACACCAGCACCAGCACCGAGAAGACGCCGAAGAAGTAGGTCGCGTACTTGTTGCACTTCTGGACGGCGTTGATGCCCAGCCCGGAGATCGCGAAGGTGGTGACCACGAACGCCAGCAGCATCACCATGTCCAGCACGCTGTTGGCCCTGATGCCGAATCCGATGTCCAGGATGGTGAGCATCGCGTAGGCGCCGGTCACCGCGTTGATCGTCTCCCAGCCCCAGCGGGCGACCCAGATCAGCGAACCGGGCAGCAGATTGCCGCGCTGCCCGAACACCGCGCGCGACAGCGCCATGCCCGGCGCCCCGCCGCGCTTGCCCGCGATGCCGATCAGCCCGACCAGACCGTACGACACGACCGGCGCGGCGACCGCGACGACGAGCGCCTGCCAGATGTTCAGGTGGTACGCCACCACCAGGCTCGCGCCCATCGTGAGCAGCAGCACGCTGATGTTGGCGCCGACCCAGGTCGGGAACAGCTCGCGGGTTCGCGCGGTGCGCTCGTGGTCGGGTACCTGCTCGATGCCGCGGGTCTCGAGAGCGCCTTCGGTCTCGGCTGTCTTGCTCATGAAAGACGGTGCCCTAAGGGTGGGGGACAGGGGACGTGGGGACTCTACGCGCGTTGATGGAGCCGGTGCCATCGTACTTTGATCTGAGTCATGCCTTAAAGAGGCCTTTGTCCCTCGGAGGAAGCGACAAGCAGGGTTCCGCCGTAACCCATGGCTGATACTGGACGGGTTATGGAAACCGTCATCCTTGCTGTAGTCATCGCCGTGGTCGTGCTCGGCGCGCTCGGCGGGCTCATCGTCGGCAGCCGGCGCAGGAAGCCGCTGCCCCCGCCACCGCCCGCCGCACCCGACATCACCGCGCCCCCGGCCGAGCCGCACGTCGGCGACGAGGCCGAGACGCCGCGCGACGAACCGCGCCGGACGATCGAGGAGGTGGACCTCCCCGGCGGCTCGGCACCGGTCGCCGTGGAGGAGCCCCCCACTGTCGAGGCTCCCGAGATCGAGATCCCGGAGCCCACCGCCGGGCGGCTGGTCCGCCTGCGCACCCGCCTGTCCCGCTCGCAGAACGCCCTCGGCAAGGGCCTGCTCACGCTGCTGTCCCGCGAGCACCTCGACGAAGACACCTGGGAGGAGGTCGAGGACACGCTGCTCACCGCCGACGTCGGCGTGCAGCCCACGCAGGAGCTGGTCGAGCGGCTGCGCGAGCGCGTGAAGGTGCTCGGCACCCGCACCCCGGAGGAGCTGCGCGGCCTGCTGCGCGAAGAGCTGCTCAAGCTCGTCGGCACCGACGTCGACCGCACGGTCAAGACCGAGCCCGAAGACCGCAAGCCCGGCATCGTGATGGTCGTCGGCGTCAATGGCACCGGCAAGACCACCACCACCGGCAAGCTCGCCCGCGTCCTGGTCGCCGACGGCCGTACCGTCGTCCTCGGCGCCGCCGACACCTTCCGTGCCGCCGCCGCCGACCAGCTGCAGACCTGGGGCGAGCGCGTCGGCGCGTACACCGTGCGCGGGCCGGAGGCCGGTGACCCCGCTTCCGTCGCCTTCGACGCGGTCAAGGAAGGCAAGGAGATGGGGGTCGACGTCGTCCTCATCGACACCGCAGGGCGCCTGCACACCAAGACCGGCCTCATGGACGAGCTGGGCAAGGTCAAGCGCGTGGTCGAGAAGCACGCGCCGCTGGACGAGGTGCTGCTCGTCCTCGACGCCACCACCGGCCAGAACGGTCTGGTGCAGGCCCGGGTGTTCGCCGAGGTCGTCGACATCACCGGCATCGTGCTGACCAAGCTGGACGGCACGGCCAAGGGCGGCATCGTGGTCGCGGTCCAGCGCGAGCTGGGCGTGCCGGTCAAGCTGATCGGCCTCGGCGAGGGCGCCGACGACCTGGCGCCGTTCGAGCCGGAGGCGTTCGTGGATGCCCTCATCGGTGACTGACCGACGGGGGTAAAAATACCCCCCCGGCGGCGCAAAGAAGCGCCCGCTCCCAAGGTGCAGTTGGGGACGGGCGCTTCGCCTTGTCCGGCTCGCTAGGCCCGCGCCCGCGACCGGTGCGCCACATACGCCAGCGTGCCCAGCAGCAGCCGCGCCGCCGGTGGCCGGGTCGCCGAGTCCAGGGCCGGCGGGCGCAGCCAGCGCACCGGACCGAGGCCGCCCCGGTCGGAGGGCGGGGCGGTGATGGACGCGCCCGGGCCGAGGCCGCGCAGGTCCAGGGCGGACGGGTCGTCCCAGCCCATGCGGTAGAGCAGCTGGGGCAGCTCGGCCGCGGCGCCGGGAGCGACGAAGAAGTGGGCGCGGCCGTCCGGGGTCGCGGCTACCGGGCCGAGCGGAAGGCCCATGCGTTCGAGACGGACCAGGGCGCGGCGCCCGGCGGGCTCGGCGACCTCGACGACGTCGAACGCACGGCCGACGGGCAGCATCACGGACGCGCCCGGGAACTCGGCCCAGGCCCTGGACGCCTCGTCGAGCGTGGCCCCGGCCGGCACCTGTGGCGCGAAGTCGAGCGGGTGTGCGCCCGGCGCCGGACACTCAGGGTGCCCGCAGGAGCAGGTGCCCGCCGCGGCTCGTGCGCCCGGCACCACGTCCCAGCCCCACAGTCCGGTGAACTCGGCGACGGCGGTGCACTCCGACGAGCGGCCGCGTCGACGCGTGCCGGAGCGGATCTCGCGAATGCCGCCGATCGTGAAGCCCATGCCCCCTCCAACGGGTCCAGCGCGCCGGTGGTTACGACACGGAGCGAGACGGAAGCGGAACGTGACGCTACGGCTCCGACTTCCCTCACCCCTGTGAGGCCAAGGCGGCGCTTTGTGGCGTCGCGGGGGGTGCATGGGAGTTCGCGCGCCCCTGTGTGCATCACTCCGCCCACTTCCGGCCGTCCTATGTCAAGTGAATCGCGAGGAGGCCATCGTGAGTTCATTCGAAGGGGTGGCGAATGGTGGCGTTTCAGGGATCGCCATGGCTGGGCCGGTGATCGTAGGATTACTGTGAGTGCGCGAGTCCTGGGGGCATATGCATCCGTGGGTATGCCGGAGGCGAGTCGTCAGCTCGTTCGAAGGGTGAGAACCGGCGGACGAGAGGCCGTATTTACCGGCATTCTGATAGGGCTTGGCGCATTCGGCGACAAGTGGTCTCAGGGATGGGGGCGTTCCAGTGGGCGGCAACGGCGGTAGCGAGATGAACGCTGACAAGCGCCCCAACGAGCTGCTCGGTTCGTGGTTCGTGCGCAGCGGCTGGTCCAAGGGCGAGCTGGCCCGTCAGGTGAACCGCAGAGCACGCCAGTTGGGTGCCAACCACATCTCCACGGACACCTCACGGGTGCGCCGCTGGCTGGACGGGGAGAACCCGCGCGAGCCGATCCCGCGGATCCTCTCCGAGCTGTTCTCGGAGCGCTTCGGCTGTGTCGTCTCCATCGAGGACCTCGGTCTGCGCGCCGCCCGTCAGTCACCCTCCGCGTCCGGCGTCGACCTGCCCTGGACGGGTCCGCAGACGGTGGCCCTGCTCAGCGAGTTCTCGCGCAGCGACCTGATGCTCGCGCGGCGCGGCTTCCTCGGGACCTCGCTGGCCCTGTCCGCGGGCCCGTCCCTCATCGAGCCCATGCAGCGCTGGCTCGTGCCGGCCCCTTCCTCGCCGGTCCCGTCCGATGCCGAGTTCGAGCCCGTCTTCGAGTCCCGCAGGCCCGGCCGGCTGTCCAAGCCCGAGCTGGACCTGCTGGAGTCCACCACCCGGATGTTCCGCCAGTGGGACGCCCAGTGCGGCGGCGGCCTGCGCCGCAAGGCGGTCGTGGGTCAGCTGCACGAGGTCACCGACCTCCTCCAGGAGCCCCAGCCCGAGGCCACGGCCCGCAAGCTCTTCAAGGTCGCCGCCGAGCTGGCCGAGCTGGCCGGCTGGATGTCGTACGACGTCGGGCTCCAGCCCACCGCGCAGAAGTACTTCGTCCTCGCCCTGCACGCCGCCAAGGAGGCCGGCGACAAGCCGCTCGGCTCCTACATCCTCTCCAGCATGAGCCGCCAGATGATCCATCTCGGCCGGCCCGACGACGCCCTGGAGCTGATTCATCTCGCCCAGTACGGCAGCCGCGACTGCGCGAGCCCGCGCACCCAGGCCATGCTGTATGCGATGGAGGCCCGCGCCTACGCCAACATGGGCCAGCCCGGCAAGTGCAAGCGGGCCGTGCGGATGGCCGAGGGCACCTTCACCGAGGCCGACGAGTGGGACGAGCCCGACCCCGACTGGATCCGCTTCTTCTCCGAGGCCGAGCTGTACGGGGAGAACTCCCATTCCTTCCGCGACCTCGCCTACGTCGCCGGCCGCAGCCCCACCTATGCCTCGCTGGCCGAGCCGCTGATGCAGCAGGCCGTGGACCGGTTCGCCAAGGACAGTGAGCACCAGCGGTCCTACGCGCTGAACCTGATCGGCATGGCCACCGTGCACCTGCTCCGGCGCGAGCCCGAGCGCAGCACGGAGTTCGCCTCGCAGGCCATGGACATCGCCAAAAAGGTCCGCTCGGAGCGGGTGAACACTCGTATTCGAAAGACGGTCGACACGGCCGTGCGCGACTTCGGTGATCTCAGCGCCGTCGTCGACCTCACCGACCAGCTCGCCGTCGACCTCCCGGAGACCGCCGAGGCCGTCTGACACCGCAGGACACGCATGCCCCGGCCGCGGCCGGTCCTCCCGAACTGCCCGACTCGGCTCCCCCATGCCAGGTCATCGGAAGGCCCGCCGCGGCCGGCCCTTTTCCGCCGGAAGGATCTTCCGGAGAAGGTTGCGCCACGATAACGATCCTGCGGCCGGACATCTCGCACTTCATCTACGCGTAACACGCCAGGCGCCTTCGTCACCCCGGCGAAACAACGAGGGGCTTCCACCGAAACCGCGCTGCGCCAATCTCATGGCGCATAACCGGCCCACCCCTCAATTGCCCGGACCGCTCAGGCACCGCCCGCACGGGGCCGTACCAACCGACGAGGAGACGCCGATGGCACCAGCCATCACGCTTGCCGCGGAGGCACCCAAGCTGTCGTCCGCGAACACAGGCTTCATGCTCATCTGTTCCGCCCTGGTGCTGCTCATGACCCCGGGCCTGGCCTTCTTCTACGGAGGCATGGTCCGCGTCAAGAGCACCCTCAACATGCTGATGATGAGCTTCATCAGCATGGGCATCGTCACCATTCTGTGGGTGCTCTACGGCTTCTCCCTCGCCTTCGGCACGAACAACAGCCTCATCGGCTGGAACTCCGACTGGTTCGGGCTCAGCAACATCGGACTGACCCAGCTGTGGGACGGCTACAGCATCCCGATCTTCGTCTTCATGGTCTTCCAGATGATGTTCGCGATCATCACGCCGGCCCTGATAAGCGGCGCCCTCGCGGACCGCGTCAAGTTCTCGGCCTGGTCGCTCTTCATCGCCCTGTGGCTCACCCTCGTCTACGTACCGGTCGCCCACTGGGTCTGGGGCGCCGACGGCTGGGCCTACAAGCTCGGCGTGATCGACTTCGCCGGTGGTACGGCGGTCCACATCAACGCGGGTGCCGCGGCGCTCGGCGTGATCCTGGTCATCGGCAAGCGCGTCGGCTTCAAGAAGGACCCGATGCGCCCGCACAGCCTCCCGCTGGTCATGCTCGGTGCCGGTCTGCTGTGGTTCGGCTGGTTCGGCTTCAACGCCGGCTCGTGGCTCGGCAACGACGACGGCGTCGGCGCGCTGATGTTCGTCAACACGCAGGTCGCGACGGCCGCCGCCATGCTGGCCTGGCTCGCCTACGAGAAGATCCGGCACGGCGCGTTCACCACGCTGGGTGCCGCCTCCGGCGCGGTCGCCGGTCTGGTCGCGATCACCCCGTCCGGTGGCGCGGTCTCCCCCCTCGGTGCGATCGCCGTCGGCGCCATCGCCGGTGTCGCCTGCGCCGCGGCCGTCGGTCTGAAGTTCAGGTTCGGCTACGACGACTCGCTCGACGTCGTCGGTGTCCACATGGTCGGCGGCATCCTCGGCTCCCTGCTGATCGGCTTCTTCGCCACCGGCAAGGGCCAGTCCACCGCGACCGGTGTCTTCTACGGCGACCACAGCTGGACCCAGTTGTGGAAGCAGTGCGCCGGTGTCGGCGCGGTCCTCGCCTACTCCCTGATCGTCTCCGCGGTCCTCGCCTTCCTCCTCGACAAGACCATCGGAATGCGGGTCACCGAGGACGAGGAGATCTCGGGCATCGACCAGGCGGAGCACGCCGAGACCGCATACGACTTCAGCGGGGCCGGCGGCGGTGTCATCGGATCCGCCGCCCACGCCCCGGCCATGGCCGCCGCGCAGACCAAGAAGGTGGACGCATGAAGCTCATCACCGCCGTCGTCAAGCCCCACCGGCTGGACGAGATCAAGGAGGCCCTGCAGGCCTTCGGCGTCCACGGGCTGACGGTCACCGAGGCAAGCGGTTACGGTCGTCAGCGGGGCCACACCGAGGTCTACCGCGGTGCCGAGTACACCGTCGACCTGGTCCCCAAGATCCGCATCGAGGTGCTGGCCGAGGACGACGACGCCGAGCAGCTGATCGAGGTCGTCGTCAAGGCGGCCCGCACCGGCAAGATCGGTGACGGCAAGGTCTGGTCCCAGCCGGTCGAGACGGCCGTACGAGTCCGTACCGGCGAGCGCGGCCCGGACGCGCTCTGACACGACACAAGGACAGGAGTCGCTGGGTGACGGGTACGGATGTGCGGAACCAAGCGGATGACTCGGGACCCAGCGGCTACGCGGCGGCCCGGCTGCGCCTCCTCACCGAGGGGGCGCGGTCCGGGCCGCCGCGCCGTGCCGCCCTCGCCGAACTGACCGACGACTGGCTCGCCGGACTCTTCACGGCGGCGGCCGGGGCGGACGAGGAAGCGGAGCAGCGTCCCCCGAAGGGCGGTGGCGGGCGAGGGGAGGGCCTGAAGGGCGTCTCGCTCGTCGCCGTCGGCGGCTACGGCCGCGGCGAGCTGTCCCCGCGCAGCGATCTCGACCTCCTCCTGCTGCACGACGGGAGCGACCCCGGCGCGGTCGCCGCCCTGGCCGACCGCCTCTGGTACCCCGTCTGGGACCTCGGCCTCGCGCTCGACCACTCCGTGCGCACGCCCGCGGAGGCCCGCAAGACGGCCGGGGAGGATTTGAAAGTCCAACTCGGCCTCCTGGACGCCCGTCACCTCGCCGGTGACCTCGGCCTCACCGCCGGACTGCGCACGGCCGTCCTGGCCGACTGGCGCAACCAGGCGCCCAAGCGCCTGCCCGAGCTGCAGGAACTCTGTGCCGACCGCGCCGAGCGCCAGGGCGAGCTGCAGTACCTCCTGGAGCCCGACCTCAAGGAGGCCCGCGGCGGCCTCAGGGACGCCACCGCCCTGCGCGCCGTGGCCGCCTCCTGGCTGGCCGACGCCCCGCGCGAGGGCCTCGCCGAGGCACGCCGGCGCCTGCTCGACGTCCGGGACGCCCTGCACCTGGCCACCGGCCGGGCCACCGACCGGCTCGCACTGCAGGAACAGGACCAGGTCGCGGCCGAGCTGGGCCTGCTGGACGCCGACACCCTGCTGCGGCAGGTCTACGAATCGGCGCGCGTGATCTCGTACGCCAGTGACGTCACCTGGCGCGAAGTGGGCCGTGTGCTGCGCTCGCGCGCCGTCCGCCCGCGTCTGCGCGCCATGCTGGGCGGCGGCAAACCGGTCGCCGAACGCTCCCCGCTGGCCGAAGGGGTGGTGGAACAGGACGGTGAGGTGGTGCTCGCCCGGACCGCACGCCCCGAACGCGACCCCGTGCTCCCGCTGCGCGCCGCAGCCGCCGCCGCGCAGGCCGGGCTTCCGCTCTCCCTGCACGCCGTACGACGCATGGCCGCCACCGCGCGCCCCCTGCCCACGCCCTGGCCCGCCGAGGCCCGCGAACAGCTGGTGACCCTGCTCGGCTCCGGCCGCCCGACGGTCGACGTCTGGGAGGCCCTGGAGGCGGAGGGCCTGATCAGCCACCTCCTGCCGGACTGGGAGCGGGTCCGCTGCCGCCCGCAGCGCAACGCCGTCCACATCTGGACCGTGGACCGGCACCTGATCGAGACGGCGGTCCGCGCCTCCGAGCTGACCCGCCGGGTCAGCCGCCCCGACCTGCTCCTCGTCTCCGCCCTGCTGCACGACATCGGCAAGGGCTGGCCCGGCGACCACTCCGTGGCCGGCGAGATCATCGCCAAGGACGTGGCCGTCCGGATCGGCTTCGACCGCGTGGACGCGGCGGTGCTGGCGACGCTGGTACGGCACCACCTCCTGCTCGTCGAGACGGCCACCCGGCGCGACCTGGAGGACCCCGCGACCGTCCGCTCGGTCGCCGAGGCCGTCGGCACCCAGAGCACGCTGGAGCTCCTGCACGCCCTCACCGAGGCGGACGCCCTGGCCACCGGGCCGGCCGCCTGGTCGTCCTGGCGCGGCTCCCTCGTCGCCGACCTCGTACGGCGCGTCTCCGCCGTCCTCGCCGGGGACGCCCCCGAGGAACCCGAGCCCGCCGCGCCCACGGCCGAGCAGGAACGCCTCGCCATCGAGGCCTTCCGCACCGGCAGCCCGGTCCTCGCCCTGCGCGCACAGAAGGAGCCGGTGGCCGGGGAGGAGGCCTCCGGCGCGCCCGAGCCGCTCGGCGTGGAGCTGGTCATCGCCGTACCGGACCAGCCCGCCGTGCTGCCCGCGGTCGCCGGTGTCCTCGCCGTCCACCGTCTGACCGTCCGCACGGCCGAGCTGAGCGCCCTCAGCCTGCCCGACGACGTCGACGACGGCTCGGTCCTGCTGCTGAACTGGCGGGTCGCGGCCGAGTACGGCTCCCTGCCGCAGGCCGCCCGGCTGCGCGCCGACCTCGTCCGCGCCCTCGACGGCTCCCTCGACATCGCGGGCCGTCTCGCCGAGCGGGACGCGGCCTACCCGCGCCGCCGCGGCTGGGTGGCCCCGCCGCCCCGGGTGCGGGTGGCCCCGGCCGCCTCCCACCACGCCACCGTGATCGAGGTGCGGACCCAGGACGCCCCCGGACTGCTGCACCGGATCGGGATGGCCCTGGAGAAGGCCGGGGTCCGGGTGCGCAGCATGCACGTGAGCACCCTGGGTGCCAACGCGGTCGACGCGTTCTACGTCACCACCGGAGCGGGCGCACCCCTGCCGGGACCGGACGCGAACTCGCTGGCCCGGGTGCTCGAGGAGACCCTGAGGGGATGACCCTTCCCCGATGAGTTCGCCGCCGGGATACCCTGGAGGGCGATTCCCAGCAGCCACCACCGACCCCGAGGACCGCGAGCGCCGTGTTCGACACTCTCTCCGATCGCCTGTCAGCGACTTTCAAGAACCTGCGCGGCAAGGGACGGCTCTCCGAGGCGGACATCGACGCCACCGCGCGCGAGATCCGGATCGCGCTCCTCGAGGCGGACGTGGCCCTGCCCGTCGTGCGCACGTTCATCAAGAACGTCAAGGAGCGCGCGCTCGGCGCCGAGGTCTCCAAGGCGCTGAACCCGGCCCAGCAGGTTCTGAAGATCGTCAACGACGAACTCGTCACCATCCTCGGCGGCGAGACCCGGCGGCTGCGCTTCGCCAAGCAGCCCCCGACCGTGATCATGCTGGCCGGTCTGCAGGGTGCCGGTAAGACCACCCTCGCGGGCAAGCTCGCCAAGTGGCTCAAGGAGCAGGGCCACTCGCCGCTGCTCGTGGCCGCCGACCTCCAGCGCCCCAACGCCGTCAACCAGCTGAGCGTCGTCGCCGACCGCGCCGGTGTCGCGGTCTACGCCCCGGAGCCGGGCAACGGCGTGGGCGACCCGGTCAAGGTCGCCAAGGACTCCATCGAGCACGCGCGGACCAAGGTCCACGACATCGTGATCGTGGACACCGCCGGCCGCCTCGGTATCGACCAGGAGATGATGCAGCAGGCCGCGGACATCCGCGACGCCGTCTCCCCGGACGAGATCCTGTTCGTCGTCGACGCGATGATCGGTCAGGACGCCGTCAACACTGCCGAGGCCTTCCGCGACGGCGTCGGCTTCGACGGTGTGGTGCTCTCCAAGCTCGACGGTGACGCCCGCGGTGGTGCCGCCCTGTCGATCCGCCAGATCACCGGCAAGCCGATCATGTTCGCGTCGAACGGCGAGAAGCTCGAGGACTTCGACGCGTTCCACCCGGACCGCATGGCCTCCCGCATCCTCGACCTGGGTGACCTGCTCACCCTGATCGAGCAGGCGGAGAAGACGTTCAGCCAGGAAGAGGCCGCCAAGATGGCCTCCAAGCTGGCGTCGAAGAAGGGCCAGGACTTCACCCTGGACGACTTCCTGTCCCAGATGGAACAGGTCAGGAAGATGGGCTCCATCTCCAAGCTGCTCGGCATGCTCCCGGGCATGGGCCAGATCAAGGACCAGATCAACAACCTGGACGAGCGGGACGTCGACCGCACGGCCGCGATCATCAAGTCGATGACCCCGGGCGAGCGCCAGGACCCGACGATCATCAACGGCTCGCGCCGCGCCCGTATCGCCAAGGGTTCCGGTGTCGAGGTCAGCGCGGTGAAGGGACTCGTCGAGCGGTTCTTCGAGGCCCGCAAGATGATGTCCCGCATGGCCCAGGGCGGCGGCATGCCCGGCATGCCGGGGATCCCGGGCATGGGCGGCGGCGCCGGCCGGCAGAAGAAGCAGCCGAAGCAGGCCAAGGGCAAGCAGCGCTCCGGCAACCCGATGAAGCGCAAGCAGCAGGAGCTGGAGGCGGCCCAGCGCCGTGAGGCCGCGGCTCAGGGCGGCGCCTTCGGGCTGCCGGAGCAGGCCGGTCAGGACTTCGAGCTCCCCGACGAGTTCAAGAAGTTCATGGGCTGAGTGCCGTGGTACGTCCCTGGGGGCGCCCCTCTCCGGAGGGGCGCCCCCAGGCGTATCTGCGTGTGCCAGGGCCGGATCGGTGTCGTAATGTCCCGATATGGCCAACTCTGCGCCGCCGCGCAAGTCGCCCGACCAGCCCTGGCGCACCGAAGGTGCTCCCGAGGAGCCGTCGAAGCAGCCGCCCGGCGGACCGAGACTGCGTGGCGGCTGGTGGCGGCTGATCCTCACCGCGCTGGTCGTGTACCTGATCGCCAACCTGGTGCTGTCCTTCTTCGACCGGGCCAACGAGCCGACGATCTCGTACACCGAGTTCAGCAAGCAGGTGAACGACGGCAACGTCAGCAAGATCTACGCCAAGGGCGACGCGATCCAGGGCCAGCTCAAGAAGGAGCAGGACAACCCGAGCGGCGGCGGGAAGTACACCGACTTCAACACCCAGCGGCCGTCCTTCGCCGACGACCAGCTGTGGGCCAACCTCACCAAGCACGACGTCACCGTCACGGCCGAACCCGTCGTCCAGCACCGCAGTTTTCTCGCCAACCTGCTGATCTCACTGGCGCCCATGCTGCTGCTGATCGCGGTGTGGGTGTTCATCGCGCGGCGCATGCGTGCCGGGATGGGCGGCGCGGGCGGAATGCTCGGCCGCAAGGCACCGCCGAAACCGGTGGAGCTGGTGCCGGGGGAGAAGCGCACCACCTTCGCCGACGTGGCCGGCATCGACGAGGTCGAGGGCGAGCTGAACGACGTCGTGGACTTCCTGAAGAACCCCGACGCCTACCGGCGCATGGGTGCCAGGATGCCCCGCGGTGTGCTGCTCGCCGGCCCGCCCGGCACCGGCAAGACCCTGCTCGCGCGGGCGGTCGCGGGGGAGGCGGGCGTGCCCTTCTTCTCGGCCTCCGCCTCCGAGTTCATCGAGATGATCGTCGGCGTCGGCGCCTCCCGGGTACGGGAACTGTTCGCGGAGGCCCGCAAGGTCGCCCCGTCCATCATCTTCATCGACGAGATCGACACCATCGGCCGGGCCCGTGCCGGCGGCTCCGGGGTGGGCGGGCACGACGAGCGCGAGCAGACCCTGAACCAGATCCTCACCGAGATGGACGGCTTCTCCGGCTCGGAGGGCGTCATCGTCATCGCGGCCACCAACCGCGCCGACATCCTCGACCCCGCGCTCACCCGCCCCGGCCGCTTCGACCGGGTCGTCCAGGTCTCGCCCCCGGACCGCGGCGGCCGCGAGGCCATCCTGGAGATCCACACCCGTGACATCCCGCTCCACCAGGGCGTCGACCTCGCCCAGGTCGCCCGGACGACCCCGGGCATGACGGGCGCGGAACTGGCCAACCTCGCCAACGAGGCCGCCCTGCTCGCCGTGAAGCGCAAGCAGCAGCAGGTGACGCAGACCGACCTCTCGGAGGCCCTGGAGAAGGTCCAGCTGGGCGCCGAACGCCCGCTGGTGATGCCCGAGGAAGAACGCCGGCGCACCGCCTACCACGAGAGCGGCCACGCGCTGCTGGGCATGCTCCAGCCCGGCGCCGACCCGGTCCGCAAGATCACCATCGTGCCGCGCGGCCGCGCGCTGGGCGTCACGCTGTCCACCCCGGAGGCGGACCGGTACGCGTACACCGAGGACTACCTGCGCGGCCGGATCATCGGCGCGCTCGGCGGCATGGCGGCCGAGCAGGTCGTCTACGGCGTGGTCACCACCGGCTCCGAGAGCGATCTGGAACAGGTCACCAACGTCGCGCGCGGAATGGTGTCCCGCTGGGGCATGAGCCGGGAGGTCGGCCGCCTCTCCGCCCTGCCCAACGACGCCCAGCAGGCCTACGGCCTCGCCGCCGCCCCGCAGACCCTCGACGTGATCGACACCGAGATGCGCCGGATCGTCGACGAGTGCTACGAGGAAGCGTGCCGCAAGCTCCGCGACCACCGCGGGCAACTGGACGCCCTGGCCCAGGCCCTGCTGGAGAACGAGACGCTGGAGGAGGCCGACGCCTACCGGATCGCCGGCATCACACGCCTCACCAAGGACATCGACGGCTAGGACCCGTCGACCTGTCCGGCGGGCCCTCTAGGGCACGCGGGCGATCAGGTACCGGAAGACGTTCGGCATCCAGACGGTGCCGTCCGGGCGCCGGTACGGATGCAGCGCCTCCGTCAGCTCCTTGTCCACCTGCTTGCGGTCGGTCGCCGCGACCGCCGCGTCGAACAGGCCCGTCGACAGCAGACCGCGTACGGCGCTGTCGAGGTCGGCGTACCCGAACGGGCAGGCCACCCGCCCCGAGCCGTCCGGCTTCAGGCCGGCCCGCTGGGCGACCTCCTCCAGGTCGTCGCGCCGGGCGGGGCGCCAGCTGCCCGCGCTGCGCAGGGGATCGGCCAGCTTCGTCGCCACCCGCAGCACCGAGGAGGTCGCGCAGCGCTCGGGCGGGCCCCAGCCGGCCAGCACCACGGCCGCGCCGTGCCCGGCCGACGGCAGCGCGCCCGCCAGCAGCTCGCCGAGACCCTCGGAGTCGCCCGCCAGACAGCCGACCGGCTCGAAGACGGTCACCAGGGTGTACGGGGGCGTCTCCGCGTCGGCCGTGTCCTCGGGAGTGCCCTCGACGAGTCTCGTACCGGCACGCGCGCGTGCAGCGCGCGGATCGTCCGGCAGCAGGCGCTCGCGTGCGAGGGCGAGCCGCGCGGGGGAGGGATCGACACCGGTGACCGCGGCCCCTCTGGAGGCCGCCATCAGCAGGGCGAGCCCGGAACCGCAGCGCAGGCCCAGCAGCCTCGTGGCAGGGCCGACCTCAAGTCGCTCGTAGACGGTCTCGTAGAGCGGCACCAGCATCCGCTCCTGGATCTCGGACCAGTCACGCGCGCGTGCGCACAGGTTCACCCGGGGCGGTACGGAGCCCGGGTGAGACAGGTGTTCCCGCACGAGCGTAGGTGTCATAGGTAAGCGCCCCATTCCGCCGACAGTTCGCCGCAGTGCCCGATTGCGTGGCCCCCGTGCCGTGCGCTCGCACTATCCACGTATGCCAGGTAACTCCCGGCTCGCGGTGCCGTCCAGGGGTCGTGGGCCCCGGCTTGGGGGCCAGTGCCGAGTGTGGCGAGATTTCACATCCACGCAATCTGGGCGACCGTACGGTGTCCACCCGCCCGGGACGAGCCGGTGGCCGGGGGCGCCTTCGGACCCGGTAACGTCACGGGCGTCGCGGACGCTGACAGAGGTGACGGCCTCGTGCGAGAGCGTCCGAAACACATCTTGCGCATCCGCCGCCCACCGTCTCCCCGCCGCTACAGGGCGGTTCGTACGTCAGGCTACGCACCGGCTTGGTATGAGCTGTGCGGCTTCTCCGCAGATCAGCGCACCCGCCCTCGTCAGGACGCATCAGTGCCAACTGACGGGTACGTGCAAATTATTTGGGATGGCCCGGAATAGGAACACAGCGGCACCCCCGCTCGTTGTCATTACGTGAGCACGACACAGACACCACCTGTTCTCGCCGCAGAGCTGGCGCAGGCGTGGGCCGACATTCAGCGGTACCACCCCGAGCTGCCGGACCTTGCCGCGCCAGAGTCCCTGATCGGGGAGTCGTCGTCCGCGTGCGGTCACGAACTCTCCTTCGAGCGACTGCTCCATGAGGCAGTCCACGGCATCGCCGCCGCGCGCGGCGTACGCGACACCTCCCGGGCCGGCCGCTACCACAACCGCAGATTCCTCGCGATCGCCGAGGAGCTGGGCCTGGACCACCCCGAGGAACCGCACCCCAGCAGCGGCTTCTCCCTGGTCACGCTCAACCCCGAGGCCAAGCGCCGCTACCGCCCGACCATCGAGCGGCTCCAGCGCGCGCTGAAGGCCCACACGGTGGCCACCTCCGCCGACACCTCCCGCACCTTCCGCGGTCCGGCGGCCCGGCACGGCTCCTCCGGAGGCGGTGTCCGCGTGAAGGCCGTCTGCGACTGCGGGCGCAACGTCCGGGTGGTCCCGTCGGTCCTGGCCCAGGCTCCCATCGTGTGCGGCGGCTGCGGCAAGCCGTTCCGCATCCCGGAGATCGTGGGGGCGGCGGCGAGCTGAGACTGCGACTGCTCGTGGCAGCCGCATTCCACTCGGGCACGGCAACTTCACAGCACCAGGCGGCGCACCCGACGTGACCTCACCTCCACGCCGGGTGCCGCCGGCCCGTGCCCGGCCGCACCCCGCCCCCCTCGGCCGGAGGCGACCCGCGGGGTATGGCACAATGGCTAGCTGTACTCGACAGCCGCACAGGACCCCTCTCTCCTCCGGCTGACGCGTCCATCGGGCATTCGGGTACCGCAACCCCACGCGGCAGCTCGCCGTGCCCAACCACGTCAAAATCAGGAGAATCCACTCCCGTGGCAGTCAAGATCAAGCTGAAGCGTCTGGGCAAGATCCGTTCGCCTCACTACCGCATCGTCGTCGCCGACTCCCGCACCCGCCGTGACGGCCGTGCGATCGAGGAGATCGGCAAGTACCACCCGACCTACAACCCGTCGGTCATCGAGGTGGACGCCGACCGCGTGGCGTACTGGCTGGGTGTCGGCGCGCAGCCGACCGAGCCCGTCCTCGCCATCCTGAAGAAGACCGGCGACTGGCAGAAGTTCAAGGGCGAGCCGGCTCCCGCGCCGCTGCTCGTCGCCGAGCCGAAGCCGGCCCGTCCGTCGTTCGAGGCTCTCGGCGGTGACGACGAGGGTAAGGGTGAGGCGATCACCCAGAAGAAGAAGGCTGAGAAGAAGGACGAGGCGGCTGCCGAGTCCGAGTCGACCGAGGCCTGAGCAGCATGCTCGAAGAGGCGCTTGAGCACCTCGTGAAGGGCATCGTCGACAACCCTGACGATGTGCAGGTCGCCTCGCGCGACCTGCGCCGCGGGCGCGTGCTGGAGGTCCGGGTCCACCCCGACGACCTCGGCAAGGTGATCGGCCGCAACGGTCGCACCGCGCGCGCTCTGCGTACCGTCGTGGGCGCCATCGGCGGCCGCGGTGTCCGCGTCGACCTCGTCGACGTGGACCACGTCCGCTGACGCTTCATCGCAACCGGCTCGGGCCGGGGAGGGCCACTGGGCCGTCCCCGGCCCGCAGTCGTATGACAGGAGATCTGTACACGTGCAGCTGGTAGTCGCGCGGATCGGCCGCGCCCACGGCATCAAGGGCGAGGTCACCGTCGAGGTACGTACCGACGAGCCGGAGCTGCGGCTCGCCCCGGGCGCCGTTCTGGCCACCGACCCGGCCTCCACCGGGCCCCTCACCATCGCCACCGGCCGCGTCCACAGCGGCCGCCTGCTCCTGCGCTTCGAGGGCGTCAGCGACCGCAGCGCCGCCGAGGCCCTGCGCAACACCCTGCTGATCGCCGAGATCGACCCCGAGGTACTCCCCGAGGACGAGGACGAGTACTACGACCACCAGCTCATCGACCTCGACGTGGTCACCGAGGACGGCGCGGAGGTCGGCCGGATCACGGAGATCTCGCACCTGCCCTCCCAGGACCTCTTCATCGTCGAGCGCCCGGACGGCAGCGAGGTGATGATCCCCTTCGTGGAGGAGATCGTCACCGAGATCGACCTGGAGGAGCAGAAGGCAGTCATCTCCCCTCCGCCGGGCCTGATCGACGACCGCGCGGTGATCGACTCGACCCGGGACGAGTCCTGATGCGCCTCGACGTCGTCACGATCTTCCCCGAGTACCTGGAGCCGCTGAACGTCTCCCTGGTCGGCAAGGCACGCGCGCGCGGACAGCTGAACGTGCACGTGCACGACCTGCGGTCCTGGACGTACGACCGGCACAACACCGTCGACGACACCCCGTACGGCGGCGGCCCCGGCATGGTCATGAAGACCGACCCCTGGGGCGACGCCCTGGACACGGTCCTCGCCGACGGCTACGAGTCGGGCGCGCAGGCTCCCGCGCTGATCGTGCCGACCCCGAGCGGCCGCCCCTTCACCCAGGAACTCGCGGTCGAACTCTCCGAGCGCCCCTGGCTGATCTTCACCCCGGCCCGCTACGAGGGCATCGACCGGCGCGTCATGGACGAGTACGCCACCCGGATGCCCGTCTACGAGGTCTCCATCGGCGACTACGTGCTCGCCGGCGGCGAGGCGGCCGTCCTGGTCGTCACGGAGGCCGTGGCCCGGCTGCTGCCCGGCGTCCTCGGCAACGCCGAGTCCCACCGGGACGACTCCTTCGCGCCCGGCGCGATGGCCAACCTCCTGGAAGGCCCCGTCCACACCAAGCCGCCCGTCTGGCGCGGCCGGGACATCCCCGAGGTGCTGCTCAGCGGCCATCACGGCAAGATCGCCCGCTGGCGCCGCGACGAGGCCCTGAAGCGCACGACGGCCAACCGGCCCGACCTGATCGAGCGCTGCGACCCCAAGGCCTTCGACAAGAAGGACCGCGAGATGCTCTCCATCCTGGGCTGGGAACCCGACCCGGACGGGAAGCCGTACGGCCGATTTTGGCGCCGGGCCGAGGGCGTGGAAGAATAGACCGCTGTTGTGCGTCCGTCCGGCGTGCGCCCCTGCCGCAGGGGGACACGACGCCCGTTCCGACCCGCACACGGCTTCATGCAAACACCTAGCTCCCGTTGATGACCTGTGGCATCAGCGAAGAAAGCAGACGAAATGTCTCACCTGCTCGACTCCGTCGACGTCGCGTCGCTGCGCAGCGACATCCCGGCCTTCCGCCCGGGTGACACCGTCAACGTCCACGTGCGCGTCATCGAGGGCAACCGCTCCCGTGTGCAGCAGTTCAAGGGCGTTGTGATCCGTCGCCAGGGCAGTGGTGTCCGCGAGACCTTCACGGTCCGCAAGGTCTCGTTCTCCGTCGGCGTCGAGCGCACCTTCCCGGTGCACACCCCGATCGTCGAGAAGATCGAGCTCGTCACCCGTGGTGACGTGCGCCGCGCCAAGCTGTACTACCTCCGTGACCTGCGCGGCAAGGCCGCGAAGATCAAGGAGAAGCGCGACAGCTGAGTGCCTTCCCGGGGTCACAGCGGGGCCGGATAACATCTGGCTCCGATGGACACCGAAGCACAGCCGACGGAACGCGACCGCTCCTCCCACCCCGGTACTCCGGGGCCGGAGGGCCGGTCGCGTTTCGCGTTGGTGTCGCGGCTCGCCGAGTGGCTGCCGGGCGGCAGGATCACCCTCACCCTCTTCGCCTGCCTGGCGTTTTTGCTGCTCCTCAACGCTTTCGTGGTGCAACCGTTCCAGATTCCGAGCGGATCCATGGAACAGGGATTGAGGATCGGCGACCGCGTTCTCGTAAATAAGTTGGCGTACCGTTTCGGTGCCGGGCCGCACCGTGGTGACGTGGTTGTCTTCGACGGGACCGGGTATTTCGGGGACGCCGACTACATCAAGCGCGTTGTAGGGGTGGGGGGAGACCATGTGGTCTGCTGCGACAAGGAGGGGAGGCTCGAGGTGAACGGCCGGCCGGTCGACGAGACGGCGTTCCTCTATCCCGGGGACACCCCGTCCTCCGTCCCCTTCGACGTCGTCGTGCCCGCGGGCCGCCTGTTCGTCCTCGGGGACCACCGCAGCGACTCAAGCGACTCCCGCGACCACCTCGGCTCGCCCGGCGGCGGCATGATCCCCGTCGGCGACGTGATCGGCCGGGCCGACTGGATCGCCTGGCCGTACGCCCACTGGACGCACCTGACGCGGCCGTCCGCCTACGCGCGCGTGCCCGCTGCGGACGGTGCGCATGGGTAACCGCGGAAAACCGCGCGGGGTGCCCGGCACGCCCGCCGAGGACCTGCTGCCCACCGGCTCGCGGCGCACCTCCACGCCCGGCGGTGGCCGCACGCGCGCGGAGCGGCGCAAGCTGCAGCGCAAGGTGAAGCGCAAGCGCAGGCGGTCAGCCGTTCGGGAGATCCCCCTTCTGGTCGGTGTCGCCGTCCTCATAGCGCTGGTCCTGAAGACCTTCCTCGTCCAGGCGTTCGTGATCCCGTCGGGCTCCATGGAGCAGACGATCCGGATCGGCGACCGCGTCCTGGTCGACAAGTTCACCCCGTGGTTCGGCTCGAAGCCGCAGCGCGGGGACGTCGTCGTCTTCCACGACCCGGGTGGCTGGCTGGCCGGCGAGCAGACCGCCAAGAAGCACGACCCGGTCGTCGTCAAGCAGTTCAAGGAAGGCCTCACCTTCATCGGCCTGCTGCCCTCGGACAACGAGAAGGACCTGATCAAGCGGGTCATCGGGGTCGGCGGCGACCACGTCAAGTGCTGTGACGCGCAGGGCCGGGTCACCGTCAACGGCGTTCCGCTGACCGAGGCGGACTACCTGTACCCGGGCAACTCGCCCTCCTCCACGCCCTTCGACATCACCGTGCCCAAGGGCCGCCTGTGGGTGATGGGTGACCACCGGGACAACTCGGCGGACTCCCGCGCCCACCAGAACACCTCGTACGGCGGCACGGTCTCCGAGGACTCCGTGGTCGGCCGCGCCATGGTCATCGGCTGGCCCGTCGGGCACTGGACCAGCCTCGACGAACCTAAAACCTTCGCAAGCGTTTCCAACTCCGTGTCGGGGTCGTCCGCGGCCTCTCCGCCGTCGCATAGGGTTGCCTCCGACGATCCGAACGCATTGACCCGACTCCCGACCCCTGCGGAACTCCCGCTCGTTATGGGAGTGGTGGGCCTGCACCGCGGATGGCGCAGGCGGCGGCACAGAGTAAGGAGTTGGCGTGGGGGATGTGGCGGTTGGCGCACGGTCGGGACACGACGGCGAGGAGCACCGCGGTCACCCCGTGGACGGGAACGTCCCGGCTCCGGACGGGTCCGTGACCTCCGGGACCTCCGAGTTCTCGGCGGCCGACGACGGCACGCCCGAGGAGCAGGAGCCTCGGGCCGGGAGTGACGGTTCGGACGAGGCCGCACGCCCGCCGAAGAAGCCGCGCTCCTTCTGGAAGGAGCTGCCGATCCTGATCGGCATCGCGCTGGTTCTGGCGCTGCTGATCAAGACGTTCCTGGTGCAGGCGTTCTCGATCCCGTCGGACTCGATGCAGAACACCCTCCAGCAGGGTGACCGCGTCCTGGTCGACAAGCTCACCCCGTGGTTCGGCTCCGAGCCCGACCGCGGCGAGGTCGTCGTCTTCCACGACCCGGACAACTGGCTGGCGGGTGAGCCGGCGCCCAACCCGAACGCGGTGCAGAAGGTGCTCAGCTGGATCGGCCTGATGCCGTCCGCGGAGGAGAAGGACCTGATCAAGCGTGTGATCGGAGTCGGCGGCGACACGATCCAGTGCAAGGGCACCGGCCCGCTGACGGTCAACGGCAAGGCGCTGAACGAGCCGTACGTCTACCCCGGCAACACGCCGTGCAGCCAGGACGACCAGGGCGGTCAGTTCAAGGTGACGGTCCCCAAGGGCTACATCTGGGTGATGGGCGACCACCGCCAGAACTCCCGTGACTCGCGCTACAACCAGTCCGACAAGAACCACGGCATGGTCCCCGTCGACAAGGTCGTCGGCCGTGCCATCGTCAAGGCCTGGCCGATCAACCGCTGGGGCACCCTGCCGGTCCCGGACACCTTCGACCAGGGCCTGGACCAGAAGTCCTCCGCCTCGGCGTCGCTGTCGGTGGCGCCCGCGGGTGTCGCGGTGGCCGCGGTCCTGCCGGTGGCGGTGTGGCGGCGCAGGCGGTCGGACCGCCTGGAGTCCAAGAACAGGTAAGCAGTGGCCCGGGCCGCGAAAGAGGGGCTGCCCCTGCTCGGTACCGCCGGGTAGGGTGCGGGTCCATGGGTGGCGAGAGCACGACGCGTACGGCCCCGCGCAGCGCGGGCGCAGGCACGGTACAGGCCGGTGGCAGCCGGATCGGGAACCGGCTGTCCGGGGTGGCCATGGCGCTGGGCCTGGTGCTGTTCCTGGCGGGCTTCGGCTGGGCGGCACTGGTCTACCGGCCGTACACCGTGCCCACCAGCTCGATGAGCCCGACGATCGCCATCGGCGACCGGGTGCTGGCCCAGCGCGTCGACGGCAACGAGGTCCGGCGCGGTGACGTGGTCGTCTTCCGCGACAAGAGCTGGGTCACCAACGCCAACGTGGTCAAGCGGGTCGTCGCGGTCGGCGGCGACACCGTCTCCTGCTGCACGAACGGCAAGCTCACCGTCAACGGCAAGCAGATCGACGAGCCGTATCTGCCCGTCGGCAGCCTGGCCGAGAACCAGAACTTCCCGACCGTGACCGTCCCCAAGGGCCGGCTCTTCCTCCTCGGTGACGAACGCCAGGGCTCCCTGGACTCCACCGCCCACCTCACCGACGCCGCCAAGGGCACGGTGTCCCGGGATGCCGTCGCCGCCCGCGTCGACTCCGTCGTCTGGCCCATGAAGGGCCTGCTCAAGCGCCCCACCGGCTTCGAGGCCCTGGGCACCCTGTCCCAGCCGGGCCCGCTCCGGACCATCGAACTCATGATCGTCGCCGGTGCCGTCCTGGTGCTGGGCGGCGGTGCCTACGGCCCGATCGCCAAGCGGCTGGGCCGCTCCCGCGGCCGCACCGGCGTGGAGACCGCCGGTGCCCGCTGAGACCACGCGGACCGGCGAGGACACTTACGAGGGCGGGCTGCGCAAGGTCGCCCGGGTGGTCCTGCTCGACCCCGAGGACCGCATCCTCCTGTTGCACGGCCATGAGCCGGAGGATCCGGCCGACGACTGGTGGTTCACCCCCGGCGGCGGCTTGGAGGGGACCGAGACGCGCGAGGAGGCGGCGCTCAGGGAACTCGCCGAGGAGACCGGCATCACTGATGTCGAACTCGGGCCCGTGCTGTGGCGCCGGCAGTGCTCCTTCCCGTTCGCGGGCCGGCGCTGGGACCAGGACGAGTGGTACTACCTGGCCCGTACGACCCAGACGGAGACCGAGGCCCAGGGCCTGACGGATCTCGAGCGGCGCAGCGTCGCCGGAGCGCGCTGGTGGACGTGTCAGGAACTGACCCGGGCACATGAGACGGTGTATCCGACCAGACTCGCCGAGCTGCTGCGCACGCTGCTCGACGAAGGTCCCCCGGCCAGGCCCGTGACCCTTGACACGGAAATCGTCTGAAGGCTCGTCGGACTGGCGCACAATGGTGGGATCGCACGGCTGAAGGGGAACATGCCATGAGCGCCGAGGACCTCGAGAAGTACGAGACCGAGATGGAGCTGAAGCTCTACCGGGAGTATCGAGACGTCGTCGGTCTGTTCAAATACGTGATCGAGACCGAACGGCGCTTCTACCTCACCAACGACTACGAGATGCAGGTGCACTCGGTCCAGGGCGAGGTGTTCTTCGAGGTGTCGATGGCGGACGCCTGGGTCTGGGACATGTATCGGCCGGCCCGTTTCGTGAAGCAGGTCCGCGTCCTCACGTTCAAGGACGTGAACATTGAGGAGCTGAACAAGAGCGACCTGGAGCTCCCGGGCGGGTGACGGAGTTTTCCACAACCGCCGAGTAGTCCACCAAGATCCATTTCTCGGGGCGGGATGCGTGACGGTTGGCGCCGGAGGTGGTGCCGACATGAGCAAGGCACGCAGTGGACTCGGCAGGTACGGCGAGGATCTGGCCGCGCGGCGGCTGGCCGAGGCCGGGATGACGATCCTGCAGCGCAACTGGCGCTGCGGACGGTCCGGCGAGATCGACATCGTGGCCCGGGACGGGAGCACGCTGGTCGTCTGCGAGGTGAAGACGCGCAGGGGCGGCGCCTTCCAGCACCCGATGGCCGCCGTCACGGCCCAGAAGGCGCAACGGCTGCTGACCCTGGCCGAACGCTGGATCCAGACCCACGGAGGAGCCCCGCCCGGAGGCGTCCGCATCGACCTGATCGGCGTTCTCCTGCCCCGCCGGGGCGCCCCGTCCGTCGAGCACGCGCGGGGGGTGGCCTGAGGTGGGATTCGCCCGTACGTGCTCCGTGGCCCTGGTCGGCGTCGAGGGGGTGGTCGTCGAGGTCCAGGCCGACCTGGAACCGGGAGTGGCCGCCTTCGCCCTGGTGGGCCTCCCGGACAAGAGCCTGACGGAGAGCAGGGACCGGGTTCGGGCGGCGGTGGTGAACTCGGGCGGCGAATGGCCGCAGAAGAAGCTCACCGTCGGACTCAGCCCGGCGTCCGTACCCAAGGCCGGCTCCGGCTTCGACCTGGCCGTCGCCTGCGCGGTGCTCGGCGCCGCCGAGCGCATCGACCCCCGGGTCCTCGCCGACATCGTCATGATCGGAGAACTCGGACTGGACGGCCGGGTGCGGCCCGTGCGGGGCATCCTGCCCGCGGTCCTCGCGGCCGCCGACGCGGGTTACGAACAGGTGGTCGTACCGGAGTGTGCCGCCGCCGAGGCCTCGCTCGTGCCCGGCGTGTCGGTGCTCGGCATCCGCAGCCTTCGGCAGCTGATCGCCGTGCTGACCGACGAGCCCGTGCCCGTGGAGGAACCGGACGACCAGGGACGCCCGGACCCCCTGCTGGCCGGCCTCCGGATGCCGGGCACGGGCGCCGCCACCGGCATGCACAGCGTCGGTGCGGCACAGCACGACCAGGACCACGACCTGGCCGATGTCGTGGGCCAGACCTCGGCGCGCACGGCCGTGGAGGTGGCCGCGGCCGGAGGGCACCATCTGTTCCTGGAGGGCCCGCCGGGCGCGGGCAAGACCATGCTGGCCGAGCGCCTGCCCGCCGTGCTTCCCCGGCTCACCCGGGAGGAGTCACTGGAGGTCACCGCAGTCCACTCGGTGGCCGGGCTGCTGCCTCCGGGCAAGCCGCTCATCGACGTCGCCCCCTACTGCGCCCCGCACCACTCGGCCACGATGCAGTCACTCGTCGGCGGCGGCCCGGGCGTCGCACGGCCCGGAGCCGTCTCCCTCGCCCACCGGGGTGTGCTGTTCCTCGACGAGGCACCCGAGTTCCACAGCCAGACGCTGGACGCGCTGCGGCAGCCCCTGGAGTCCGGACACGTGGTGATCGCGCGCAGCGCGGGCGTGGTCCGGTTCCCGGCGAGGTTCCTCATGATCCTGGCGGCCAACCCCTGCCCGTGCGGACGCTTCTCGCAGCGGGACTCCCTGTGCGACTGCCCGCCGTCCGCGATCCGCCGCTACCAGGCCCGGCTGTCCGGCCCGCTGCTGGACCGGGTCGACCTGCGGGTCGAGGTCGACCCGGTCACCCGCGCCCAGCTCACCGAACCCGGCGCCTGCGGCGAGTCCAGTGCGACCGTCGCCGACCGGGTCAGGGCGGCCCGGGAGCGGGCGGCCCTCCGGCTCACCGGCACCCCCTGGCGCACCAACAGCGAGGTGCCCGGACGGGAGCTGCGCAGCCGATTCCATGCCGCCGCCGACGCCATGGACGAGGCCGAACGCAACCTCGAGCGGGGCGTGCTCACCGCCCGCGGCATCGACCGGGTGCTGCGCGTCGCCTGGACGGTGGCGGACCTCGTCGGTCACGACCGCCCGGACGCCACCGACGTCTGCCTCGCCCTGCAACTGCGCACCGGAGTGCCGCGCGGCGTGCCCATGGCCCTCGGGGCCCTGACGTGACCACAGGACCCGACCCGGACGGGGAACTGCTCGACCGGGTCTTTCTCGCCCGGGTCATCGAGCCCGGGGACGAGGTCGGCGGGCGGTGGCTGCGGGAGTTCGGCGTGGGGGAGGTCGTACGGCGGTTGCGCGACGGCGGGGAGCCGCTGCCGGGGGTGAGCGGGACTCGGTGGGGAGGGCTGGTCGAGCGGGCCCGGCGGGCCGAGCCGGAGCGGGATCTGCAGGTGGCGCGGGCCGCCGGAATACGGTTCGTCCGTCCGGGGGACGCCGAGTGGCCGGGGCAGCTCGATGACCTCGGGGACGGGCGGCCCACCGGACTGTGGGTGCGGGGGCGGGCCGGTCTGCGGATGTGGGCGCTCAGGTCCGTGGCCGTCGTGGGAGCACGCGCCTGCACCGAGTACGGCGCCCATGCCGCGGCCACCCTGGCCTCGGGCCTGGCCGAGCGCGGCTGGGTCGTCGTGTCGGGCGGTGCCTACGGGATCGACGGCGCCGCCCACAGAGGCACCCTCGCCGCCGGCGGAGCCACCGTCGCGGTCCTGGCCTGCGGCGTCGACCGGCCCTACCCCCGCGGCCACACCGCCCTGATCGACAGGATCGCGGAACAGGGGCTGGTGGTGGGGGAGTTGCCGCCCGGTGATCATCCGACTCCGAGCCGGTTCATCCTGCGGAACAGAGTGATCGCGGCGCTCACCAGGGGCACCGTCGTCGTGGAGGCGGCCTGTCGCAGCGGTTCGCTGGCCACGGCCCGTGCGGCGGCCCGGCTCGGGAGGTTCACCATGGGTGTGCCCGGGCCCGTCACCAGCGGACTCTCCGCCGGCGTGCACGAACTGCTGCGCGGAGAGGCCGTCCTGGTCACCGACGCTGCGGACGTCGTCGAACTCGTGGGCGACATCGGCGAGCTGGCCCCGCCCCGGAGAGGCCCCGTACTCCCGCGTGACCTGCTGGAACCGGACGCCCGGGCCGTCCTCGCCGCCCTGCCCGGAAGCCGTGCGGCCCCCGTCGTGGAGATCGCCTGCGGTGCGCGCACCACGCCGGACGACGCGATCGCGAGGCTGTACGAACTCCGAGCACTTGGATACGTCGAACGACACGGCGACGGCTGGAAGTTGACACGCCAGGCGATGATCTCGGCCCGGAGCTGTCACGGTCCGTGCTGACCGAGGGTGTTCGGCCGTCCGAGGGAATCCCCTACGCCCTTGGGATTTCGCGGAGTTGACCCCTTTGCCCGGTCACGCAGAGCGAGCTGCCGGGCGCGGCGGCGCGGACGACAGCAGAGGTCCGCGCAGGGGTGGACCCTCCTTGTTCGCACACCGCGACTCCTCAGTCACGCTACGCTCACGAAAGCCCGGGCGCAGACCGCGCCATCTCGACATCAGACCGACAGCTCACCCAGGTACGGCAGAACGGCACAAGGCGACGAATGCCCCAGCACACCTCCGGGTCCGACCGGACGGCGATCCCCGCGGCCGCCCGCGACGGTGGCAGCGTGCGACCGCCCGCTCCCTCGACGCTCGACGAGCTGTGGCGGTCGTACAAGGAGACGGGGGACGACCGGCTGCGGGAGCAGCTGATCCTGCACTACTCGCCGCTGGTCAAGTACGTGGCGGGCCGGGTGAGCGTCGGCCTGCCGCCCAACGTGGAGCAGGCCGACTTCGTCTCCTCCGGGGTGTTCGGGCTGATCGACGCGATCGAGAAGTTCGACATCGACCGGGAGATCAAGTTCGAGACGTACGCGATCACCCGGATCCGGGGCGCGATGATCGACGAACTGCGGGCGCTGGACTGGATCCCCCGGTCCGTCCGGCAGAAGGCGCGCAACGTCGAGCGGGCCTACGCCACCCTGGAGGCGCGGCTGCGGCGGACGCCGACGGAAGGGGAGGTCGCCACCGAGCTGGGCATGGAGGTGGACGAACTCCACGCGGTGTTCAGCCAGTTGTCGCTGGCCAACGTGGTCGCCCTGGAGGAGCTGCTGCATGTCGGCGGCGAGGGCGGGGACCGGCTCAGCCTCATGGACACGCTGGAGGACACCGCCGCCGACAATCCGGTGGAGGTGGCCGAGGACCGGGAGCTGCGGCGGTTCCTGGCGCGGGCGATCAACACGCTGCCCGAGCGGGAGAAGACCGTCGTCACGCTCTACTACTACGAGGGGCTCACCCTCGCCGAGATCGGCAATGTGCTCGGGGTCACCGAGAGCCGGGTCAGCCAGATCCACACCAAGTCGGTGCTGCAGCTGCGGGCCAAGCTGGCGAGCTTCGGGCGCTGAGTCCTCCCTTCCGGGGTGGGGTGTCCGTAAAGTGGTTGACGTGCCAAGGATTCGAGCGGCCTCCGTGGCCGAGCACCGGTCGATGCAGCGAGCCGCCCTGCTGGACGCGGCTCGGTCCCTGCTGTCCGAGGGCGGGACGGAGGCGCTGACCTTCCCGGCCCTCGCCGAGCGGACGGGACTGGCGCGGTCGTCCGTGTACGAGTACTTCCGCTCGCGGGCCGCCGTGGTCGAGGAGCTGTGCGAGGTCGACTTCCCCGTGTGGGCGGCGGAGGTCGCGGCGGCGATGGAGCGGGCGTCGTCGGCCGAGGACAAGGTCGAGGCGTATGTGCGGCAGCAGCTGGCGCTGGTCGGGGACCGGCGGCACCGGGCTGTGGTGGCGATCTCGGCGAGTGAGCTGGACGCGGGGGCGCGCGAGAAGATCCGGGCCGCGCACGGCGGGCTGGTCGCGATGGTCGTCGAGGCGTTGGGGGAGATGGGGCACGGGCAGCCTCGGCTGGCGGCGATGCTGCTGCAGGGGGTCGTGGACGCGGCTGTGCGGCGGATCGAGCTCGGTGCCGCCGAGGACCCCTCCGTGGTGACGGATGCCGCGGTGGCCATGGCGCTACGGGGTGTGAAGGGCTGAGGTTCCCTGCTGCCGGGCGGGGTGGGTCTTCGGCCGCCCGGCGGGGTGCCCGCAGTCACGGCCGGTGCTACGCAGGCACTTCCAGCACCGGCAGCAGTCTCGACGGCCCCCTGTGCAGCAGCCAGGGCGGCAGCAGGGACAGCGGGTCCAGGTACGTCTCGTCTCTCAGCAGGCCCCAGTGCACGCACGTGCCCGAGCAGTGCGACCCCGTCGCCTCGACCGTGCCCACCACCTCGGCCGTCCCCACCGTGTCCCCCTTCCGCACCGAGGGGCTGACCGGCTCGTACGTCGTGCGCAGGTCCGTGCCCGCCAATCGGACGGACACCACGCCACGCCCGGCCACGCGGCCCGCGAAGGTCACCCGCCCGGGCGCCACCGTCCGTACCGGAGCGCCTGGGGACGCGGCCAGGTCCACGCCCCGGTGGCCGGGGCCGTAGACCGTCGCCGGGGGCTGCCAGCCCCGTAGCACCAGCGGGCGGACGCCCACCGGCCAGGCCCGGGCGATGGCCGGAACCCGCTCCTCCGTGGCAGGTGGGGGCAGGGATGCCCAGGCCATGGGAGTCGGCGCCGTCGCCGCCGAGGCCAGCAGCAATCCCGCCCACACGCCCACGCACCGCATCACTCGTCGCATGCGAAGACCCTCCCGTACCCCCGCCGATCACGGCCGGGATCTGTGGATTACTCCCCGGTTGTGGAGAGCGGCGTCACCCGGCGCTCCCACGGTCCCGTACACTTCTTCTGGCGATCCGGGTCACCGGGTCGACTTCGCACGCCCCGACACCTGGTGATCACAAGCCGGTGTCAGCGCTCCTCGGTCCTTCGTGGCACGGCGCAGGTGGGCGTCAGGCGCGGGAGCCGTCCGGCATCCGCGGCACAACCGAGAAATTCAAGGAGATACGGCCATGGCCGTCGTCACGATGCGGGAGCTGCTGGAGAGCGGCGTCCACTTCGGTCACCAGACCCGTCGCTGGAACCCGAAGATGAAGCGCTTCATCTTCACCGAGCGCAACGGCATCTACATCATCGACCTGCTCCAGTCGCTGTCGTACATCGACCGCGCCTACGAGTTCGTCAAGGAGACCGTCGCCCACGGCGGCACGGTCATGTTCGTCGGCACGAAGAAGCAGGCGCAGGAGGCCATCGCCGAGCAGGCCACCCGCGTCGGCATGCCCTTCGTCAACCAGCGCTGGCTGGGCGGCATGCTCACCAACTTCTCGACCGTCTACAAGCGTCTGCAGCGCCTCAAGGAGCTCGAGCAGATCGACTTCGAGGACGTCGCCGCCTCCGGTCTGACCAAGAAGGAGCTTCTCGTGCTCTCGCGCGAGAAGGCCAAGCTGGAGAAGACCCTCGGTGGTATCCGCGAGATGCAGAAGGTGCCCAGCGCCGTCTGGATCGTGGACACCAAGAAGGAGCACATCGCGGTCGGTGAGGCCCGGAAGCTCAACATCCCGGTCGTCGCCATCCTCGACACCAACTGCGACCCCGACGAGGTCGACTACAAGATCCCGGGCAACGACGACGCGATCCGCTCCGTCACCCTGCTCACCCGCGTGATCGCCGACGCCGTCGCCGAGGGCCTCATCTCCCGCTCGCGCGTCGCCACCGGTGACAAGGGCGACAAGGGTGCGGGCGAGCCGCTCGCCGCGTGGGAGCGTGACCTGCTCGAGGGTGAGAAGAAGGACGAGGCTCCGGCCGCTGAGGCTGCTCCGGCCGCCGAGGCCGAGGCTGCTCCGGCCGCTGAGGCCGAGGCTGCTCCGGCCGCTGAGGCTGAGGCTGCTCCGGTCGAGGCTGAGGCCGCTCCGGTCGAGGAGAAGGCCGCCGAGGGCGAGCAGGCCTGACGTCAGTGTTGACGGCGGGGGCGGTGACATGAAGTCCGCCCCCGCTGTTCACCTGTAGGTCGGCGCGCAGTCCGTGATCCGCGTTCACATGTGGATCGCAGACCGTACCGATCTCCGATCTTCCAAGACTTCGAGAAAGACTCACAGACTCATGGCGAACTACACCGCCGCCGACGTCAAGAAGCTCCGTGAGCTCACCGGCGCCGGCATGATGGACTGCAAGAAGGCGCTGGACGAGGCCGAGGGCAACGTCGAGAAGGCCGTCGAGGCGCTGCGCATCAAGGGCCAGAAGGGCGTCGCGAAGCGCGAGGGCCGCTCCGCCGAGAACGGCGCCGTGGTCTCCATCATCGCCGACGACAACTCCTCCGGCGTCCTCGTCGAGCTGAAGTGCGAGACGGACTTCGTCGCCAAGGGCGACAAGTTCCAGGCCGTCGCCACCGCGATCGCCGAGTACGTCGCCAAGACCTCCCCGGCCGACCTCGAGGCCCTGCTCGCCTCCGAGATCGAGGCCGGCAAGACCGTCCAGGCGTTCGTGGACGAGGCCAACGCCAACCTCGGCGAGAAGATCGTCCTGGACCGCTTCGCGCAGTTCGCGGACGGCTTCGTGCTCGCCTACATGCACCGCACCATGCCCGACCTGCCCCCGCAGATCGGTGTCCTGGTCGAGCTGGACAAGCCGAACGCCGAGGTCGCCAAGGGCATCGCCCAGCACATCGCCGCCTTCGCGCCGAAGTACCTCTCCAAGGACGACGTGCCGGCCGAGGTCGTCGAGTCCGAGCGCCGCGTCGCCGAGGAGACCACCCGCGCCGAGGGCAAGCCCGAGGCCGCCCTGCCGAAGATCGTCGAGGGTCGCCTCAACGGCTTCTTCAAGGACGCCACGCTGCTCGGCCAGCCGTACGCGCTGGACAACAAGAAGTCGGTCCAGAAGGTCCTGGACGAGGCCGGTGTCACCCTGAAGCGCTTCACGCGCATCAAGGTCGGCATCTGAGTCCGTACCGCGATCGACGCGCGACCCGAGGAGAATTCTCGATAGGGTCGAAAGCAGTCGTCCGGGCACACCGCCACACCCAGGCACGTGGCGGACGGCAGCAGATCTGACGAGGAGGCCATTGCCGCGCATGGGAGCGAAAAGCGACCCCACCGGCAATGGCCTTCTTCGTATGTGCAACACGTGAAAGAGGCGGGATCTCCATGACCACCAAGGCCCAGAAGAGCGACGACGGCAAAGTACGCGGCCGGTTTCTGCTGAAGCTGTCCGGAGAGGCCTTCTCCGGTGGCGGGGGCCTGGGCGTGGACCCGGACGTGGTGCACAAGATCGCCCGTGAGATCGCCGCCGTCGTCCGCGACGGCGCCGAGATCGCGGTCGTCATCGGCGGCGGAAACTTCTTCCGGGGCGCCGAACTGCAGCAGCGCGGCATGGACCGCGCCCGCTCCGACTACATGGGCATGCTCGGCACCGTGATGAACTGCCTCGCCCTCCAGGACTTCCTGGAGAAGGAGGGCATCGACAGCCGGGTGCAGACCGCCATCACGATGGGCCAGGTCGCCGAGCCGTACATCCCGCTGCGCGCCGTGCGCCACCTGGAGAAGGGCCGCGTGGTCATCTTCGGCGCCGGTATGGGCATGCCGTACTTCTCCACCGACACCACCGCCGCCCAGCGCGCCCTGGAGATCGACGCCGAGGCGCTGCTCATGGGCAAGAACGGGGTGGACGGGGTCTACGACTCCGACCCCAAGACCAACCCCGACGCCGTCAAGTTCGACGCCCTCGGCTACGGCGAGGTCATCACCCGCGACCTCAAGGTCGCCGACGCCACCGCCATCACGCTGTGCCGTGACAACAAGCTGCCGATCCTCGTCTTCGAGCTGCTCGCGGAGGGCAATATCGCCCGAGCGGTCAAGGGTGAGAAGATCGGCACGCTGGTGGGTGACCAGGGCAGCCGGGCCTGACCGGCACACCCCCGTCACCCGGGGTACGCCACCTGTCCGGGGGACGGACGGGACGCACCCTGGCCGGGGGATGGACAATGTCCTGCCGGTCGGGAACCGTGCAGGAAGAAGACGCGACGCAGCCGGCCGCCGCCCCGACGAGGAACCGCAGCCGGGCCTTACTCAAGACACGCAGGAGCAAGTGGTGATCGAAGAGACCCTCCTCGAGGCCGAGGAGAAGATGGAGAAGGCCGTCGTGGTCGCCAAGGAGGACTTCGCCGCGATTCGCACGGGCCGTGCGCACCCGGCGATGTTCAACAAGATCGTGGCCGACTACTACGGCGCGCTGACGCCGATCAACCAGCTGGCCTCGTTCTCCGTGCCGGAGCCGCGCATGGCGGTCGTGACCCCGTTCGACAAGAGCGCCCTGCGCAACATCGAGCAGGCGATCCGCGACTCCGACCTGGGCGTCAACCCGAGCAACGACGGCAACATCATCCGTGTGGTGTTCCCGGAGCTCACCGAGGAGCGTCGTCGCGACTACATCAAGGTCGCCAAGGGCAAGGCCGAGGACTCCCGGGTCTCCATCCGCTCCGTGCGCCGCAAGGCCAAGGACGCCCTCGACAAGGCGATCAAGGACGGCGACATCGGCGAGGACGAGGGCCGCCGTGCGGAGAAGGAGCTGGACGACACCACCCACAAGTACGTGGCTCAGGTCGACGAGCTCCTGAAGCACAAGGAAGCGGAGCTGCTCGAAGTCTGATGAGCGACTCTTCCTGGGGGGCACCGCCGACGGCGGGGCAGGCCGGGTACTGGGGGCCCACCGAGGGTGGGCCTGTCCAGGGGGCTGCCCCGGCGGGTCCCGCGTACGATGCGCCTGAGGCGCAGCACACTCGCCCCATGCCCATCGTGCCCGACGTACCCGCGCATGGCGGAGACCAGGACGACGACCGGGGGGCTGCTCGCCTGAACGGCCCCTTGTTCCCAGACGAGACGTTCCGGGACAGCGCGTTCCAAGGCAACACGTTCCAAGGCAGCACGTTCCACGGCAACACGTTCGAACACGACACGCAGAATCCGGAGCCCATGCCCGACGCCCCGCAGCCGGCGCCCGCGCCGCAGAAGAAGAGCGCGGGCCGTGACCTGAGCGCGGCCATAGGGGTCGGTGTCGGGCTCGGCGTGGTGATCATCGCGTCCTTGTTCATCTACAAGGCCGTGTTCGTCGGTGTGGTCGCGGTCGCGGTGGTCGTGGGTCTGTGGGAGCTGACCAGCAGGCTGCAGGAGCGCAAGGCCATCAAGGCGCCGCTCGTGCCGCTCGCGCTCGGCGGTGCGGCGATGGTGGTCGCCGGGTACGTGCGGGGTGCCGAGGGTGCCTGGGTCGCCATGGCCCTGACGGCGCTGGCCGTCCTGGTCTGGCGTATGACCGAGCCGCCGGAGGGCTATCTCAAGGACGTCACGGCCGGCGTCTTCGCCGCGTTCTACGTGCCGTTCCTGGCGACGTTCGTCGCCATGATGCTCACCGCCGACGACGGCTCCTGGCGTGTTCTGACCTTCCTGCTCCTGACGGTGGTCAGCGACACCGGCGCGTACGCGGTCGGCTGGCGCTTCGGCAAGCACAAGCTCGCCCCGCGCATCAGCCCCGGCAAGACCCGTGAGGGCCTGCTCGGCGCGGTGCTGTTCGCCATGGTCGCGGGCGCGCTGTGCATGCAGTTCCTGATCGACGGCGGCAGCTGGTGGCAGGGCCTGCTGCTGGGCCTCGCGGTCGCGGCCAGCGCCACCCTGGGTGACCTCGGCGAGTCCATGATCAAGCGCGACCTGGGCATCAAGGACATGGGCACCTTGCTCCCCGGGCACGGCGGCATCATGGACCGCCTGGACTCCCTGCTGCCGACCGCTCCGGTGGTGTGGCTGCTGATGGTGCTGTTCGTCGGCTCCGCGTGAGTCCTGCTCGTCACGGCTTCCGGGCCCCGTCCTGAACATGGGACGGGGCCCGTCGTCGTACCGGGCGGGCTGCTCAAGGAGCGGCTGGAGATTCCGGCTTCCGCAGCCACGTGCGGGATCGGACGTCCGGCGTCGATCCGCAGGCGCGTGAGCGGCTTTGCGTGGCGTCAGCGTGCGAACTTTTCGATGGCCGCCGGGGTGACGGGGGTGAAGAAGTTGACGAGGTTGCCGTCGGGGTCGCGGAACAGCAGCGACCGGTTGCCCCAGGGCATCGTGGTGGGCCCGGTGACGAATTCGGTGACGAAGCCGGTCAGGCTCTGGTGAACACGGTCCACGTCGTCGACGAGGAACTCGGTGATCACGCTGTGGTTGTCCGCCGGGCGGGCAGAGCCCGGGGCGAACAGCGGGACGGTGCGGGTGCCGGCGATCGCGAGGGTGGCGCACGCGGTCCTGAGTTCGGCGAAGTCCTCGGTGGCCCACGTCGCCCGCGCCCCTGTGGCTCGCTCGTAGAACTCGACGAGGCGCGCCACGTCGCCGGTGATGATGCGGATCGAGACGAAGTCCATGGGAATCTCCTTGGCTCTGCTGGAGGCGGGCACGTCGCAGGCTAGGAGAAATAGTGGACAGAATCGGTCCTGTATTCGCGTTATGCTGCGAACATGCCCCGACCCACCGCCCGCGTGCTGACACTCCTGGAGCTGCTGCAGTCGGGCGGCACCCGGACGGTGGCCGAACTCGCCGACCGGCTCGGCGTCGAAGGGCGCACCGTGCGGCGGTACGTGGACCAGCTGATCGACCTGGACGTGCCCGTGGAATCGGTGCGCGGCCGCTACGGCGGGTACCGGCTCGCTCCCGGGTACCGCTTGCCTCCGCTCATGCTCAGCGACGACGAGGCGCTGGCCGTGCTGCTCGGCCTGGTCGCAGGCCGCCGAGCAGGGCTGACGACGACGGAGCACACGGCGAGCGAGACGGCGTCGGCGAAGATCCGGCGGGTACTGCCCAAGCACATCGCCCGTCGGCTCGACACACTCCTGGAAGCTCTCGCCTTCACGGATCAGCCCGGTGATCTCGACACCCCGGACGCCGGGGTCCTGCTCACCGTCGCCGATGCGGTGCGCCACCGCCGACCGGTCTCGATCCGCTACACCGACCGCGACGGACGGCGCAGCGAACGCATGCTGCACGCATACGGCATCGTCGCCCATGCGGGCCGTTGGTACGTCACGGGCAAGGACGCCCAGATCGGCCAGGACCGAACCTTCCGGCTCGATCGCATCGCAGACGCGCGGACCCTGCCGGGCTCATTCGAAGTGCCCGTGGGTCCCGGTCCGGCACAGCGCGTGTTGTCGGCGTTCGCCACGGCCGAGTACCGGCATGAGGTGACCTTGCGGATCCACGGGACGGTCGCGCAGATCCGCGCCCACCTTCCCGTCAGCGTCGCGAGCCTGGAGGAGTACGCGCCCGAGGCAGGCCAGGACCGGGCGACCGAGCGCTGGCTGCGCGTCGAGCTGCGGGCGGAGCGGCTCGACTGGTTGCCTCCGGTACTCGCCGCACTCGACCGGCCGTTCGTCATCGAGCGCCCCGATGAACTGCGCGACCTCGTCACCGCGCTCGCCGATCGCCTTGCGTCCTGCGCCCGCCAAGTCTGACCGCGAGGAACCAGTGTCATGAGATGGCACACCTAGGCGTCGTCGGCGCTCCAGTCCGGCAGCGGCAGTCCATCGGCCGTGGTGATCTCCAGGACCGTGCAGCCCATGAGGCGTACGGCGGCGAAGAGACGGTCGCGGGCCGCCGCGCGGTCCGCGGGCGGGAAGGAGATCCGGATCTGGTGCGGGCGCGAGCGGTCGTAGGTGAGGTGCCAGTCCGTGTCGGCGGTAGCGAAGTGGTCCTGGCCGTGCGCACCGTCGTCGGACTGCCACGATCCCCGGTCCGCGGTCGGCGTCAGCACGTCCCGGAGTATCCGCAGCCGTTCGTCGTACGGCCGTGGGCCCTCGGACAGCCGCAGACACCGGTGCAGCCGGGGCCGGAAGGCGTTGAACCAGGGCGCCAGGCCGGGCTCCATGTCGGCCAGGACGGCGGAGCTCACCCGTCCCGTCACCCACCCTTCGACGAACCCGGCCGCACCCGGCGCGAACTCCTCCCGCCCGATGCTCCGGCCCCGCACCACCACCGGCCACTCCTCCGGGTCTCCCTCGGTGCGCCAGCACAGCCGGTCGGCGTCCGTCGTGGCACCCCAGACCAGCAGGCCGTCGTGCCGCTCCAGGCGGTTGTACGGGCTCGTGCCGAAGGGCGTGCGCAGGTACAGGTAGTCGCAGAACTCACCCCACCCGTACGTCTCGACCAGCTGCTTGTAGTCGCCGGGCAACCGCACCCCGAGCCGTGCCTCCGCCTCGGCCCAGTCCCCGCGGGCGTCGACCGGGCCGGCCGGCGGGGAGACGGTCCGGACCAGGGCGTCCAGACCCGTCACGGCAGCTCGGCCCGGCGCAGCGCCGTCGCGGCCGGCTCCCCGGTACGGCGGGCGAACGCCATCCGCTCCCGCACCTCGCGCAGCGTCCGCGGCCGGTAGCCCGGCCCACCGCAGCAGCTCTTGTGGAAACCGACACCCGCGTTCAACAGCACGGTGAGCACCCGCCAGGCGGCTCTGTCCCGCTTCGGGGGCGCCGCGAAGGCGGAGCCCGCGTACATCAGCGCACGCGCACAGCGCGGGCAGGTCCGCTCCCGCCACGGGTCGTAGCACTGCTTGTACGACACCCGGCAGGACAGACAGACGTACGAGGTCTTGGCGGCAGACATGCGGCCAGACTAGGGAGCACCGTGACCCCGGCCAAGCGGGTTTCCGGTTCGGCTGGGAGGCGGCCCAGACACTCGCCGGGCTCCCGAGTGAATCCTTCGGCCGACCGGCATCAGGGCTGTTGAGGCAAGGACCGCCGGTCGGCGCACGGAATCCGGACGCTCATTCCTGCAGGCAGTGCCCGCCATGATCTTGAACGCCAGGTGCAGCCGGCCCCGGGGTGTGCCATCCGGGTTCCAGGCTGTCGAGAAGGGCACGGAAGGCCGTGTCGGCGTGGTCCCAGTGGTCGTCTGCCAGTGGGGCGAGCAAGAGGCCGACGCTGGCGTCGGTCAGGAGGGTGGCCTGGTTCCGGGCTCGATCCGGGCCCATGCCGAGCTCACGGAAGACAGAGGTGAGCAGGGCCGTCCACTCGGTGACGATGTCGTGCATCACGGGCCCGTAGCGGTCCGGGTGCAGCACGCTGGCGCTCATGATCTCGAGATACAGAGGAAGGGTGGCGCGTACGTCGGGGTCTTTGAACTGCCGCCACACCTCTTCGATGAAGCGGCGCAGCCCCGCCGGGGTCGTGGGCCGGCCGACGGTCTTCAGCAGTTCGCGGGCGCGCAGGAGGGGCCGGCGCTCGTAGATGGCGAGGGCCTCGGCGATCATCCGCTCCTTGGTGCCGAAGTAGTACAGGAGCATGCGGTCGCTGGTGCCCAGGGCCTTGGCCAGCGGGCGCAGGGACAGATCCGCGAGGCCGTTGCGCAACACGTACTCGCGGACCCGGTCGAGAAGATCGCGCCGCTTGGCCGGATCGGGCGGGCGAGGCATGCGGGCTCCCGGGTGTGTGAGGGCTATGACTGCCGTCTGTCCGTTCTTTCACTTTTGGGCAGGTCTTTACTGTAGCAACCGCTTCGTATATATTTTAGGTGTAGCGACTGCTACATGCAGCTCCTGGCACACGCCGGGCGCGTTCACCGGCGGGCCCTCCGCCACCTGCAAGAAAGGACAGATCTCATGGTCATCCAGGCCATCGGCCACGCCATCGGCTCTCGCCGGAGAGATCGGTCCTCACGTGTCATCGCGTCCTCGTGGCTCGCCAGGCAGTGGGCCCTCTGGTCCCGCACGCTCGAGCCGCTGCGACCTCTGGATTCGCCGCGCGGACGCGCCACCGTCTGGGACGCCTCCTGGCCCCTGCAACGGGACCTGACCTCCGCGCGCCGGGCCCGCCGTCTGGTGACCGCGCAACTGGGCGACTGGGCGTTGGACGACCTGGCCGACACCGCCGAGCTCCTGGTCAGCGAGCTGGTCACCAACGCCCTGCGGCATACGCGCGGCCCGCTCAGGCTCAACCTGCGGCTGCGTCACTCGCGCCTGCTGTGCGAGGTCGAGGACACCGAGTCCGCCGGTCCTGTGCTCACGGCGGTCGACTCGGACGCGGAGGGCGGCCGCGGCACCGAACTCCTCGACCTGCTCGCCGATGACTGGGGCAGCATTCGGACGGGGACGGGCAAGACCATTTGGTTCGAGCTGCACGCGGAGGGCCACTCTGCGAGTGGCGTGAACACCGTGACGACGGTGACCTGAGGCACGACCGCCCCGGGTCACCCAATTGGATCTGCGACACTGGTACAGCCATGCCTAAGCCCGGAGAACTCACTTTCGTAGCCCCGCGCGGAGCCAAGAAGCCGCCGCGGCACCTTGCCGACCTCACGCCCGCCCAGCGCAAGGAGGCGGTGGCCGAGGTCGGCGAGAAGCCGTTTCGTGCCAAGCAGCTCTCGCAGCACTACTTCGCGCGGTACGCGCACGACCCCGAGCAGTGGACCGACATCCCGGCCGGTTCGCGGGACCGGCTGCGCGAGGCGCTGTTCCCGGACCTGATGACCGTCGTCCGGCATCTGTCCACCGACCAGGGAACGACCCGCAAGACGCTGTGGCGGCTGTTCGACGGCACGCTCGTGGAGTCGGTGCTGATGCGGTACCCGGACCGGGTGACCATGTGCATCAGCTCGCAGGCCGGATGCGGGATGAACTGCCCCTTCTGCGCCACCGGGCAGGCGGGGCTCGACCGGAATCTGTCGACCGCCGAGATCGTCCACCAGATCGTGGACGGCATGCGGGCGCTGCGGGACGGCGAAGTGCCCGGCGGGCCCGCGCGGCTCTCCAACATCGTCTTCATGGGCATGGGCGAGCCGCTCGCCAACTACAACCGGGTCGTGGGAGCCATCCGCGCGCTCACCGACCCCGCGCCGGACGGACTCGGGCTCTCGCAGCGCGGGATCACGGTCTCGACGGTCGGCCTCGTGCCCGCCATCCACCGGTTCGCCGACGAGGGCTTCAAGTGCCGGCTCGCGATCTCCCTGCACGCCCCCGACGACGAGCTGCGCGACACCCTCGTCCCCGTGAACACGCGGTGGAAGGTGCGCGAGGTGCTGGACGCCGGGTTCGACTACGTCGAGAAGTCCGGGCGCCGGCTGTCGATCGAGTACGCGCTCATCCGCGACATCAACGACCAGGCCTGGCGCGGTGACCGCCTCGGGCGGTTGCTCAGGGGCAAGCCCGTGCACGTCAACCTGATTCCGCTGAACCCGACGCCGGGGTCCAAGTGGACCGCCTCGCGGCCCGAGGACGAGAAGGCGTTCGTCGAGGCGATCGCCGCCCACGGCGTGCCGGTCACCGTCCGGGACACCCGCGGGCAGGAGATCGACGGGGCGTGTGGTCAGCTCGCGGCCACCGAGCGGTAATCTGGCTGCGTTCCATCACGTCTCATCACATCTTCATATTCCGACAGGGGAGCGCCACAGCGCTGAGAGTGCGGCAAGCGGGCCGCAGACCCTCTGAACCTCGCCCAGGTCATTCTGGGTAGGAAGTTCGGTCACCACTCATGCTGTCGTGCCCTGCCCGGGTTCTTCTCAGAAGGACCGGGCAGGGCCGCGTTCTTCCTGGCCAACCCCAGGAGGACAACTCACGTGAACACCAAGACCCTCGTGGCCGCGGCGGTCGGCCTCGGCCTGCTCACCTTGTCCGCGTGCGGATCGACGGACGGCAAGGGCTCAGCTGACTCCAAGACCGTGACCCTCGTCAGCCACGACTCGTGGGCCGTGTCCAAGAAGGTGCTCAAGGACTTCGAGCAGCAGTCCGGCTACAAGGTCCGGGTACTGCCGGGCGGCGACGCCGGTCAGGCCGTCAACAAGGCGATCCTGACCAAGGACAACCCGCAGGGCGACGTCTTCTTCGGCGTCGACAACACCCTGCTGTCCCGGGCTCTCGACAACGGGCTGTTCCAGCCGTACCAGGCGAAGGGCCTCGGCACCGTCGGCGCCGCCTACCAGCTGGACAAGGACAAGCACCGGGTCACGCCCGTCGACTACGGCGACATCTGCGTCAACTACGACAAGGCCTACTTCAGCGAGCACAAGCTGACCCCGCCGCAGACCTTCGCCGACCTCGCCAAGCCCGCGTACAAGAACCTCCTCGTCACCGAGAACGCGGCCACCTCCTCGCCCGGCCTCGGTTTCCTGCTCGGCAGCGCCGCGCAGTACGGCGATGGGGGCACCTCCCGCTCGAGCGAAGCCGAGAGCGGGGGAGGGTGGCAGGACTACTGGAAGAAGCTCAAGGCCAACGGGGTCAAGGTCGTCGACGGCTGGGAGCAGGCCTACCGCCAGGAGTTCTCCGGCTCCTCCGAGGGCAGGAAGGCGGGCGGCGACCGGCCGCTCGTGGTGTCGTACGCCTCCTCCCCGCCCGCCGAGGTGATCTACGCCAAGAAGCGGCCCAGCACCGCCCCGACCGGCGTCGCGACCGGCACCTGCTTCCGGCAGATCGAGTTCGCCGGGCTGCTGAGCAACGCGAAGAACACCAAGGGTGCCAAGGCGTTCATCGACTTCCTGCTCTCCAAGGAGTTCCAGCAGGACATGCCGCTGAACATGTTCGTGTACCCGGTGGTGCAGGGCGCCGCGGTGCCCGACGACTTCACCAAGTACGGGCCGGCCGCCAAGGCCCCCGAGACCATGGCCCCCGGCAAGATCGCCGCCAACCGCGACCAGTGGGTCAAGTCGTGGACGTCTCTCGTACTGAAGTAGCCACGGGGCAAAGGCGCGGGAGCGCGGCGCGGCTGGGGCTCATGGCCCTGCCCGTCGCGTTCTTCGCCGTCTTCTTCGCCTGGCCCGTCGCCGCGATCGTCGCGCGCGGGCTGAAGGTGGACGGCGTCTGGCAGTTCGGGCGGATGGCGGACGTCGCCACTCAGCCGGACATCCGGCACGTGCTGTGGTTCACCACCTGGCAGGCGCTCGCCTCCACCGTGCTCACCCTGCTGCTCGCCCTGCCCGCCGCCTATGTTTTCGCCCGCCTGGACTTTCCGGGCAGACACCTGCTGCGGGCCGTCGTCACGGTCCCGTTCGTGCTGCCCACCGTCGTCGTCGGTACGGCGTTCCTCGCACTCGTCGGCCGCGGCGGCCTGCTCGACGACCTGTGGGGCGTACGGCTCGACACCACCGTGTGGGCGATCCTGCTGGCGCACGTCTTCTTCAACTACGCGGTCGTCGTCCGCACGGTCGGCGGGCTGTGGGCCCAGCTCGACCCGCGGCAGGAACAGGCCGCCCGGATGCTCGGCGCGTCCCCGCTGCGGGCCTGGCGGAAGGTGACGCTGCCCGCCCTCGCACCCGCCGTGGCCGCCGCCGCGCTGATGGTGTTCCTGTTCACCTTCACCTCCTTCGGCGTGGTGCAGATCCTCGGCGGGCCCACCTTCTCCACCCTCGAAGTGGAGATCTACCGCCAGACCTCGGAGGTCTTCGACCTGTCCACGGCCGCCGTCCTCACCCTCGTCCAGTTCGTCGCGGTGGGCGCGATCCTCGCCGTGCACGCCTGGACGGTACGGCGCCGGGAGACCGCCCTGCGGCTCGTCGACCCGAAGGTGACCGCCCGCCGGCCGCGCGGCGCCGGGCAGTGGGCGCTGCTCGCCGGGGTCCTGGTCACCGTGGCCCTGCTGCTGGTGCTGCCGCTCGGCGTGCTCGTGCAGCGTTCCCTCGACGCGCCGGGCTTCGGCTACTACCGGGCGCTCACCGACGCCGACGGCGGCACCTTCCTCGTGGCACCCCTGCACGCCGTGTGGACCTCGCTCGAGTACGCCTTCGCCGCCACCGCCGTCGCCGTGCTGATCGGGGGACTCGCGGCCGCCGCGCTGGCCCGCAGGGACGCCGGACGGCTCGTGCGCGGCTTCGACGCGCTGCTCATGCTGCCCCTCGGTGTCTCCGCCGTGACCGTCGGCTTCGGCTTCCTCATCTCGTTGGACAGGCCCCCGCTGGATCTGCGGCAGTCCTGGATCCTCGTCCCGCTCGCGCAGGCGCTGGTGGGCGCCCCCTTCGTCGTACGGACCATGCTGCCCGTGCTGCGGGCGGTGGACGGACGGCTCAGGGAGGCGGCGGCCGTGCTCGGTGCCTCGCCCTGGCGGGTCTGGCGAGAGGTCGACCTGCCGCTGGTGCGGCGGGCGCTGCTGATCGCGGCCGGGTTCGCGTTCGCCGTGTCTCTCGGGGAGTTCGGGGCGACCGTGTTCATCGCGCGGCCCGACAACCCGACGCTCCCGGTCGCCGTGGCCCGGCTGCTGAGCCGGCCCGGTGACCTCAACTACGGGCAGGCGATGGCCCTGTCGACGATTCTGATGGTGGTGTGCGCGGCGGCCCTGCTGCTCCTGGAGCGGCTGCGCACCGACCGGACGGGGGAGTTCTGATGCTGCTGAGCCTTGCGGACGCGACCGTGCGCCTCGGCGGGCGGCCCGTGCTCGACGCGGTCGGCCTCGACGTCGCCGAGCACGAGGTGGTGTGCGTGCTCGGACCCAGCGGCAGCGGAAAGTCGACGCTGCTCAGGGCGGTGGCCGGACTGCAGCCCCTGAGCTCGGGCCGGGTGCTGCTCGACGGCCGGGACCAGGCGGGCGTGCCCGCGCACCGGCGGGGCGTCGGGCTGATGTTCCAGGACCACCAGCTCTTCCCGCAGCGGGACGTCGGCGGCAACGTGGCCTTCGGGCTGCGGATGCACGGTGTGCCGCGGGGCGGACGGGACGCCGAGGTCGGGCAGTTGCTGGAGCTGGTCGGGCTGCCGGGAGCGGCCGGGCGGGCCGTCGCCGGACTGTCCGGCGGCGAGCAGCAGCGCGTGGCCCTCGCCCGGGCGCTCGCGCCCAGGCCCCGGCTGCTCATGCTGGACGAACCACTGGGGCAGCTCGACCGCTCGCTGCGGGAGCGGCTGGTGGTCGAACTCAAAGAACTGTTCGGCCGGTTGGGTACGACCGTGCTCGCCGTCACCCACGACCAGGGCGAGGCCTTCGCGCTGGCCGACCGGGTGGTGGTGATGCGGGACGGGCGGATCGCCCAGTCCGGGACGCCGCTGGAGGTCTGGCAGCGGCCCGCGGACGAGTTCGTGGCCCGCTTCCTCGGCTTCGACAATGTGGTCCCGGCGACCGTCGGCGACACGGCGGCGGCCACCCCGTGGGGCAAGCTGCCCGTGCCCGACGGCTCGCCCCGGGGCAACCGCTCGCTGCTGGTCCGGCCCGCCGGTGTACGGCTCGTCGCGGCCGACGAGGGCCTGCCGTGCACGGTGACCGCCCGCACCTTCAAGGGCACCCATGTGGCCGTCCATCTCCGGCCCCGGGACGGCGGCCCGCGTCTGGAGGCGGCCTGCGCACTCCGGGACGCGCCGGAGGCCGGGGCCGAGCTGGGGGTTGCGTTCGACGCGGCCGAAATCGTGGTGCTCGGCTGATCACTCACCCCTAGGGTGAGCGGCATGACTTTGCTCACCCATGACCGTTACTGCGACGAAATCGCCCACCAGGTGGGGCAGTTGAGGGCGGTGCTGACCTCCGGCACCGACCTCGCGGCCACCGTGCCGACCTGCCCGGACTGGTCGCTGGAGGACCTCGTACTCCATGTGGGCAGGGCCCTGCGCTGGGTGGACGCCCTGGTGCGCAGCCGGGCGCAGGAGAACATCCCGCAGGAGCAGATCCCGTTCGGTGCCGGACCCGAGGAGCGGGGCGACGCGGCGGCCCTGGACAAATGGCTGGCGGAGACCGGCGAACTGGTCGTGGGCGCCCTGCGCGAGGCCGGACCGGACACCGAGGTGTGGTCCTGGATCGGCATGTCCGACGCGGCCTTCTGGGCCCGCCGGATGACCCACGAGATCACCGTCCACCGCGCGGACGCCACGCTCACCGCCGGGGTGCCCTACGAGGTGGCACCCGAGGTCGCCGCCGACGCGCTGGACGAGTGGCTGGACATCGCGCTCTTCGTCCAGCGGCACCGTGGCGCTGAGGGGGCCCTCGGGCTGGACGGGCCCCCGCGTACCATCCACCTCCACGCCACCGACAGCGACCCGGCGCTGCACGCCGAGTGGATCGTCGAACTCGCCGCGGACGGCGTCAGCTGGCGCCGCGGCCACGAGAAGGCCACCGTCGCCCTGCGCGGCCCGCTCACCCCGCTCCTGCTCGCCTTCTACCGGCGGCTGCCGCTGGACGCTCCCGGCCTGGAGGTGCTGGGCGAGCGCGAGGTGCTGGAGTTCTGGCTGGAGCGGTCCGCGTTCTGACGAGGACGACCGCGGCCCGCCCCCTGGGGATCGGGGACGGGCCGGGTGAGGTGCGAAGTGAGGCGTCAGCGGCCGCTGCTCGCCCCACGGCGGCGCATGCCGAAGTAGACCGCGCCACCGCCGACGACGACCAGGGCGCCCGCGACACCGGCGATCAGGCCGGTGTTGGAGCTGGCACCGGTCTCGGCGAGGTTCGAGTCGGCGGCCGCCGGGGACGGCGCGTTGCTCGGCGCGCCCGCCGGGGCGGAGCTGCTCTCGGAGGCCGACGGAGTCGGGGTGGAGGTGGAGGTGGACGTCGACGGCTTCGGCTTCGGGGTGGCCGGCGGCGTCGGAGCCTGGGACTCCTCCTTCTTGCAGGCCGTCGACGGGGTCACCAGGTCGGGCTTGACGTCCTCGTCGACCTGGTCGCCGGCCTTGACGTGGACGCGGTAGGTGGCGTTGGGCTTCCAGTTCTCCTGGAAGTTCACCGTGGTGCCCTTGGCGGAGCCCTTGATGTCCTGGGGCTCGCCGACCTGCTTCTCGACACCGGCGGCGTTCTTCGAGAAGACGGTGATCGTGGCCGGGGTGCCGGAGGCGTCCTTGTCGGTGACGACGATGACGCCCTTGTTGCCGTCGCACTGGGCTTCGGCGGAGAACTCGGTGATGTTGCAGGCGAGGGCCTGGCCGGCGACACCGAGGGCCAGCGCGGCGGAGGCGGAGGCAACACCCAGGATGCGCACGGAACGGCGGGCGCTACGGCGGGTTATGGACAACGGCTGTCCTTTACAGAGTGCAGAACTGCGGGGGGCTGAGGGGGAGATGGGGCGAGGGGCGAGGTGATGCCCCAGCACCCCCAGGAGGCTCACAGGTTTATAAGCGCTCCATAAGAGTGTCAATGCATATGCCTGTGGCGGCCCTTGGCTTTGCCTGCTTATTAACTGCAGAGACGTTTCAACACCTCCGGAGCCTGCTCGATCCGGTCAACGAGGGCGATACGGGACTCCATGGACCGCCCCCGCGCCAGCGACTGCAGCAGCGGCCAGGCCGGCAGTTCGCGGGTCCAGTGCTCCTCGTTCACCAGGACCATGGGCGTGGGCTCGCCCCGCGACTCGTAGTAGTTCGGCGTCGCGTTGTCGAAGATCTCCTGTACGGTGCCGGCGGCGCCCGGCAGGAACACCACCCCGGCGGTGGAGCGGGCCAGCAGGCCGTCCTCACGGGTGGCGTTGGCGAAGTACTTGGCTATGTGCGCGGCAAAGGCGTTCGGCGGCTCGTGGCCGTAGAACCAGGTGGGGATGCCCACCGACTCGCCGCCGCCGGGCCAGCGTTCGCGCACCTCGAAGGCGGCCCGCGCCCATTCGGTGACGGACGGCCGGAACGAGGGCGCCCCGGCGAGGAGCCGGAGCGCCTCCTCCAGCATGCCGTCGTCGAAGGGGGCGGCGTACGCGCCGAGGTTGGCCGCCTCCATCGCTCCGGGGCCGCCGCCGGTGGCGACCGTGAACCCGGCGCGTGCCAGCTCCCGGCCCAGCCGGGCGGCTCCGGCGTAAGCGGCCGTGCCGCGGGCCATCGCGTGGCCGCCCATGACGCCCACCACTCGGGCGCCGGCGAGGAGTTCGTCCAGGGCGTCGGAGACGGCGTCGTCGTGGATCGCGCGCAGCATGGAGGCGAAGACGTCACCGTCGGCCCTGGTGCGCTGGAACCAGGCGTAGGCCCGCGCGTCCGGCGTCGCCTCGTAGCCCTCCTTCAGCGACGCGAACAACTCCTCGGGTGCGTAGGCGAAGCCGCGGTACGGGTCGAAGGGGAGCCCCGGGACCGGCGGGAACACCAGGGCGCCGGACGACCGGACGTGGGCGGCCGCCTCGGGGTCCATCGGGCAGCCGAGGAAGACGGCGCCCGTGGTGTCGAGGGTGAGCAGAGTCTTCGTACGGCCCGTCAGATCGACGGCCTGGACACGATGGTGGGCCAGCGAGCCGCGCTCGGCGACCACCTCGTCGAACTCGGCCAGGGACTCGATCTCGCGGTCGTGGGAGCCGTCGAGCGGCTGGGCGGGTGTCGGATGCACCCGCCCATGCTAGGCACGTCTGTGCGAACGGACCGGGTCAGCCCTGGACCGCCGCCGGGTCCATCCACATGACCTCCCAGGTGTGGCCGTCGAGGTCGTCGAAGGCACGGCCGTACATGAAGCCGTGGTCCTGCGTCTCGCCGCTCGGCTTCCCGCCCGCCGCGATCGCCTTGTCCACCAGCTCGTCGACCTTCTCGCGGCTCTCGGCGCTCAGACACACCAGCACCTCGCTGGACGTCGTCGAGTCGACGATCGCCTTCTTGGTGAAGGTGGCGTAGTGCTTCTTGCTGAGCAGCATCGCGACGATCGTGTCGCTGATCACGACGCAGGTGCAGTCGTCGGAGCTGAACTGGGGGTTGATCGTGTAGCCGAGCGCGGTGAAGAACTTCTTGGACGCCTCGACGTCGGCGGTGGCCAGGTTCACGAAGATCATCTGCTGGTACATGGGTCTGTCTCCCTCGGGTCCGTGCGCTTGCTGCCGTTCGCCGGGTTGGACGCCTGGCCGCCGCGAAACTCATCGGCGGCCGGAGGTTTTTCCCGGGAGGTTCTCCGGGAGACCTTCTCGGCGGACGCTCAGTGGGCCATCGGCAGCGCCGCCAGATCGGCGATCACCAGGGTGAGCGGGCCGAACACGGCGAGCAGCGCGGCCGCTCGGAGGGCGGCGGCGCTGCGCAGCATCGTGGCGGGGGCGCCGAGGCGCAGCAGCGCGGCCACCGTGTCGGCACGGCACTGGCGGGCCTCGGTGGCCGCCGTCAGCAGGGTCGCCACCGTGCTGCCGGTGACCACGAGCGCGCCGAGGGTCGTCAGCGGGCCGAAGGAGGGTTCGGGGCCGTTGTACAGGGCGGTCAGGGCGTAGCCGGCGGACGCCACCGCGCACACCACGCCGAGGGGGCGGCCGATCCGGGTGGCCTCCGCCATCAGGCCCCGGCCGGCCAGCAGCCTGAGCGCGCCCGGCCGGACGGACTGCAGGACGCGCCCGCACAGATGGGTGAGGCCGGGGGAGGCGAGGACGAGCCCGAGGGCGGTCAGCACCCAGCCGACCAGCACGGTGAAGGCCTCGACCGGCAGGTCGGTGAGGTCCGGGGCGGGGGTGGTCCGACCGGCGTAGGCCTGCACGGCGAGGCCCGCGGCGACGGTGGTGATGCCCCAGGGCAGGCCCACGGGGGCTTCACGGGGCGGCGGGAGCGCGGCGGGGATGTCGGGCTCGGCGGCGTCCTGTTCCGGCGCCTCGGAGTCGGTGACCCCGGAGTGAGCCGCCTCGGGCGGAGTCTGCCGGGCGGTCTCCTGCTCCCCGGCGGCAGCACGCGGCCCCGCGGGGGCGAGCAACCGCACCCCGAGCCTCCCGCGCACCCCGGACGTCTCTCGCGCTGCCGAGTGACCGTGCGCACCGGAGCGGCCGGAGGCGCGGGTTGCCCTGGCAGGCCGACGCGGGTCCCTGGGGCGCAGGGCGACAGCCACCGCCGTCGAGGCGGACACCGGGACCAGGCCCAGCAGGGTCAGGGCCGCCGGCACCGGGAGGGGCTGGTCCACGGCCAGGAACTGGGCCGCCGCGCCGTCGAAGGGCATGCCCGTCAGATCACCGCGCAGGTGCAGGAAGACCAGCAGCGCCAGCATCGAGCCCAGAGTGGTGGACAGGGCCGTCGTCAGCGCCGAGATCGCCGTCAGGCGGGCCGGGCCCAGGCCCACGGCGGACAGGTTCTGCCGGGGTCTGGTGCCGGGGTCCGTGCGGGCCACCGCGAGCGCGAAGTACACGGTGGCGGCGAGCGGGACCAGGCACCAGGCCAGGCGCAGCACGGCCGCGCCCGGGGTCTGCGGGTGGCCCAGCGCGTAGCCCAGGGTGCCGAGCAGCAGGAAGCCGGTGCCCCCCGAGGCGGCGGCGACCAGCAGACGGCGCAGCTGGACGGCGGGCCGGGCCGCGCGGGTCAGGCGGAGAGCGAGCACGCGGCCCGGCCTTCCGTCTCCGGGGCGTCCGGCAGGTGCACGGTCTTCACACGGCGCCCGTCCAGCAGGGCGAGCGCACGGTCGGCGAGGGCCGCCGTGTCGGAGTCGTGCGTGGCCAGCACGACGGTGATCCCGTGCGAGCGGGCCGCCGTGGTGAGCGTGCGCAGCACATGGGCGCGGTCGGCGCGGTGCAGCGGGGCCGTCGGCTCGTCCGCGAAGAGGACCGTGGGCCCGGGGGCGAGCGCACGGGCGATGCAGACGCGCTGGCGCTCCGCCTGCTGCAGCTCGTGCGGGCGTCTGCGGGCCCGGTCGCCGACGTCCAGCCGCTCCAGCCACTCCAGCGCGGCCACCTTGGCCCGGCGGCGGCTGGTGCCGCGCAGCATCAGCGGGAGGGCGGCGTTCTCCCAGACGTTCAGCTCCGGTACGAGCGCGGGGGACGGGTCGATCCAGCCGAAGCGGTCGCGGCGCAGCCGTTCACGGGCCATCGGCCCCAGCGTGTGCAGGGGCGCGCTGTTGAACCAGACCTCGCCCTGCTGCGCCCGCAGCAGACCGGACAGGCACCTGAGGAGCGTGGTCTTGCCGCTGCCGCGCGGGCCGCTGACGGCGAGGATCTCGCCCTGCCGCACCTCGAGCGAGACACCGGCCAGGCCTGGCGAGCCGTCGCGGTGCGTGAAGTGCAGGGAGCGTGCCCACAGCACGTCGTTGTCCGGCGGGGCCTCCATGGGCGTACACCTCGGTTCTGATCCGTTGTTCCCTTGCTCCGTCCCCCGTCCGGGGGAACGAAGGCTGGGCCGATCGGTCACTGGAACGCTAGGCAGCCACTACCGGGAGGCCGGACAGCACACGGCCCCGGGCCGCCGTTCTCACTCGAACGGACGGCACCGGGGCCGGTGTCGGTCATCCAGTCGGATGATCAGAGCTTGGTCCACGCCTCCGTGAGGGTGGCCCGCAGGATCTGCTCGATCTCGTCGAAGGTCTCCTGGTTGGAGATCAGTGGCGGGGCGAGCTGGATGACCGGGTCACCACGGTCGTCGGCGCGGCAGTACAGGCCGTTCTCGAACAGGGCCTTGGAGAGGAAGCCGTACAGGACGCGCTCCGTCTCCTCCTCGTTGAAGGACTCCTTGGTGTGCTTGTCCTTCACCAGCTCGATGCCGTAGAAGAAGCCGTTGCCGCGGACGTCGCCGACGATCGGCAGGTCGTGCAGCTTCTGCAGCGTGGAGAGGAACGCGCCCTCGTTGTCCAGCACGTGCTGGTTGAGGCCCTCGCGCTCGAACAGGTCCAGGTTCGCCAGGCCCACCGCGGCCGACACGGGGTGGCCGCCGAAGGTGTAGCCGTGCAGGAAGGTGTTGTCGCCCTTGTAGAACGGCTCGGCGATCCGGTCGGAGACGATGCAGGCGCCGATCGGGGAGTAGCCCGAGGTCATGCCCTTGGCGCAGGTGATCATGTCCGGGACGTAGCCGAACTTGTCGCAGGCGAACATCGTGCCCAGGCGGCCGAAGGCGCAGATGACCTCGTCCGACACGAGCAGCACGTCGTACTTGTCGCAGATCTCGCGCACGCGCTGGAAGTAGCCGGGCGGGGGCGGGAAGCAGCCGCCGGCGTTCTGCACGGGCTCGAGGAAGACCGCGGCGACGGTGTCCGGGCCCTCGAAGAGGATCTCCTGCTCGATCTGGTCGGCGGCCCAGCGGCCGAAGGCCTCCGGGTCGTCGCCGAAGAGCGGGGCGCGGTAGATGTTGGTGTTCGGCACCTTGTGCGCGCCCGGCACCAGCGGCTCGAAGGGGGCCTTCAGGCCCGGCAGGCCGGTGATGGACAGGGCGCCCTGCGGGGTGCCGTGGTAGGCGACCGCACGCGAGATGACCTTGTACTTGGTCGGCTTGCCCTGCAGCTTGAAGTACTGCTTGGCGAGCTTCCAGGCGGTCTCGACCGCCTCACCGCCGCCCGTGGTGAAGAAGACCTTGTTCAGGTCGCCGGGAGCGTAGTCGGCGATGCGCTCGGCCAGCTCCACGGCCTTCGGGTGGGCGTAGGACCACACCGGGAAGAACGCCAGCTCCTGGGCCTGCTTGAAGGCGGTCTCGGCGAGTTCCGTGCGGCCGTGACCGGCCTGGACCACGAACAGACCGGCGAGACCGTCGAGGTAGCGCCTGCCCTTGTCGTCGTAGATGTAAGTGCCCTCGCCCCGGACGATGGTCGGGACGGGAGAGTTCTCGTACGAGGACATGCGGGTGAAGTGCATCCACAGGTGGTCGTACGCGGTGCGGCTGAGGTCCTTCTGGGTCACGGTTATCGGGTTCCCCACATGTAGGTCTGCTTCTTCAGCTTCAGATAAACGAAGCTTTCGGTGGAGCGCACCCCGGGCAGGGCCCGGATGCGTTTGTTGATGACGTCCAGCAGGTGGTCGTCGTCCTCGCAGACGATCTCGGCGAGGATGTCGAACGAGCCCGCGGCCATCACCACGTACTCGACTTCCGACATGCCGGTCAGCGCGTCCGCGATCGACTCGACATCGCCCTCGACGTTGATCCCGACCATCGCCTGCCTGCGGAAGCCCACGGTGAGCGGGTCCGTGACGGCGACGATCTGCATCACGCCCTGGTCCAGCAGCTTCTGGACGCGCTGGCGCACGGCTGCTTCGGAGAGGCCGACGGCCTTGCCGATCGCGGCGTACGGCCGGCGGCCGTCCTCCTGGAGCTGCTGAATGATGGCGAGGGAGACGGCGTCCAGCTGGGGACTGTTGCCGTTCCTGGACTCGCGGGACGAGTCCCTCTGGTCTGCGCTTCGACTGGCCACGACCTCACTGTGCACGACGTCTCGACGGTTTCGCAAGGCCGTATCGATGAAATTCGTTGTTTGAGAGTCCCAGTCTTGCGGATTTCGCAGAAGAGGCCGGGATGGGGGTGTTGAAAACGTGGGTGCGGCGACTAGGGTGGGTGTCTCAGTGATTGGACAGCTTGAACCAGACCAGGAGGCCGGCAGTGAGCACCGAGCTGCGTCGTCTGCGCAACTACATCGACGGTGAGTTCCGGGACGCCGCCGACGGACGGACCACCGAGGTGGTCAACCCCGCGACGGGCGAGGCGTACGCCACCGCTCCGCTGTCCGGACAGTCGGACGTCGACGCGGCCATGGCGGCCGCCGCCGCGGCCTTCCCGGCCTGGCGCGACACGACTCCGTCCGAGCGGCAGAAGGCCCTCCTGAAGATCGCGGACGCGTTCGAGGAGCGGGCCGAGGAGCTGATCGCGGCCGAGGTGGAGAACACGGGCAAGCCGACCGGGCTGACCCGCTCCGAGGAGATCCCGCCGATGGTCGACCAGATCCGCTTCTTCGCGGGTGCGGCCCGGCTGCTCGAAGGCCGCTCGGCCGGCGAGTACATGGACGGGATGACCTCGATCATCCGCCGCGAGCCGGTCGGCGTCTGCGCGCAGGTCGCGCCGTGGAACTACCCGATGATGATGGCCGTGTGGAAGTTCGCCCCGGCCATCGCCGCGGGCAACACGGTCGTCCTGAAGCCCTCGGACACCACCCCCGCCTCGACCGTCCTGATCGCCGAGATCATGGGCTCGATCCTGCCCAAGGGCGTCTTCAACGTCATCTGCGGCGACCGCGAGACCGGCCGCGCGATGGTCGAGCACGACACCCCGGCGATGGCCTCCATCACCGGCTCCGTACGCGCCGGCATGTCCGTCGCCGAGTCCGCCTCCAAGGACCTCAAGCGGGTCCACCTGGAGCTGGGCGGCAAGGCCCCGGTCGTCGTCTTCGAGGACACCGACATCGCCAAGGCCGTCGAGGACATCTCGGTGGCGGGCTACTTCAACGCCGGCCAGGACTGCACGGCCGCGACCCGCGTCCTCGTCCAGGAGTCCATCCACGACGAGTTCGTCGCCGCGCTGGCGAAGGCCGCGTCCGAGACCAAGACCGGCCAGCCGGACGACGAGGACGTGCTCTTCGGCCCGCTGAACAACCCCAACCAGCTCAAGCAGGTCTCCGGCTTCATCGAGCGCCTGCCCGCCCACGCCAAGGTCGAGGCGGGCGGCCACCAGGTCGGCGACAAGGGCTACTTCTACGCCCCGACCGTCGTCTCCGGCCTGAAGCAGGACGACGAGATCGTCCAGAACGAGGTCTTCGGCCCGGTCATCACCGTCCAGTCCTTCGCCGACGAGGACCAGGCCGTCGAGTGGGCCAACGGCGTCGAGTTCGCCCTCGCCTCCTCGGTGTGGACCAAGGACCACGGCCGCGCGATGCGCATGTCCAAGAAGCTCGACTTCGGCTGCGTGTGGATCAACACCCACATCCCGCTGGTCGCCGAGATGCCCCACGGCGGCTTCAAGAAGTCCGGCTACGGCAAGGACCTGTCGGCGTACGGCTTCGAGGACTACACGCGGATCAAGCACGTGATGACGTCGCTCGACTCGTAGCAGTCCGAGAACAGACATGCGCGGCCCCGGACGGGTTCACCTCCCCGTCCGGGGCCGCGCCCTTTTGCCGTACGGCGCCGGTCGCTCTCACGGCGGTGATCGACAAGGTGTCGGGTCCCACCCGGTGGGATCGACGCAGCGTCGATTGTCCGCGCACGGGGCCCCACGGCATCCTGCCTTGGTGCCCCAGACATCCTCGCTGCCGCGTCCCGTCTCCCGCCGTTCCCTGCTGCGCGCGCTCGGCGGCACCGCCGCGCTCGGCGCCCTGGCCGGCTGCGGGGTGCCCGCCGCCTACGTCAAGCCCGGCGACCGTGCCGTGACCGACGTGTCCGCCACCGACAAGAAGCTGACCTGGGCGAACTGGCCGCTGTACATCGACACCGATGACGACAACCCCAACAGTCGGCCCACCCTCGAGGCCTTCGGGAAGCGCACCGGCATCTCCGTCGACTACGTCGAGGAGATCAACGACAACGACGAGTTCTTCGGCAAGATCAGCCCCGCGCTGATGAACCACCAGTCGACCGGCCGCGACCTGATCGTCATCAGTGACTGGATGTGCGCGCGCTTCGTCCGCCTGGGCTGGGTGCAGCGGATGGACCGCGCCCACCAGCCCAACGTGGCGAAGTACCTGGACCCGCTCCTGCGCTCACCGGCCTTCGACCCGGGCCGCATGTTCACGGTGCCCTGGCAGTCCGGCATCACCGGCATCGCGTACAACCGCCGCAAGCTCGGCCGCGAGATACGCCACGTCTCGGACCTCTGGGCGGGCGACCTCAAGGGCCGCGTGACCCTGCTCTCCGGCCTGGACGAGTCGTTCGCGCTGCTGATGCAGGGCAACGGCGTGGACGTCACCCGGTGGACCGCGGACGACTTCCACCGGGTCTGCGACCAGGTGGAGCGCGAGGTCCACCGCGGTCAGATCCGCCGCTTCACCGGCAACGACTACACCAAGGACCTGGTCAGCGGCGACGTCCTCGCCTGCCAGGCCTACTCGGGCGACGTCATCCAGCTCCAGGCGGACAACCCCGACATCCGCTTCGTCGTCCCCGAGGAGGGCGCCGAGCTGTGGTCGGACTCCCTGATGATCCCCAACCGGGCCCGCCACAAGACCAACGCCGAGCGCCTGGTCGACTACTACTGCGACCCCGAGGTCGCCGCGAAGCTCGCCGCCTGGGTCAACTACGTCTGCCCGGTCCCGGCGGCCAGGGAGGTGCTGGCGGCCGCCAAGGACAAGGACACCGCGGCCCTGGCCGGCAACCCCCTGATCTTCCCGGACGACACCATGCGCAAGCGGCTGGCCATCGCCCGGGACATCACCTCCGAGGAGCGGGTGGAGTTCGCGAAGCGGTGGAACCGGATCGTGGGGCTGTAGCTCAGCCCTGGTCGCCGTGCTGCTCCAGGTGCGAGGCCAGGACCGCTGCCTGGACCCTGCGCTGCACGCCCAGCTTGGCCAGCAGGCGGGAGATGTGGTTCTTGACGGTCTTCTCGGACAGGTACAGCTTGTTGCCGATCTCGCGGTTGGTCAGGCCGTCGCCGATCAGGGCGAGGATGTCGCGTTCGCGCGGGGACAGACTCGCCAGTTCGGGGGGCAGCGCGGGGGTCTCGGCGGGCCCGGTCCGCAGGGACCGCATGAGGCGGGCGGTCGTCGCGGGGTCCAGCATCGACTGGCCCGAGGCGACCGTGCGGACCGCCGACACCAGGTCGGAGCCCTTGATCTGCTTCAGGACGTACCCGGACGCCCCGGCCATGATCGCGTCGAGCAGGGCGTCCTCGTCGTCGAAGGAGGTCAGCATCAGGCAGGCCAGTTCCGGCATCCGGCTGCGCAGCTCGCGGCAGACCGAGATGCCGTCCCCGTCGGGCAGCCGGACGTCGAGCACGGCGACGTGCGGGCGCAGCGCGGGGCCGCGGGTCAGGGCGTGCTCGGCGGTGTCCGCGTCGCCGACCACGGAGATGTCCGGTTCGGCGTCGAGCAGGTCGGCCAGGCCGCGTCGTACGACCTCGTGGTCGTCCAGCAGGAACACCCGGATCGGGTGCTGCTCGGTGAAGGTGTGTGCCTCGGTCATGACGACGACCCCTCGTTCCCCGGTCGGGGCAGCCTGAGGACTGCCCCCGAAGCCGATCATCGTCCGCCGGAGCCGTATGCACCAGGGCCGAACGGCCCTACTCGGTCAGTGGTCGCGGTCGTGGTCGCGGCTCCACTCCCGGTACGCGGCCACCGCCGTCGGCAGCGTCGGGAAGATGTGGCCGGCGCCGACGGACTCCGCGAGGCCGTACGACTCGAGGTCGTCCAGCAGGTCCTGTTTGACCCGGGCCAGGGCGAAGACGATGCCTCGCCCCGTGAGCTCCTGGCGCAGGTCCTCCACGGCGTCCAGAGCCGTGATGTCGACCTCCACGTTGGCCTCGGTGTTGAGGACGAACCACCGTACGGGTTCGGTCTGTTCGTCCACGGCGTCCAGCGCCCGGCGCCGGAAGTTCTCCGCGTTGGCGAAGAACAGGGGCGAGTCGTAGCGGTAGACGAGCAGACCGGGGACCGTGTGCGCCTGCGGGTAGTCGTCGACGTCGTGCATGCCGGCCATCCCGGGGACCAGGCCCTCGACCGCGTCGTGGGGCCGGGCCACCCGGGTCAGCAGTTCGGCGACCGACAGGCCGACGGCCACGATCACCCCGTACAGGATGCCCAGGGTGAGCACGCCCGCCAGACAGCCGAGGGCGAGGAACAGCTCGCGGCGCCGGAAGGAGGCGAGCCGGCGGAAGCCCGCGACGTCGATCATGCGGGCGGCGGCGTAGACGACGAGTGCGCCGAGCGCGGCGGAGGGCATGCGGGACAGCAGCGGGCTGAGGAACAGCAGGACGGCCAGTACCGCCGCCCCCGCGACCAGCGAGTACAGCTGGCTGCGGGCGCCCGCGGAGGACGCGAGCGCCGTACGGCTGGCGCTGCTGCTGACCGGGAAGCCGTGCAGCACACCGGCGCCGAGGTTGGTGGCGCCCAGGGCGAGGAACTCCCGGTCGGCGTCCAGCGCGTTCTCGTCGCTGCGGTCCGCGAACGCCCGCGCGGTGAGGATCATGTCGGTGTACGCGACCAGCAGCACACCGAGCGCGGGCAGCACCAGGCCCGGCACCTCGGAGAGATCCGGCAGGGCGAGGTCCGGAAGGCCGGAGGGCACGGTGCCGATCACCGCGACGCCGTACCGGCCGTCCAGGTCGAGGACCACGACGGCCACCGTGGCGAGGACCACCGCCAGCAGCGGTCCGGGGAGCTTGGGGAAGAAGCGGGCGACGGCGAAGAGGAACACCAGTACGGCCGCGGAGAGGGCCACGGTCGCCGGGTGGGCGTCCTCGAGACGGGTGCAGAAGGACCACAGCTGGGGGAAGAAGTCCGTGCCGCTCGTCCGTACTCCGGTGAGCCTGGTCAACTGGTCCACCGCCATGATCAGGGCCACGCCCGCCAGGTAGCCGACCAGGACCGGGCGGGAGAGCAGGTCCGCGAGGAAGCCCAGCCGGATCGCGCGGGCCGCCAGGCACAGCAGCCCGACCGTGACGGCGAGGGCGGCCGCCAGCGCGGCGTAGCGGCCCGGGTCTCCGGCGGCCAGGGGGCCCACCACCGTGGCCGTCATCAGGGCCGTCGTGGACTCCGGGCCGACCGACAGCAGACGTGAGGAGCCGAGCAGCGCGTAGAGGCCGAGCGCCGGGAGGATCGCCCAGAGTCCGGTGACCGGTGGCAGGCCGGCCACGCCCGCGTACGCCATGCACTGCGGCACGAGGTACGCGGCCACCGTCACGCCCGCCGGCAGGTCGCCCCGGAGCCGGTTCCACAGGCGCGCGAGAAGTGCACCGGGCCCGGGCACGGGACCGCACGGCCCCGGAACCCGCCCGGCCCGTCCTTTGGCCATGCGCCGACCTCCGCCGTCCGCCCCCAGCATCCACCGGGGCGCCGGCCACCGCGAGGCGTGCTGGCCCCGCCGCGCGCCCCCTCGGCTGTCCGCTCGCTCAAGGCCGGTCGGTCCCGGCCGGGGACGAGTGGCCCCTGCTCCCGGCGGCTCCGGACGGAGGACAGTGGAATCGGTGGAAGTGGTTCCTCGCCCCTGGAGGTGGAGAGCATGACCCGACCGGTCACGGCAGGTCTCGACGGCTCGCCCGAGAGCCGGGCCGCAGCGGAATGGGCGGCCCGTGAAGCAGTGCTGAGAGGCCTGCCTCTGAAGATCGTCCATGTCTGGGAGCCCGCGCCCGAGCTGACCGGCCAGGCGCCGCTGCTGGGAACGGAGACCCACCCGTACTGGACCGAGCGGGTTCCGCGTGAGTCCGCCGAGGGCGTCCGGCTGCGCCACCCCGGTCTCGACGTGACCGCCGAGCAGCGCACCGGGATACCGGCCGACGTGCTGTGCGAGGCGGCGGAGGCCGCCGAGCTGCTGGTGCTCGGCTCGCGGGGCCTCGGCGGGCTCGGCGGGTTCCTGGTCGGCTCGGTGAGCCTGTCCGTCATCGCCCGGGTCGAACGGCCCGTGGTGCTGGTCAGGGCGGGTGAACAGGCCGCCGACGAGCACCGGATGGACCCGGCGGGCGTGCCCTGCGCCGCGGCACCCTTCCGGCCCGTCGTCCTCGGCCTCGACATCCAGGACCCCGACGAGACACTGCTCGGGTTCGCCTTCGACGCCGCCGCGCGCCGCGAGGCCCCGCTGCGCATCGTGCACGGCTGGACACCGCCGCCCGTCGACCCCCTGTCCGCCGTCTACGACCTGCGGGAATCGATCGCACGCAGCGAGGCCGACGCCCTGACCGAGGTGGCGCGCCCCTGGCTGCAGAAGTTCCCGGACGTGGACGTGACCGAGGTGAGCCGGCCCGGCCATGCCGCGCCGGTCCTGGTCGACGCCTCCCACGACGCCTCTCTGGTCGTCGTCGGCCGGCGCATCCGCACCAGCCGGCTCGGCGCACACATCGGCCACGTCACGCACGCCGTCCTGCATCACGCCGACGCTCCCGTCGCCGTGGTTGCGCACGGCTGACTCGCCGGCCCGAGGAGGAGAAGTCATGATCATGAACGAGCGGACGAGAGCGGACACGGCGACGGAGGCGCCGCTGGGCGACCTGGGCCGCAGGCTCGCCGCCCGGCGGATCCAACTCGGCCTCACCCGGCGGGAGACGGCGGCGCGCGCCGGGATGGCGGGCGGCTATCTCAGGTACCTGGAGGAGCATCCCGGGGCCAAGCCGGGCACGGGCGTGCTGATGACCCTGGCCACGGCACTGGAGACCACCGTCACCGAACTCACCGGCGGTGCCGTCGACCTGCCGCCGGGTATCGGACACGCCGCGCCCGCACCGGAGTTCACCCGGCTGCGCACCGGCGAGTGCCGGGCCCTGCTGGCGACGCACGGGGTGGGGCGGCTCGCGCTCGGCACGGCCTCGGGTCCGGTGATCGTGCCCGTCAACTACAGCGTCGTGGACGGTGCGATCCTCTTCCGGACCGAGCGCGGCGCCACGCCGGCCCTGGCCATCGGCTGCCAGGTGGCCTTCGAGGTCGACCGCATCGACGACGCGTTCAGCCAGGGCTGGAGCGTCCTGGTCCGCGGACCCGCGCGCGCGGTCAGCGACCCGCAGGAGCGGCGCCGGCTCACGGAACGTGCCCACAGTGCGCCCTGGGCCGGAGGCTCCCGCAGCCTGTGGGTGCGCATCGATCCGTTCACCATGACCGGACGCCGGATCACCGTGTGAGGCGGAGGGGGCGGTACGGGGGGGGGGGGGGGGGGGGGGGGGGGGGGGGGGGGGGGGGCCGGGGGGGGCGGGGGGGGGGGGGGGGGGGGCGGGGGGGAACCCCCCCCCCCTACCAAAGCGACCCCAAAGGCCCAAGG
>NZ_JBWKFN010000025.1:103054-146015 GCF_056434245.1 Streptomyces sp. NPDC044064
CTGATCCACCGGGATCCGCGCCGCCAGCCGTGACCGGTGACGAGCACGCGGACGGGGGGGGGGGGGGGGGGGGGGGGGGGTCCCCCCCCCCCCCCCCCCCCCCCCCCCCCCCCCCCCGCCGTGCTCCCGCGCGGTCGGCGCGGTCAGCCGCCCTCCGGCCCGTTGCCCCGCGAGGTCAGCAGGATGCCCGTGACCAGATCGGGGTGGATCCGCACCGCGTGGTCCATCCCCGGCAGGGCCGCCCACGGCTGCAACAGCCCCCGGATACGGGCCAGTTCGTCCGCGTCGGTCACCACCTGCGCGTATCCCGTGACCACCACGCTCCAGCCGAGGTGGGTGTCCGGGTCGATGGCGTCGGCCTCGTAGGCCACGACGACTCCGGGGCCCTCGGCCTGCCGGGCCCGGGAGGTCAGGGCCGCGCCCTCATGGGTGCGGATGACGATGTCGCCGTTGTCCAGGACGTGGTTGACCGGGCGGACGGTGGGCAGGGCCTGACGGGTGAAGACGACCCTTCCCAGGGACACACTGCCCAGCAGCCGCAGCGCCTCGGCACGGTCGAGATCGACGCGCCGGTGCGACGCCGGATCCTTGTCAGTGATCATGGCGGGACTTCTTCGTGGGGTGCGTCGTTCGCTTCTCATCGGCCTCCGCCTCCGCCTCGGCAACGGCGTCGGGACGGGATGCGTGCGGAGCGACACCGCGGGGGATCGGTGCCGCTCCTGTGTCCACTGTCGCGCGTGCGGCGCCGCCGGGCCAGTGCCGATCGGTCCCCGTCCAGGGACCGTAGGTCCTTCGGCCAAGGTCGCCCGAAGGCACCGGCCGATGGCGGATACGGTGGTGGGGACCCGGAGGGTCCGGGTGTCCCCGCCCAGGTGACCTGGAGGAACGTGGTGGCAAGCCCCGACCGGCCCCGTGTACGACTGCCGCAGCTGAAGCTCGACGAGCTGCTGGAGGAACTGCAGGCCCGGATCGACGCGGCCCGCGGCACCCGGGACCGGGTGCACAGCCTGCTGGAGGCGGTGCTCGCCGTCGGCCGGGAGCTGGACCTGGAGCAGGCCCTGCACTCCATCGTGGAGGCGGCCGCGGTGCTCGTGGACGCGGAGTACGCCGCCCTCGGCGTCATCGGACCGGACGGCACACGGCTGTCCCGGTTCTGCACGGTGGGCGTCACCGAGCGGCAGATCGCCGAGATCGGGCCGTATCCGGCGGGCCACGGCATCCTCGGCGAACTGATCCGGCACCCGGAGCCGCTCCGGCTCGCGAAACTGTCCGAGCACCCGGCCTCGTACGGTTTCCCGCCGAACCACCCGCCGATGAACAGCTTCCTCGGCGTCCCGATCCGGGTCCGCGACCAGGTGTTCGGCAACCTGTACCTGACCGAGAAACGGGGCGGCGCGGAGTTCGACGAGGAGGACGAGTCGGTGCTGTCGACGCTGGCCGTGGCGGCCGGCGTGGCCATCGACAACGCGCGCCTGTACGAGGACTCGCGGCTGCGGGAGCGCTGGCTGCGGGCGAACGCGGAGATCACGCACAGCCTGCTGTCGGGCAGCGGACGCTCCGAGGCCCTGAACCTGATCGCCGAGCGCGCCCGGGAGATCACGGGCTCGGCCCTGGCGGCGGTCGCGCTGCCGATGGAGGACACCGAGTCGCTCGCCGTGGAGATCGCCGTCGGAGCGGACGCGCAGGAGCACCGGGGACTGGTGCTGCCGCTGCGCGACAGCCTGATGGGGCTGGCGTACTCCGCCCTCGCGCCCGTCGCGACCGACGACATCACCCAGGACGCGCGGCTCTCCCGGGAAGCCCCGAGGTTCACCGGACTCGGCCCCGCGGTCGCCGTCCCCATCGGCACGGGGGAGGGCGGTGCCCGGGGCGTGGTCCTGCTGGTGCGCGAGGCCGGCCGCCCGGTGTTCTCGGAGAACGAGACCGAGACGCTGCGGGGGTTCGCCGCGCAGGCCGCGATCGCCATGGAGCTGGCCGAACGGCGGCAGGACGCCGAGCAGATCGCGGTGCTGGAGGACCGCGACCGGATCGCCCGTGACCTGCACGACCTGGCCATCCAGCGACTGTTCGCCACCGGTATGACACTGCAGAGCGCGGGCCGTTTCATCGAGCACCCGGAAGCCTCCGAGCGGGTTCTGCGGGCCGTCGACGACCTCGACGAGACCATCAAGATCATCCGGTCGACGATCTTCGGGCTGCGGGCGCGCGAGGGCGGCGCCGGGAGCGGACTGCGGGCCAGGGTCGTCCGCGCGGCGGGGGAGGCGGCCCCGCTGCTCGGCTTCGCGCCGAGCGTGCGTATGGAAGGGCTGCTGGACACCGACGTGCCGCGCGAGATTGCCGACCATGTCGTGGCCGTGCTCTCCGAGGCCCTCACCAATATCGCCCGGCACGCCCACGCCGACCGGGCCCAGGTCGTCCTGCGGACCGACGGCCACGAGGTGCTCCTGACGATCGCGGACAACGGCGTGGGCATCCCGTCCGGCGGCCGCCGCAGCGGGCTGCGCAACATGGCCGAGCGGGCGGACCAGCTGGGCGGACACCTCGCCGTGTCCGGGAGCGGGGGCGGCGGCGCCACACTGGAGTGGCGGGTGCCGCTGCCGGTCCGGTAGGCGGCGGGCCCGTGGCCCGCTGAATCGGGCCCCCGGGTGGGGCCATCCGGCCCATGCGGCAGCCGGGCCCGCGGCGGCACCTTGGGGGTCCCCCCGGACCGCCTCCGAGCACCCTGGAGGACGCCATGAACGGCACTCCGACCGTGGTGAACGACGTAATGACCCGCACGGTCGTCGCCCTGCGCACGGGAGCGGCCTTCAAGGAGATCGCGCGGACCATGCGGGAGTGGCACGTGAGCGCCCTTCCGGTGCTGGACGGCGGTGGACGCGTTGTCGGCGTGGTCTCCGAGGCGGACCTGCTGCCGAAGGAGGAGTACCGCGAGGGCGCACCCGGCGGGTACGGACAGCTGCGGCACCCCGCCGACCTGCGCAAGGCGGACGGGGTGACGGCGCAGGAGCTGATGACCGCCCCGGCCGTGACCGTGGCGCCGGACGCGACCCTCGCCCACGCCGCGCGCGTCATGGCCCGCAGCAGGGTCAAGCGGCTGCCGGTGGTCGACGACGCGGGCGCCCTCATGGGCATCGTCAGCCGCTCCGACCTGCTGACGGTGTTCCTGCGGAACGACGAGGACATAGCCGAGGACGTCGGCCGTGAGGTCGTCACCCGGCTCTTCGGCACACGGACGGCGCCCGTACGGGTCGAGGTGCACGACGGTGTGGTCACGCTCACCGGCCGGGTCCAGGACACCGTCCTCGTACCGATCGCGACCCTGCTCGCGCGATCGGTGCCGGGTGTGGTCGACGTGCGCTGTGCGCTGACCGCCTTCAGCGACAGCAGCTTCAGCGGCAGCAGGGGGTGAAGGCCGGGGCGAGCGCCCCGGAGCCGGGAGTCACACCGGGCCACCACTGCCGTACGGGGCGTAGAGGTCGAGCAGCCGGACCCGGGAAGCGGGCAGGCGCCGAGCCACCACCCGGCCCACCCAGACCGCGATCGCCCGCCCGAAGCCGGAGTCGGCGGCACACATCTCCCGGACCGTCTCGGCGTCGAACTCCCAGGCTCGCACCGGGCTCGTCGCCTCGGCGCCCAGATGCCACAGGAAGGGCGGGAAATGCCAGGACCAGCCGACCGGTTCGCCGTGCCCGACCGACTCGATGACGGCGGGACGGCGGCCGGGCACCCGCAGGTCGAGCGCGACGCTGCCGGTCCGCACGATCCTGAAGCGGTCGGCGCGCCGGCCCTCCTCGAACAGCCGCGTCCCGGCCGCGAAGGACACCTCACGGGCGACCCGCATCAGCCGTTCACGGTGTTCGGCGGGGAGGGCCGCGTTCATTGTGGTCGTGGCCGAGGTCATCGCACGAGCTCCCTTCGTGGCGTCCGACCCCACCCTCTGCCACCCCGGAGCCCCGCGCCACGGGCCGCCCGGACCCGGCCCGGGCCCTTCGGCCCACCCCGGCGGCCCCGGGAGACGGGGAGCGGGACGCCGTGAAGGGCGGGAAGGGCTCCATCCACTTCTCGCGGATCCTGATTGCGCGGTGCACGGCCGCGAGCCGCTTCCCCGCGTCTCCAAGGGGTCCTTCCCGCCACTTCCAGCACACCACGGGAACGCCCGGTCCACCAGTGCCGCGACGTCCGGAATCGTCAATTGCCCAGAGGGTGGTTTTGAACGTGTTCAAATGCAGGCGTACGCTCCTGGCATGAGCGACAGAGCCGCCCTGCTGAAGGGCATTCGCGTCTGGTTGGTCACCTTCGTCGTGTGTCTTGTGCTCAGCGGGGCCACCGCCTTTCCGCTGGTGCATGAACTCCGGTGGACGGAGAGCGGGTTGCGGGCGCTGTCCGTGCCCGAGCTGTTGCCGGGGCTCATGGAGTGGATCTCGCGGGTGCGGGACGGGCTTGACGCCGTCGACGCCAAGTACCCCTTCGTGCTGTACGGCACCGACTGGCTGGCGTTCGCGCACCTCGTCATCGCGGTCGCCTTCTACGGGCCGTACCGCGACCCGGTCCGCAACATCTGGGTCGTGGAGTTCGGGATGATCGCCTGCGCGGGGATCATCCCGCTCGCCCTGATCTGCGGACCGATCCGGGGAATCCCCCTCTGGTGGTCGCTGATCGACATGTCGTTCGGGGTGTTCGGAGTCGTCCCGCTGTACGTCGTGCGGCGGAAGATCAAGCGGCTGGAGGCGCTGAGCGCTCCGGCTGCTGCTTGAGGGTGGCCGCGACGATGCGCTGGGCGACCGCGTTCGCCGACTCGCCCTTGGAGTCCGTGGAGTCGACCGAGTAGACGAGGGTCCGGCTCAGGTCCCGGGTGGCGGCTATCGCCGTGCTGTAGCCGTAGCGGGCACCGGACTTGAGCCAGTACACCGTTCCCTTGTACTCGAACCGTGTCAGCCCGGCGCTGTAGGTGGCGCCGGGGATGTTCGCCGGCACCGTGAACATCTCCTGCAGCTGTGGCCCGGGCACGATCCGGCCCCGGAACAGTGCCGTGATCAGCCGCTCCAGGTCGGCGGTCGTGGAGATCATGTCGCCCGCCGCCCAGCGGTCCGCCTGGTTCCAGTCGGTGACGTCCACGAACCGCGTGGTCCCGTCGGCGTTCTTCACCAGCTGGTAGCCGTGGTTGTGCGGGCCGTGGATCACCGGGTCGGAGCCGGGGAAACCGGTGTGGCTCATGCCGGCCGGGCGGAGCACCAGCCGGGTCGCCTCGTGCTCGTAGGAGTGCCCCGTCACCTTCTCGATCAGCATCCCGAGGATCGTGTAGTTGATGTTCAGGTAGTCCTGCCGGTCACCGGGGTCGAACTCCGGCCCCTTCGCCACCGCCGAGGACACCACCTGTTCCGGGGTGATCGTGTCGAAGCGGTGGGCGTACTGGTCCGCGAAGTCGTCTCCCCAGCCGTCGCCCGCCCGGATGCCGCTGGTGTGGTTCAGCAACTGCCGTACGGAGACGGGCTTGAACGCCGGAGTGAGCAGGCCGGGCAGGTAGTGCTGGACGGGCGTGTCCAGGTCGACCCTGCCCTCGGCCGCCAGCTTCAGCACGGTCGCCGCCGTCACGACCTTCGTCGTGGAACCGGCCCGGAACCGGGCGTTCGGGTCCGCCGCCCGCCCGCTCGCCAGATCGTGCACGCCCGCGCTGCCCCGCCAGGTGCCGTCGGTGCCGCCGACCCGGACCAGTGCGGCGGTCGCGTCGGCATTGGGCAGCCCGGCGAGCGCGGCCTGCAGGGCCCCGGGATCCGGGACCGTGTTCGCCGTTCGCGCGGTCACCGCGGTCACCGCGGTCACCGCGGTCACCGCGGCCGGCGCGGCGAAGGCCGGTGCCACCAGCGGGCCGGCGGCGAGGGCCAGGGCGAGGGAGGCGGCGACGACTGTGCTGCGGCTGCGCAGACGCATGGAGGCTCCTTGGGAGGATGAGGTCGGCTTTCGTGATCATCCTCGGCCGGTGCGTCAGGATCGGGATCGTCTGCAGGGAGGGGCCCTGTCCCTGACACAACCCCCATCAACCAGGGCAGGGATTAGGGCAGTTGTACGGGATGGCCCCTAGGTGTGGCGTCCGCATTCGGTCCGGAAAGGGGGCGGGGCCCGGTTTCCCGGGCCCCGATCTCACTTGCGATGGCGGTGCGTGAGCGTGGTCACGACGTTCCGCCTGTGAGCCGGTCCTGTACAGCCGGCCCGTGCCTCTGTCAGGTGTACTTGCTGGGGATCCCGCAGACGTGGAGGTGGGTGGGGTTGTCGAACCCGATCGGGTTGTTCTTGACCGGCGCGTGGAGGTCGGCGTCCGACTTGATGCCGTTGGGGAAGTCAGGCGCGCCATAGCTGTAGAAGTTGGAGCTCGACCCGCCTACGACGATGATCCCGCGGGCGGCGTACGGCCCGTTGATCGTGAAGTCGACCAGCTGAGCGGTGGAGGGGCCGTGAACGTCGAGGGTGATCGAACCGTTGTCGTTCGGGGCGTCGAAGGTGAAGGTCCCGTCGTTCACGGGCTGCTGCTGGAAGTCGAACGTGAACGCGCCGGGTCCCAGGATGTCTTCGCAGGTCGGGTGCTGGTCGTACTCGACGGGCTGCACGCCCTCGTTGCTCGGCGGCCCCGGCTCCCGAGCGGCCGACGCGGGGCTGACGGCGACGCCGAGAGCCACCGCAGTGGTCAGGCCGGCGCAGGCGAGCCGCGCTCCCCAAACCTGTGTCTTCGAACGGGTAGTCACTCGCATTACGAGCACTCCTCCTTGTCGCTTTGGTGCTTGGTGGTCCCAGGCCTCGGGCGGCACCTGGTCTCGCCCACGCGAACTCCCGGGCATTTCCTGTCGGGGCTTCGAGCGATGGGCATTCGTCCACCGCGGGGCGCCCTCGACCTTTCCACGGCACGGTGGCCTGCACGCTTTGCGACTCCTTTTCCTAGGCCATTTGAGTCCTATGAAACGACCGGAAAGGTGAAGCGGGCCGTCCGGGCATGCTGCCGACGGGTGATACGGAGTTCGGTCCCGGCCCGGGAGCTGCACCAGGAATGCCTCTAATCCATATAGTTCGCGGTACTTTCGTCACCCTCTCCCTTTTTCGGCCACCCGTGTCCCACTTCCACCCCGGGATGTTCCATGCGTCTGAGGAAAAGCACGACGAAGCTGGTCACCGCGGCCTCGACCGTGGTCCTTCTCGCGGCCGCTCCGCCCGCGACCGCTCATGGTTCGCCGGCATCCGGCGAAAAGACCTTGACCGCCGCTCCTTTGGCGACGTGGCAGACCGACGGCATCGTCTGGTCGCTCGCGTACGCACGCGGTGTCGTGTATGTGGGCGGCACCTTCGACAGCGTCCGCCCGCCGGGCGCGAAACCCGGTGAGAAGGAAGTCGCCCGGAAGAACTTCGCCGCGTTCGACGCCGTCACCGGCAAACTGCTGCCGTGCGCCCACTCCTTCACCGAGGCCGAAGGGACCGTACGGGCGCTGAAGGCGTCGCGCGACGGCAAGGTCCTGTACGTCGGCGGATCGTTCGGCAAGGTCGACAACACCGGAGTGGCCAGCGCGGTCGCGCTCAACACCGCCAGCTGCTCGCTGCGTGAGGACTTCCGCCCCGCGGTGCCGGCGACGGTCCGTGCCATTGACACCACCGACACCACGGTCTACCTGGGTGGCGACTTCACGGCCGTCAACGGCCAGACCAGGAAGAGCGTCGCAGCGCTCAGCACAAAGGGCGCCCTTCTTCCCTTCGGGGCGGACATCGACCAGCCGGTGCGGGCCGTCCTGGCCGCGCCCGATCAGGGCAAGGTTCTCGTCGGCGGCGACTTCCAGCAGGTCAACGGCGCGCGGGAACAGGAGCTGGTCGCCCTGAACCCCTCGACCGGCGCGACCGTCACCTCGTTCTCGCGGTGGCTCCCGAAGCACGTGTCGGTGAAGACACTGGCACGTGACAAGACCAACTTCTACCTCGGAGCCGAAGGGCACGGGACGGGCGTCTTCGACGGTCGCATCGCCGGCCGCCTGGCCGGCGGCAAGGCGGGCAAGATGGTGTGGAAGGACTTCTGCCAGGGTGCCACCCAGGCCGTCCTCGTGCACCACGGTGTGCTCTACAGCGCATCCCACGCCCACAACTGCGTCCGAACACCGGGAGGCTTCCCCGACGGACGCCGTCGGCACTTCCTTGCCCAGTCCGTCAAGGACAGACGCATCCTGCACTGGTTCCCCGACACGGACGACGGACTCGGGGAGTCCATCGGCCCCAGAGCGCTGGTGATGGCCAAGGGAATCCTCTGGGCGGGCGGCGAGTTCACCATGGTCAACGGCAGAGCCCAGCAGGGCCTGACACGCTTCTCGGCCGGCCCCGGGAACAGCACTCCCGAAGCAACTCCCGAGCTCACGCTCAAGAGTTCACGCGCCGGCAAGGTCACGCTCGCCTGGCAGGCCACCTGGGACCGTGACGACGCGGAGCTGACGTACCTGATCTATCGCGACGGGGTCCGTGTGGCTTCGCTGAAGAAGCGGTCGGTCGACTGGAACCTTCCGGAGATGACGTACACGGACTCCGTCACCCGCGGCTCTCGCCACCAGTACACGATCGCCGTCACCGACGGCAAGCACACCACACGCCGATCGAAGCCGCTCGCCGCGCCCGCGCCCGCGGTCGCGACCGCTCCGAAGCGATCGATGGGAGAACGGTGGTGGATCAGTCCCTTCTCCACCCAGTAGCCCTGTTCCTCAGCGCTCGAGTACGTGGCCGCCGTCGCGCAGGGCGTGCAGGGTGTCCACGCGGTTCGTGGTGATGGAGTCGACGCCCAGGTCGAGGAGACGTCGCATGGAGCGGCGGGTGTCCGGGGTCCAGACGGACAGCAGATATCCGTCGCGGTGGACGCGGGCCGCGAGGCCCCGGTCGACCAGGGAGAAGCGGTAGTTGAGCCACCGCGGGCGCACCACGTCCAGCAGTGCCGGCCGGGGCGGGGCCAGGGTCGTCCAGGTCAGGGCGATCTCGGCGGCCGGGTCGGCGGCACGGACGGCGAGCATGGCCTCGGCGTGCGCGCAGTAGTACACGCGGTCCCGCGCCCCGCTCTGCCGGACCACGTCCATCACCTGCCGCACGGTCCGGCGGTCGACCCGCCCGCACAGGTCCATCATCACCCGGCTGTCACCGGTCGCGGCCAGTGCTTCCGCCAGCGTCGGCACCCCGGCCGCCGTGAGCCCGCGTACCTCGTCCGCCGACAGCGAGCCCAGGGGCCGGTCGTGCTCCCACAGCCGCTTCAGCGTCTCGTCGTGCAGCAGCACGGGGACGCCGTCGCGGGTGAGGCGTACGTCGATCTCGACCGCGTCCGCGCCCAGGCCGAGCGCGGAACGCAGCGAGTCGAGGGTGTTCTCACGGAAGCGGTAGGGGGCGCCGCGGTGGGCCACGGCGGTCACGGTCTGCATGGCCCCCATTGTGACCATCGCGCGGTGGTCACCGCGCAGGGGTCAGGGGGCGAGCCAGGCGGTGGTGTACGTGTCGATCTCGGCCGCGATCCGGTCCTTGCCCGCCGCGTCGAGGAAGGACGCCTCCACGGCGTTCTTGGCGAGGCCGGCGATGCCCCGCTCGTCGAGGTCGAGGAGGCGGGCGGCCACCGCGTACTCGTTGTTGAGGTCGGTGCCGAACATCGGCGGGTCGTCGGAGTTGATCGTGACCAGCACGCCGGCCCGGGTGAACTCCTTGATCGGGTGCTCGTCCAGGGTGCGGACCGCGCGGGTGGCGATGTTGGAGGTCGGGCAGACCTCCAGCGCGATGCGGTGCTCGGCGAGGTGGGCGAGCAGCTCGGGGTCCTGTGCCGAGCTGGTGCCGTGCCCGATCCGCTCGGCACGCAGCTCGGTGAGCGCGTCCCACACCGTCTCCGGGCCGGTCGTCTCCCCGGCGTGCGGGACGGAGTGCAGGCCGGCGGCGATGGCCCGGTCGAAGTACGGCTTGAACTGCGGCCGGGGCACACCGATCTCGGGCCCGCCGAGCCCGAACGACACCAGGCCCTCCGGGCGGATCCGGTCGTCGGTGGCGAGGCGGGCGGTCTCCTCGGCGGACTGCAGACCGGCCTCGCCCGGGATGTCGAAGCACCAGCGCAGCACGGTGCCGAACTCGGCCTCGGCCGCCTTGCGCGCGTCCTCGATCGCGGCCATGAAGGCAAGCTCGTCGATGCCGCGCCGGGTCGAGGAGAACGGGGTGATGGTCAGCTCGGCGTAGCGCACCTGCTGGCGGGCCAGGTCACGGGCCACCTCGAAGGTCAGCAGCCGGACGTCCTCCGGGGTGCGGATCAGGTCCACGACGGACAGGTACACGTCGATGAAGTGCGCGAAGTCCGTGAACGTGAAGTAGTCGGCCAGCGCCTCGGGGTCGGTGGGGACCTTGGAGTCGGGGTGGCGGGCGGCCAGTTCCGAGACGATACGGGGGGAGGCGGAGCCGACGTGGTGCACGTGCAGTTCGGCCTTGGGCAGTCCGGCGATGAAGGCGTGCAGATCGCGGTCGGTCAAGGGTTCCTCCCCGGGAACGGCGCCCGTGGAGCGAGGTCCGTCGTCCGGGCGCGGGTGATCGGCTGATCGATGAATCGGGATCATCGTAGGCCCCGCCCCGCGGCGGCCGGACCCGCGCCGTAGCATGTTGGGACGACGATCACAGGGGGGCCTGAGCGATGTCCGACGAGGTGCCACAGCCGACGCCGCGGGAGCACGGCGCCGGGGACGAAGCCGAGCCGCCCCGGGTTTCCCTGGACAAGGGGAGCGGGGAGCGAGAGGCGCCCGGGCGGCCCACGGAAGCGGAGCCGGCCGACGGACAGCCGGGAGCGGCGCAGTCCGTGAGCGCGGATCCGTGGACGTCTCCGGCCGGCGGGCAGGGAGCCGGTGACACGGTCTTGTCCGGCGCGCCGGGAACCCCGGCACAGCCGCCGCACCCGTCGGTCCACGACCAGCAGACGATCGCCTCCCTCCCCACCTCGGACGCGCCTGCCGAATCGGTCCCCCCGGCGTGGGCCAGGCCGGCCGACCCGTACGCCCCTGCGGCCTCCGCACCGCCCGCCGAAGCCCCGGCGAACCCCTTCGCACCCCCGGCCGCCGTGCCGCCCGGTGCAGCGCCGACGAACTCGTATGCACCCGCCGCGAACCCGTTCGCACCCCCGGCGAACCCTTTCGCTCCGCCCGCTGCCGGCAGTCCGGCGCCCCCCTACGCCCCTCCGGCCGCCTCCGGCGGCCCGTACGGGCCGCCCATGGCATCCCCGCTCCAGCCCCAGGAGGCGGCCCCCGTACCCCCGCCGCCCATGTCCCCCGACGGCCCCGGACAGGTGCCCTACGGCTACCCGGCCCAGCAGCCGCAGCCCGGCTACGGCGGACCCGGCATCCCGTCCTACCCCGCGGCGGGCGGCTACGGCTGGCCGGGGCTGCAGCCGCAGCCGAACAACGGCATGGGTACGGCGTCCCTGGTGCTGGGCATCCTGGCGACGGTCGGTTTCTGCGCCTGGCCGCTGGCCCTGGTGATGGGTGTCGTGGCGGTGATCCTCGGCGCCCTGGGCCGCGGCAAGGCCCGCCGGGGCGAGGCCACCAACCCGGGCGTGGCCCTGGCCGGGATCATCTGCGGCGGCGCCGCCATCGTCCTGGTACTGGGCCTCTTCGCCTTCTTCATCGCGGTCTACAAAAGCTGACCGCCCGACGACCGCTCTGCCGCCCCGGCCCGCTCACCCCCGCCGGGACCCCGCAGGATCACGCCCCGGTCAGCCGCTCCCGCGCCTCCATCAGCGCGAAACCCAGCAGGTTCGGTCCCTGCCAGCGCTCGGGGTCCGAGGCCGCCTCGTCGTCCGCGGCGAGGCCGATGCCCCATATACGGTCGACGGGGCTCGCCTCCACCAGGACGCGGTCGCCGGTGTTCAGCAGGAACGCCCGGAGGGCTTCGTCCGACCCGAACTTGTGGACGCTGCCCTCGACCACGATCCGGAAGCGCTCCCGCTCCCACATCGCGTCGTCGAAGTCGCGCACCAGCCGTCCCGCCTTCTTGGCCCCGGCGGGATGACCCGCGGCCAGCACTCGGCGCTCTGCCTCCGGGTCACCGAACAGCCGCGCCTTGCCGGCCATCATCCAGTGCTCGGCCGTCGCGTAGTGCACACCGTCCACCACGAAGGGTGACGGCCACCACTGGCTGAGGCAGCTCGCCCCCAGCCGGCCGTCCGGCCGCGGACGGTGCCCCCAGAAGTGGAGGTACTTGATGCGGGCCCCTGTCTTCACTTCCCTGATCAGGGCTTCCACCCCGTCGATCTTTCCCATGCACGCGAGTGTGGCACGCACCACTGACACTCCGTCCGCCGTTTTCCGTGCCGACTCGACACCTGGTCGACAGATTCCGTCGCGTAACCAAAAGGCAACAACGGAATCACTTGTTGGAGTCCTATTGCTCTGTCAGGATCGGCACTCAAATCGAGCTGGAGCTACGCCACCCACCCCCCGGGACGGGGCGAACGGCGGAGGAGAGCGACATGCACAACCCGGGCATTGCCACCCCGGAACGATTCCCCGCCCAGGAGCGTTTCGCGGACGGTGCGCAGTTCATCGCGGGCCGTCTGACGAAGGGCACCTCGGGCCGTACCCACGCCGTGGTCGACCCGGCCACCGGCGCGGAGGTGTACACCTACGAGCTGGCCGGCACCGACGACGTCGACGCCGCCGTGGCCGCGGCGCGCGAGGCGTTCCCGGGCTGGGCCGCCACCACCCCGGGCGAGCGCTCGGACGCGCTGCACCGCTTCGCCGCCGTGCTCGGCGAACGTGCCGAGGACTTCGCCCGTGCCGAGTCCCTGCAGTGCGGCAAGCCGCTGAAGCTGACCCGCGAGTTCGACGTACCGGGGACCATCGACAACACCGCGTTCTTCGCGGGCGCCGCCCGGCATCTGCAGGGCCAGTCGGCCGGTGAGTACTCGGGCGACCACACGTCGTACATCCGGCGCGAGCCCATCGGTGTCGTCGGGTCGATCGCGCCCTGGAACTACCCCCTCCAGATGGCCGCCTGGAAGATCCTTCCGGCGATCGCCGCGGGCAACACCATCGTGCTCAAGCCCGCCGAGCTGACCCCGCTGACCTCGCTGATGTTCGCCCAGGCCGCCACCGACGCGGGCATCCCGGACGGTGTCATCAACATCGTCACGGGTGCCGGCAAGGAGGCCGGTGAGCACCTCGTCGGGCACCCCGACGTGGCGATGACCTCCTTCACCGGGTCCACCGCCGTCGGCAAGCGGGTCGCCGAGATCGCCACCGCCACCGTCAAGCGCCTCCACCTGGAGCTGGGCGGCAAGGCCCCCTTCGTGGTCTTCGACGACGCCGACCTGGAGGCCGCCGTCAACGGCGCGGTCGCGGGCTCGCTCATCAACACCGGGCAGGACTGCACGGCCGCCACGCGCGCGTACGTGCAGCGACCGCTCTACGAGGCCTTCGTGGAGCAGACGGCCGCGCTGATGGAGACCGTACGGCTCGGGGACCCGTTCGCTCCCGGCACCGACCTCGGCCCCCTCATCTCGCACACCCAGCGTGACCGGGTCGCCGGCTTCGTGGACCGGGCGCGCGCCTACGCGCGCGTGGTGGCCGGGGGCGAGGCCCCGCAGGGTGACCTCGAGGACGGCGCCTACTATCGGCCCACCCTCGTCGCCGACGCGGCTCAGGACAGCGAGATCGTCCAGTCCGAGATCTTTGGTCCGGTATTGGTCGTTCTGCCGTTCGACAGTGATGATGAGGGCATCCGGCTGGCCAACGACACCCCGTACGGCCTCGCCGCCTCCGCCTGGAGCAGCAACGTCTACCGGGCCAACCGCGCCACCCGCGAGATCGAGGCGGGCTGCGTGTGGATCAACGACCACATTCCGATCATCAGTGAGATGCCGCACGGCGGCTACAAGGCGTCCGGCTTCGGCAAGGACATGTCGGCGTACTCGTTCGAGGAGTACACGCAGGTCAAGCACGTAATGTTCGACAATACGGCGGTGGCGCGGAAGGACTGGCACCGCACGATCTTCGGGGACCGATAGTCATACCTCCGGCCGCTCGGCGCGGCCGGCTTCCCGAAAGGGCATCTAGCGCATGAGGCAGTACGAGCCCGACCGCCCTAACCCGGTCGAATTGGCCGCCATCCGGCGCAGCCTCCGCTCCGGCCGGGCCGCCCTGGCCCGCCGGTCGTTCCTGGGCGGCGCGCTCGCGGTGGGCGGCGTCGGGGCGCTGAGCGCCTGCGGCATCCCCGCGGCCGGCAAGTCCCAGGGCGGGGTCTCCGCCGACGACCACTCGGACCAGGAGAAGATCGTCAACTTCTCCAACTGGCCCGAGTACATCGACGTGGACGACAGCGGGAAGACCCACCCCACGCTGGACGAGTTCCGCAAGCGGACCGGCATCGCGGTCAAGTACACCGAGGACATCAACGACAACGACGAGTTCTTCGGCAAGATCCAGCCGCAGCTCGCCGCCGGCCAGGACACCGGCCGTGACCTGATCGTCCTCACCGACTGGCTGGCCGCCCGCATGATCCGGCTCGGCTACGTCCAGAAACTGGACGCGGCCAACCTGCCGCACGCCTTCGCCAACCTGTCGGACCAGTTCCGCAGCCCCGACTGGGACCCGGGCCGCGCCTACTCGTACCCCTGGCAGGGCATCTCGACCGTCGTCGCCTTCAACAAGAAGGCCCTCAACGGTGTTGAGGTGAAGTCGGTCTCCGATCTGCTGGACAACCCCGCGCTCAAGGGCCGGGTCGGTCTGCTGACGGAGATGCGGGACACCGTCGGCATGACCATGCTCGACATGGGGATCGACCCGGGGAAGTTCACCGACGACGACTATGACGCGGTGATCGCCCGCCTCCAGAAGGCCGTCGACAAGGGGCAGATCCGCCGGTTCACCGGCAACGACTACACCTCGGACCTCAGCAAGGGCGACCTGGCCGCCTGTGTCGCCTGGGGTGGCGACATCGTGCAGCTCCAGGCCGACAACCCGGACGTCGCCTACGTCATCCCGGACAGCGGTTACATGACGTCGACCGACAACATGCTGATCCCGAACAAGGCGCGCCACAAGACGAATGCCGAGCGGCTCATCGACTTCTACTACGAGCCCCAGCCGGCCGCGGAACTCTCCGCCTACGTCAACTACGTCAGTCCGGTCGCGGACGTGAAGCCTTACCTTGCCAAGATCGACAAGTCGGCGGCGAGCAATCCGCTGATCGTTCCCGACAAAGCCATGCAGGCCAAGTCCCGTGCCTTCCGCGCCCTGAGCTCGAAGGAAGAGACGGCCTACCAGCAGAAGTTCGCGAAGCTCACAGGGGCGTGACGACACCATGACGACAGACAGCAGCGGCGACGTCCGCCTCACCGGCATCGGCAAGACCTACGACAACGGCTTCACCGCCGTACACCCGCTGGACCTGACCGTGCCGCAGGGCTCCTTCTTCGCCCTCCTCGGTGCCTCCGGCTGCGGCAAGACCACCACCCTGCGCATGATCGCGGGCCTGGAGGAGCCGACCAGCGGCACCGTGCACCTCGGCGACCAGGACGTCACCCACCTGCCGCCGTACAAGCGGCCCGTGAACACGGTCTTCCAGTCCTACGCCCTCTTCCCGCACCTCGACATCTTCGAGAACGTCGCCTTCGGTCTGCGCCGGCGCGGCGTCAAGAGCGTCAAGAAGCAGGTGGAGGAGATGCTGGAGCTGGTCCAGCTCGGCGAGCAGGCGCGCAAGAAGCCGCACCAGCTCTCCGGTGGCCAGCAGCAGCGTGTCGCGGTCGCCCGGGCGCTCATCAACCACCCCAAGGTGCTGCTCCTCGACGAGCCGCTCGGCGCCCTCGACCTCAAGCTGCGCCGCCAGATGCAGCTGGAGCTCAAGCGCATCCAGACCGAGGTCGGCATCACCTTCGTCCACGTCACGCACGACCAGGAGGAGGCCATGACCATGGCCGACACGGTCGCCGTGATGAACGCGGGGCGTGTCGAGCAGCTCGGCTCGCCGGCCGATCTCTACGAGAACCCCCAGACCACCTTCGTCGCCAACTTCCTCGGCACCTCCAACCTGATCGAGGCCGAGGTCGACACGAAGAGCGGGGACGACATCGTCCTCAAGGCCGGTGGCGGGAAGCTGGTGCTGCCCGAGGCGCGATGTTCGGCGCCGACCACGGCCGGCGGCAAGGTGCTGGTGGGAGTCCGGCCCGAGAAGATCTCCCTCACCCACGCCGACGACGCCGGTTCCATCCCCGAGGGCCGCAACCGCATCACCGGCAAGATCGCCGACGCCAGCTTCATCGGCGTCTCCACGCAGTACGTGATCGACACCCCGGTCTGCGACGAGTTCGCGGTCTACGTCCAGAACGTCGAGCGCGACGGACGGCTCCTGCCCGGTGCCGACGTCGTCCTGCACTGGAGCCCGGCCCACACCTTCGGCCTCGACGCGGCCCAGGACATCGACGCCGGCGTGGAGTCCGTCGAGGAAGAGGCCGCGTAGACATGTCGACGCTCACCGAGGCACCCCCGCCTCTCGCTCCCGCCGAGACGGCGAAGCGGGCCCCGCGCAAGCGCGGCCGGTTCACGCCGTACTGGCTGCTGCTCCCCGGCATCCTGTGGCTGGTCGTCTTCTTCGCGCTGCCGATGATCTACCAGGCCTCCACGTCCGTGCAGACGGGCTCCCTGGAGGAGGGCTACAAGGTCACCTGGCACGTCGCGACCTACTGGGACGCCCTGGCCGAGTACTGGCCGCAGTTCCTGCGGTCCGTGTCCTACGCGGCCGCGGCGACCGTGCTGTGCCTGCTGCTCGGCTACCCGCTGGCGTATCTGATCGCCTTCCGCGCGGGCCGCTGGCGCAACCTGATCATGATCCTGGTGATCGCGCCGTTCTTCACCAGCTTCCTGATCCGGACCCTGGCCTGGAAGACGATCCTCGCGGACAACGGCCCGGTCGTGCACACCCTGAACTCGCTGCACATCCTGGACCTCACCAACTTCCTCGGCTGGACGGCCGGCGACCGCGTCCTCGCCACACCACTCGCGGTGGTGTGCGGTCTGACGTACAACTTCCTGCCGTTCATGATCCTTCCGCTCTACACCTCGCTGGAGCGGATCGACGGGCGGCTGCACGAGGCGGCCGGCGACCTGTACGCCAAGCCGTGGACCACCTTCCGCAAGGTGACCTTCCCGCTGTCGATGCCGGGCGTGGTCTCCGGCACGCTGCTGACCTTCATCCCGGCGGCCGGTGACTACGTCAACGCCGAACTCCTCGGCTCGACCGACACCCGCATGATCGGCAACGTCATCCAGACGCAGTTCCTGCGCATCCTGGACTATCCGACGGCGGCCGCCCTGTCCTTCATCCTCATGGCCGCGATCCTGCTCATGGTCACGGTCTACATCCGCCGGTCCGGGACGGAGGATCTGGTCTAAATGCCCTTCGTCACCTGGCTCAAGCGCCATCTCGTCGTCATCGCGGGACTGCTGACGCTCTCCTATCTGCTGCTGCCGAACATCATCGTGACGGTGTTCTCCTTCAATAAGCCGAAGGGGCGCTTCAACTACCAGTGGCAGCAGTTCTCCACGGACGCCTGGAAGGACCCGTGCGGCGTCGCCGACATGTGCGGCTCGCTGTCCATCAGCCTCCAGATCGCCGTCTGGGCGACCATCGGCGCCTCGGTCCTCGGCACGATGATCGCCTTCGCGCTGGTCCGCTACCGCTTCCGCGCCCGCGGCGCCGTCAACTCGCTGATCTTCCTGCCGATGGCGATGCCCGAGGTCGTCATGGCGGCCTCGCTGCTCACCCTGTTCCTCAACATGGGCGCCCAGCTCGGCTTCATGACGATCCTGATCGCGCACATCATGTTCTGCCTCAGCTTCGTCGTCACCGCGGTCAAGGCACGCGTCATGTCGATGGACCCGCGTCTCGAGGAGGCCGCCCGGGACCTGTACGCCGGCCCGGCGCAGACCTTCCTGCGGGTCACGCTGCCGATCGCGGCACCCGGAATCGCCGCGGGCGCGCTGCTGTCCTTCGCGCTCTCCTTCGACGATTTCATCATCACCAATTTCAACGCGGGCTCGACCGTCACCTTCCCCATGTTCGTGTGGGGTTCGGCGCAGCGCGGAACCCCCGTTCAGATCAACGTCATCGGTACGGCCATGTTCCTGGTCGCCGTGCTGTTCGTCCTGGTCTCGATGCTCATCACCAACCGCCGTAAGCAAAAGGCGTAACGCTCTGTAGGGAGTTGAAATCATGGCCCCAAGCGCCATGAGTCGTGGTAAAGACAACTGGATCGCCTCTCTTTCCGAAGCCCAGCCGGTCCCGTACTGGCTGGAAGACCCCGGCAAGCCACATGCCGAGCCCGCCCTCACCGGCACCGAGAACTGCGACCTGCTGGTCGTCGGCGGCGGCTACAGCGGACTGTGGACCGCGCTCAACGCCAAGGAGCGCGACCCGCAGCGTGAAGTGGTGCTGCTGGAAGGCCGCGAGGTGGGCTGGGCCGCCTCCGGCCGCAACGGCGGCTTCTGTGCCGCCTCCCTCACGCACGGCCTGCCCAACGGCCTTGCCCGCTGGCCGGACGAGATCGGCCGGCTGGAGGAGCTGGGCCGGCGCAACCTCGACGAGATCGAGGCGGCGGTCGCCCGGCACGGCATCGACTGCGACTTCGAGCGCACCGGTGAGATCGACGTGGCAACCGAGACCTACCAGGCCTGGGAGCTGCGCGACTGGCACCGGCAGCTGGAGGAGAAGGGCCTCGCCGACGGCATCGAGTTCCTCGACACGGACGCCGTGCGCGAGCAGGTGAACTCGCCCACCTTCGAGGCCGGCCTGTGGGACCGCCGGGGCGTGGCGATGCTGCACCCGGCCAAGCTGGCCTGGGGCCTGAAGGAGGCGTGCGTCAGGCTCGGGGTGCGCGTGTACGAGCACACGCCCGCCCTCTCCCTGAAGCCGTACGGCGCCGGTATGGCCGTACGCACGCCGTACGGCGCCGTCCGGGCCCGCAGGGTCGCGCTCGGCACGAACATCTTCCCGAGCCTGCTGCGGCGCGTGCGCTCGTACACCGTCCCGGTCTACGACTACGCGCTGATGACCGAGCCGCTGAGCGCGGACCAGCTGGCCTCGATCGGCTGGAAGAACCGCCAGGGCCTCGGGGACTCGGCGAACCAGTTCCACTACTTCCGGCTGTCCGCCGACAACCGGATCCTGTGGGGCGGCTACGACGCGATCCACCACTACGGTGGCCGGGTGCGCGCCGAGTACGACGACCGCCCGGAGACGTACGCCAAGCTCGCGGGGCACTTCTTCTCCTGCTTCCCGCAGCTGGAGGGCGTCCGCTTCACCCACGCCTGGGGCGGCGCGATCGACACCTGCTCCCGCTTCTCGGCGTTCTTCGGCACGGCCCACCAGGGGAAGGTGGCGTACGCGGCGGGCTACACCGGCCTCGGTGTCGGCGCCACCCGCTTCGGCGCCGACGTGATGCTGGACCTGCTGGACGGGGAGCGCACCGAGCGGACCGAGCTGGAGATGGTCCGCAGGAAGCCGCTGCCGTTCCCGCCGGAGCCCTTCGCCTGGACCGGTATCGCCCTGACGAAGTGGTCGCTGGCCCGCGCGGACGCGCACGGCGGCCGCCGCAACCTGTGGCTGCGGGCGATGGACCGGCTGGGCCTGGGCTTCGACAGCTGAGCCCTTTCCGACGCTCCTTTCATGAGTAAAGGCCCAGGTCACCGACCTGGGCCTTTACTGCTGCTCCGCCTTTTACGCCCGATTTGCTCCACGGTCAAGTCCCGAATCTTCGGAGCATGACCCCGTCGGGCGGTTCCGCCCTACTGGAAGTGCGCCGCGAAAGCGCCGAACCCCTTCCAGCAGGAGCAGGAGAGAATCATGACTCGCGTCACCCGCAAGAACGACGATTTCCGTTCCAGGCGCCGTATGGGCCTCGCGGCGGCGATCGCCTCGGCCGCGGCCGTCGCCGGAGGTGCCGTCCTGCCCGTCGCGACGGCCACGGCGGCCCCGATGCCGCAGGCGCCGACGGGGAGCAAGGGCGTGCAGGAGCACGGCGGGCACAAGATCTATTGCTGGGACAAGCACCACAAGTCCCACTGGAAGAAGCACCACAAGTTCTACTGCTGGGTCGACAACTACAAGTACTACTGGGACGACCACCACAACTGCTTCTTCGTGCTGGTCGAGCATCACCGGTACTACTTCTGGGACTCCTACGACAACTTCCACTACTTCTGGCACCACCACCACGACCACCACTGGGACGTGCACGACCAGGACCACTGGAAGAAGGAGCCCGCCAAGTCGGACTGGGACAAGGCCGAGTCGCACAACAAGGACGAGCGGACGGACGAGCGGAAGGGCGAGACGAAGGACGAGGCGAAGGACCAGAAGCAGGACACCGACAAGCCCGACCCGGCGCAGCAGGAACCGCCGAAGGATCAGGCGCCGGATGACCAGCCGCAGCAGGATCAGCAGCCCGGTCAGGCCGAGCAGGACCAGGCGAAGCAGGATCAGGCGCCGGATGACCAGCCGCAGCAGGATCAGCAGCCCGGTCAGGCCGAGCAGGACCAGGCGAAGCAGGACCAGGCGCCGGACGAGCAACCGCAGCAGGATCAGCAGCCCGGTCAGGCCGAGCAGGACCAGGCGAAGCAGGACCAGGCGCCGGACGAGCAACCGCAGCAGGATCAGCAGCCGGGGCAGGGGGAGGAGGGTCAGGCGCAGCAGGACCAGGCCCCGCAGGACCAGCCGCAGCAGGACCCCGGTGCCGGTGACGTCGCCCCGGCCGGTGGGTGACGCCCCGCGGGGAATGTGACCCGAGTCACTCCAAAGTGGAGCCGGAATCCGCGTAATGACCGCCGCAAGGCCTCCCTCTCTCTCGTGACGCGAACGCGTCCGCGAGAAAGAGGGAGGCCCTTTCATGACAGGGGTGAAGACGGCGGTCGAGTGGCTGGTGTCCGTCGCACCGGACCCCGAGGCCTGCCGCTGGGAATGGGAGCGCAATCCTCTCGGGATCGCGCTGCTGCCCGCGGGCAAGGCCTGGGACGTGCTGATCCTGCCGGGTGAACTCGGCTGTCCCACGCTCGATGTGCTCACCCGGGTGCTCGATCGGCCCGGGCCGGTTCTGGTCGACTTCGACGGCAACCGGGTCGGCTTCTTCGTGCCGCCGGGCACCGCGGCCCGCTGGCTGGGTACCGGCATCCGTACCGCCGGAGCCGGCACCTGGATCGTCGTGCCGTACCCGGGCCGGGAGTCGCGGGGTGTGCGCTGGCTGGTGCCGCCGGACGGCTCCGGCCTGCTGACCGACCCGGCGCTGCTGGAACTGGTGATGCACGAGGCGGCGGCCGGACTGGCCGGGGAGAAGGAGAGGTGACGCCCCGGACACCTTGACAAGACGATTGGTCTGGACCAAGTTGAGTGCGCTCCACCCCCTCCAACTCCCCCTTCGCCGGAGGCCCCTGTGGACCGCGCCCGACGCACCGGACGACCCAGACACCCCAGATCCGTCCTCGCCCTGCTCACGGCCGCGCTGCTGGCCGTACCAGGGATCACCGTGCTCTCGTCGGCCGCCCGTGCGGCCGACGCGGACCTCGCGAGGAACGGCGGCTTCGAATCCGGCCTCGACGGCTGGACCTGCACGGCCGGAGCGGCGATCAACTCGCCGGTGCACAGCGGGAGTTCCGCGTTGCAGGCGACCCCGGCCGGCAGCGACAACGCCCAGTGCGCGCAGACCGTGACCGTCCAGCCCAACTCCCAGTACACGCTGTCCGGTTACGTCCGCGGCTCCTACGTCTACCTCGGCGCGAACGGCACCGGCACCACCGATGTCTCCACCTGGACCCAGTCCGCCCCCGACTGGCAGAAGCTGACGACCACCTTCACCACCGGCGCCGCCACGACGAAGGTCACCCTCTACACACACGGCTGGTACGGCACCGGTGCCTACTACGCCGACGACATCTCCCTGGTCGGCCCGGGCGGGAGCACCGGACAGCCGCCCGCCGCGCCGGCCGGCCTCAGAACCGGCACGGTCACCTCCTCCTCCATCGCCCTGTCCTGGTCGGCGGCGACCGGCGCCACGAGTTACGCGGTCTACCGGGACGGGGTCAAGGTCCAGACGCTGAGCGGCACTTCGGCCACCGTCTCGGGGCTCGCGCCCTCGACGGCGTACAGCTTCCAGGTCGCCGCGAGCAACGACGCCGGCGAGTCCGCCAGGTCGGCCGCGGTGACCGCGACGACCACGGCAGGCACCGGCGGCGGCTCGACCGACCTGCCCGCCCACGCCCTGGTCGGCTACCTGCACGCCAGTTTCGCCAACGGCTCCGGCTACACCCGCATGGCCGACGTACCCGACAGCTGGGACGTCATCGACCTGGCCTTCGGCGAGCCCACCTCGGCCACCTCCGGTGACATCCGTTTCAACCGCTGCCCGGTCACCGAGTGCCCGAACGTCGAGAGCGACGCCGACTTCAAGGCGGCGATCAAGGCCAAGCAGGCGGCCGGCAAGAAGGTGCTGATCTCCATCGGCGGTCAGAACGGCCAGGTCCAGCTGACGACCACGGCGGCCCGCGACGCCTTCGTCTCCTCGGTCTCGAACATCATCGACACCTACGGCCTCGACGGCCTGGACATCGACTTCGAGGGCCACTCGCTGTCCCTGAACGCGAACGACACGGACTTCAGGAACCCGACCACGCCCGTGATCGTCAACCTCATCTCGGCCCTGAAGACCCTGAAGGCCAGGTACGGCTCGAAGTTCGTGCTGACGATGGCCCCGGAGACCTTCTTCGTCCAGATGGGCTACCAGTACTACGGCACCGGCAAGTGGGGCGGCCAGGACCCGCGCTGCGGGGCGTACCTCCCGGTCATCCACGCCCTGCGCGACGACCTCACCCTGCTGCACGTCCAGGACTACAACTCGGGCCCGATCATGGGCCTCGACAACCAGTACCACTCCATGGGCGGCGCCGACTTCCACATCGCCATGACCGACATGCTGCTCACCGGCTTCCCGGTCGCGGGCGACGCGAACAACGTCTTCCCGCCGCTGCGCCCGGACCAGGTGGCGATCGGCATGCCGGCGTCGACGAACGCGGGCAACGGGTACGTGGCCCCGTCCGAGGTCACCAAGACCCTGGACTGCCTGACGAAGAAGACGAACTGCGGCTCGTATCCGACCCACGGGACCTGGCCCGCTCTTCGGGGTCTGATGACGTGGTCGGTGAACTGGGACCGCTACTCCAACTGGGAGTTCCAGAAGAACTTCGACGGCTACTTCGGCTGACCACCAGGGACAGGGTGGTCAGCAGCACCGTGCCCAGGCACCAGCTGGCCACCACGTCCAGCGGCCAGTGCCAGCCCCGGCGGACCAGGCCGTAGGAGACGCCGAGCACGAGGGCGGCGCAGACGCCGACGAGCGCCCTGCGGGCGGCGGGCGAGCGCAGCCAGGGGAACACGAGCAGGGTCGCGGAACCGTACGCGATCGCCGCGGTCGCCGTATGACCGGAGGGGAAGTAGCCGACCCCCGGGGGCATCAGCGGGGTCCCCGGCCGGGCGGTCCAGTCCTTCAGCGGGACGACGAACGCCGGGACCAGTGCCATCAGTACGGCTGCCGCGGCGGGCGGCACCCACCAGCCGTCCGTGCCTGCCGCGCGGCCGCGCCAGGCGGAGTGCACGAGGGCGAGGACGAGCACCGGGACGGCGACCTGGACGTTGCCGAGGTCGGAGAGGAGTTCGGAGAACCGGTCAGGACGGACGAGTTGCCGGCTCAACCGCGCGTCGAGGCGCAGGAGCGGTCCGTGGGTGACGACCTGCCAGGTGATCAGGGCGAGCAGGAGCGTGGGCAGGACCAGGAGCGCGTACTTCGGGCGCGGATCCGGTGACATCGGCACGCGGCCCAGCTTCTCAGACCCGGCGGGGGAGGAAGGAGGTCGGCCGCCCCGGAACAGGGGGGGTGGTTCCGAGGCGGCCGTCCGGATCGGGACGTCGCGCGCCCCGGGGGGTTTGGGGCGGCGACCGTCCGATCGGTGAGGAGATCCCGGAGCCGTCAGGCCCCGGTTGTGTGCGCGAGGGCACGACCAGGTCGAAGCTGGGGAGGCCCCGGCCTGAAATCACCCACAGTCCCCTGTGGGCGGGGTGTATCTCTCATCTGGGTAGAACCTACGGCAGCCCGGGGCGCTTGGGCAGACGGAATCGCGTCCCGCCATCCACCTCGCACACCTTCTTCACACGGCCTGCCGCAGGCCGGCCTTCAGAGGAGCGAAACAGCCGCTCAGATGCGTGCGAACGCCTGCTCGATGATGTCGAGACCCTCGTTCAGGAGGTCCTCGCCGATCACCAGCGGGGGCAGGAAACGCAGCACGTTGCCGTAGGTGCCACAGGTCAGGACGAGCAGGCCCTCCTGGTGGCAGGCCTTGGCGAGGGCGGCGGTGGCCTCCGCGTTCGGCTCCTTGGTGGCGCGGTCCTTGACCAGCTCGATGGCGATCATGCCGCCACGGCCACGGATGTCGCCGATGATGTCGAACTTCTCGGCCATGGCGGTGAGGCGCGCCTTCATGATCGCCTCGATGTTCTTCGCCTTGGCGTTGAGGTCCAGCTCCTTCATCGTCTCGATGGCGCCGAGCGCACCGGCGCAGGCCACCGGGTTGCCGCCGTAGGTGCCGCCGAGGCCGCCCGCGTGCGCGGCGTCCATGATCTCGGCGCGGCCCGTGACGGCGGCCAGCGGCAGACCGCCGGCGATGCCCTTGGCCGTGGTGATCAGGTCGGGGACGATGCCCTCGTCCTCGCAGGCGAACCACTGGCCGGTGCGGCAGAAGCCGGACTGGATCTCGTCCGCGACGAAGACGATGCCGTTGTCCTTGGCGAACTCGCTGATCGCGGGCAGGAAGCCCTTGGCCGGCTCGATGAAGCCGCCCTCACCGAGCACGGGCTCGATGATGATCGCGGCCACGTTGTCGGCGCCGATCTGCTTGGTGATCTGGTCGATGGCCTGCTTCGCGGCCTCCGGGCCACAGTTCTCCGGGCCGGTCAGCCAGCGGTAGCCGTACGCGACGGGGACGCGGTAGACCTCGGGCGCGAACGGGCCGAAGCCGTGCTTGTACGGCATGTTCTTGGCCGTCAGCGCCATCGTCAGGTTGGTACGGCCGTGGTAGCCGTGGTCGAAGACGACGACGGCCTGGCGCTTGGTGTACGCGCGGGCGATCTTGACGGCGTTCTCGACGGCCTCGGCGCCCGAGTTGAACAGCGCGGACTTCTTGGCGTGGTCACCCGGCGTGAGCTCGGCCAGCGCCTCGGCGACGGCCACGTAGCCCTCGTACGGCGTGACCATGAAACAGGTGTGGGTGAAGTCGGCCAGCTGGGCGCTCGCGCGGCGTACGACGGCCTCGGCGGAGCCGCCGACCGAGGTCACGGCGATGCCGGAACCGAAGTCGATCAGACGGTTGCCGTCGACGTCCTCGATGATGCCGCCGTCCACGCGCGTCGTGAACACGGGCAGCACGGAGCCCACGCCCTGCGCGACCGCGGCGAGGCGGCGGGCCTGCAGCTCCTGCGACTTCGGGCCGGGGATGGCGGTGACGACGCGGCGCTCCTGCGGAAGTGCGGTCATGAGGGCTCCCTGATGATCTTGCGTACCGGGTGTTCCCGGGCGGTACCGGACGGTGCGTTTTACTGACGCTTGTCTCTTTCTTCGCAGGCTAGGGCCGGAAGTGGAGGGTGGGCATGCTCCATGTGGGCGTTGTCTGGAAGATTGGTTGTCCGTCGTGGACATAGCACTGGGGAGGGGCGCGCCCGGCCGGTTGCGTCCTCTCGGCCGCGTAAACGGTGAACTCCCTTTGTCGGGGCGTTAGATTGGCTCGCTGATGGTGGACGGAACGGCTGGTCAGGGGGCAGGGGCGATGGAGAGCGACGGGACGCGGGACGTGCGTGGTACGCATGCGAATCCTGTGCCGCGCCCGGCGGTGCCCCGGGAGGGTTCCGCCGTGCCGCCCATGCCCCCTGGGCCGCCCGGGGTTCCGCCCAGGCCGGACGGCTCAACCTTCCTGGCCTGGCTGCGGGCGTCCCGGCCGGAGGCGGCACCGGGCGTGTGGCGGTTCGGGTACCGGCCCCGGCCCGAACAGGAGCCCGAGCGGATCCCGACCCGGCAGCTGCTGAGCGGCGCACTGATCGCCTTCCTCGTGGGCTGGCTTGTGTGGTCCCTGCTGTGGAACGGCTACCTCGGGGGCTGGTGGGTGCTGCCCCTGGAACTGTTCACCCCGGACTCCTGGCGCCAGAGCAACGACCAGGTCGGCAACGCGTTCCTCTGGTACTCGTACTACACCCTCATCGCGGTGGGCATCATGCTCGTCGTCGGCCGCCTCGGCCGCTGGGGCGAGGTCTGGCGTCGGTTCGGGCCGCCCGCCTGGCGGGCCGCCGTGCCCGCCGCCGAACCCGCGCCCGCTCCCGAGCAGGACCCCGCCGAATGGCCCCAGCTGCGGCACGCCGGAGCCCATAAGGCCGCCGAGCGGCTGGCCGCCGAGGCGAGGGCCGGGCTCATGCGGGACGTCGACCACGCCCGGATCAGCCGGGCCTGGCAGGGCGTGCGGTCCGGCACGCACACGCTCGCCTCCTTCACGGGCGCCGTGCTCCAGGACGGCTCGGCCGCCTGTCTGCACCCCTCCGGCGAGCGTGACCTGCCCGCCCGCCAGGCCCGGCACGACCTGCTCACCGGGCAGGTACGGCTCGGCACCACCGCGGACGACCCCCGCAATCCGTACCACTACCGCGGCTCCGGACTCGCCCTCGGCCCCGAGCTGCTCGGCACCTCGCTGCTCGCCGTCGGCCCGGCCGGCTCCGGCAAGACCGGCGCGGTCGTCCGGCCGCTCGCCGAGTCGCTGTGCCTGCACTCCCTCGCCGGACGGGCCGCCGTCGTGGCCGTCGGAGCGGCGGGCGCGGGACTCGGCCCGACCGAGGCGTACGACGTCGTCGTACGGATCGGGCACCCCGAGTCCGTCTACGACCTCGACCTGTACGGCGGCACGACCGACCCGGACGAGGCCGCCGCCATACTCGCCGAGGCCCTCGTCGGCGATCTCGCCGACCCGCACCCAGGCGGCGACAGCCGCCGCTCCACCACCGTCCTCGCCCAGTTGCTCGGCCCCTTCCGCGCCGTCCACGACCGCTTCCCCTCCGTCCCCGAGCTGCGCCAGCTCCTCGACGGCACGCCCGGACCGCTCGCCGCGCTCCGCAAGGCGCTGACCGACACCGGACAGGAGTCGCTGCTCAGGGAACTGGACGCGCGGGAGCGGCAGATGGCGCACCCGGGCGATGTCGGCGCGGTGCTCGCCGACCGGATCGCGCTGCTGGACCGGCCCGCCTTCGCCCCCTTCTTCGACACCTCCGGGCAGTCCCGGCCGTTCTCCCTCAAGGCCCTCGACCACCCGGTCCGGGTCCGTATCGACCTGCCCCAGCGCGGGCACGCCGACGCCTCCCGGATCCTCGCCCGGCTGGTCCTCGCCCAGTTCACGGCCAGCGTGACGGTACGGGAGGACCGCTCGCTGTTCGCCTGCCTTCTGCTGGACGACGCCTCCAGTGTGATCACCCCGGAGTCCGTGCGCGGCATCCAGCGGCTGCGCTCCGCCCACGCGGGCACCGTGCTGACGCTGCGCACCCTGGACGACGTACCCCGGCCGCTGCGCGGACCGCTGCTCGGTGCCACCGGCTGCCGGATGGCGCTGTCCGGGCTCACCCCCTGGGACGGGCAGGACTTCGCCGAGGTGTGGGGCAAGGAGTGGACCGAGACCCGGGACGTCACCGACCGGCAGATCATCGCCGAGACCCCGGCAGGCAAGGCCGTGCACATGCTGCGCCGGGTCATCACCGGCCAGGCACCCACCGCCCGGGCCGTCACCGTCCGCCAGGTGGAGCGCGAGCGCTGGTCGGCCTCCGAGCTGGCGCACGGGGTGCCGCCGGGGCATGCGGTGCTGTCGCTGACCACCGTGCAGGGGGAGCACGCTCCGCCGTTGCTGGTGGACCTGCGGGGCTGAGGGAAGGGGACACCCGGGACCGTACGGTACGGCAGAATCGGCATAGGCTGTTCATACGCGGCGGCCAATTGATCACACTGATCACCGGATCTCCCCACCCGCTGTCCGTCCCGGTTCTCCCCTCCCTGAAGGCCTCATGCCCCCGACGCTCGCCTCGCTCGTCCACCACTCCGCGCTCAAACTGACCGTCCGCGCGGGCGAGGACCGGCTAGACGTGCCCGTCCGCTGGGCGCACGTGAGCGAGCTGGCCGACCCCGTGCCCTACATGGAGGGCGGCGAGCTGCTGCTGATCACCGCGCTCAAGCTGGACGCGGAGGATCCGGAGGCGATGCGGCGGTATGTGAAGCGGCTGGCGGACGCGGGCGTCGTAGGGCTCGGCTTCGCGGTCGGGGTGAACTACGACGAGATCCCCAAGGCCCTCGTCGACGCCGCCGAGGAGGAGGGGCTGCCGCTGCTTGAGGTGCCGCGCCGCACCCCCTTCCTCGCCATCAGCAAGGCCGTCTCCGCCGCGATCGCCGCCGACCAGTACCGGGCCGTCACGGCGGGCTTCGCCGCCCAGCGGGAGCTGACCAAGCAGGCCCTGAACGCCGGCCCCGAGGGGGTGCTCGGCGCGCTCGCCACGCAGGTCGACGGGTGGGCGGCGCTGTACGACGCCTCGGGCGCCGTCGTCGCCACCGCACCCGAGTGGGCCGGCCGCCGGGCCGCCCGGCTCACCGCGGAGGTCGAGCGGCTGCGCGAGCGGTCCGCCCCGGCCTCCTCGGTGGTCGGCGGTCCCGACAACGAGGACCGGGTGGAGCTGCACTCCCTGGGCACGGGCCGGCGCCCGCGCGCCGCGCTCGCCGTGGGCACGGCCGCCGCCCTCGGCACCGCCGAGCGGTACGCCGTCCACTCCGCGATCGCCCTGCTCACCCTCACCACCGAACGGTCCCGCTCGCTGCACGCGGCCGAGCAGCGGGTCGGCGCGGCCGTGCTGCGCATGCTGCTGGCCGGGGAGCCGGACCATGCCCGGGCCGTCGCCGGTGACCTGTACGGCGGGCTCCTCGACGCACCCTTCCGGGTGATCGTCGCCGAGTCGGCGTCCGGCACGACCGCTCGGTCCCACCCGGAGGCGGACGCCGACGCGCTGGGCGGGATCGTGGAGGCCGTGGAGTCGGCGGCAGCGCGCGCCGGGGAGGCCGTGCTGGTCGTGCCCGAGGGGGAGCGGCTGGTGGTGCTGGCCGCGGACGGGGGTGCGGCGGTGGCCGCCTGCGCGGGGTGCGCGGCGGCGCTGGAGGCCGGGCGGGCGGTGCCCGAGCAGGCGGCCGGGGACGAGGTGGAGCTGGTCGTCGGGCTGTCGGCCCCGGTCGGGCCGATCGCGGCGGCGGCGGCCTACAAGCAGGCCGAGCAGGCGCTGTCCGTCGCGCGGCGGCGGGGGCGGGTGCTGGTGGAGCACGAGCAGCTGGCTGCGGGGTCGGTGCTGCCGCTGCTGGCCGACGACGCCGTGAAGGCGTTCGCCGACGGGCTGCTGCGGGCGCTGCACGAGCACGACGCCACGGGGCGAGGGGATCTGGTCGCCTCGCTGCGGGCGTGGCTGTCCCGGCACGGCCAGTGGGACGCGGCGGCCGCGGATCTCGGGGTGCACCGGCATACGCTGCGGTACCGGATGCGCAGGGTCGAGGAGATCCTGGGGCGCTCTCTGGACGACCCGGACGTCCGGATGGAGCTGTGGCTCGCTCTGAAGGCGACGTCACCGGAGTAGCCGTACCAGGGGCTCCGCCCCCTGGCAGGGGCGAAAGAGCGGGCAGTCTCGGCACCCACCACGCCAAACCGGAGCATCGCCCACCCCCATCAGTACGACTCGGACAAGCGACCCCCGCCCGCCTCCGCCCTACCGTGGACCACGAAAGCACACGCACACCCCCAACGCGGAAGGGCCGGGACTCTGATGACTTCCACCCACGCCTTCTGGCTCGCCGGCCGCCAGGTCACCGGCGAGGACACCTTCGACGTCACCTCCCCGTGGGACGGCCGTCTCGTCGGCAAGGTCAGCGTGCCGACCGACGCCCAGGTCGAGGAGGCCGTGGCCGCCGCGTACGCCGTGCGGGACGAGTTCGCCGCCACCCCGGCGCACGTCCGGGCGGCCGCTCTCGACCACGTCAGCAAGCGTCTGGTCGAGCGCACCGAGGAGATCGCCCAGCTGATCTCCGCCGAGAACGGCAAGCCGATCAAGTGGGCGCGCGGCGAGGTCGGCCGTGCCGTGTCCGTGTTCCGCTTCGCGGCCGAGGAGGCCCGGCGGTTCAACGGCGGCGAGGCCCAGCGGCTCGACACCGACCTCGGCGGCCAGGGCCGCCTGGCGCTCACCCGCCGCTTCCCGAAGGGCGTCGTCCTCGGTATCGCGCCGTTCAACTTCCCGCTGAACCTGTGCGCGCACAAGGTCGCCCCGGCGATCGCCGCCGGCGCCCCGATCATCCTCAAGCCGGCCCCGGCCACCCCGCTCTCCGGCCTGATCATCGGTGACCTGCTCGCCGAGACCGAGCTGCCCGCCGGCTCCTGGTCGATCCTCCCGGTCGCCAACGAGAAGATGCCCGCTCTGGTCCAGGACGAGCGCCTGCCGGTCATCTCCTTCACCGGTTCCGAGAAGGTCGGCTACGCGATCATGGACTCGGTGCCGCGCAAGCACTGCACCCTGGAGCTGGGCGGCAACGGTGCCGCGGTCGTCCTCGGCGACTTCGCCTCCGACGCCGACCTCGACTGGGCCGCGACCCGCATCGCGACCTTCTCGAACTACCAGGGCGGCCAGTCCTGCATCTCCGTGCAGCGCGTGATCGCGGACGCCTCCGTCTACGACCGTCTGCTGCCGCGCATCGTCGCCGCCGTCGAGGCCCAGGTCACCGGTGCCCCGACCGACGACAAGACCGACGTCGGCCCGCTGGTCAGCGAGGACGCGGCCAAGCGCGTGGAGTCCTGGGTGAAGGAGGCCGTCGAGGCCGGTGCCACCCTCCTCACGGGCGGCGACCGCGACGGCGCCTCCTACGCGCCGACCGTCCTCACCGACGTACCGGCGGACACCACGATCGCGTGCGAGGAGGTCTTCGGACCGGTCCTCACCGTGCAGAAGGTGGACGGCGAGGCCGCGGCCTTCGACGCCGTCAACTCCTCCAAGTACGGCCTTCAGGCGGGCGTGTTCACCCGTGACCTCCAGGTCGCCTTCCGCGCCCACCGGGCGCTGGAGGTCGGCGGTGTGGTCATCGGCGACGTCCCGTCCTACCGCGCCGACCAGATGCCCTACGGCGGCGCCAAGCAGTCGGGTGTGGGTCGCGAGGGCGTGAAGTTCGCGATGGAGGACTACACATACGAGCGCGTTCTGGTTCTCACCGGTCTCGCGCTCTGACCTGCCACGGACAGGTCGGACGGAACGGCCGCAGCCCACTGTGCGGGGGCTGCGGCCGTTCCTTTTGCCGTTCCTATAGCCGGGTAAAGGATTCGGCATCGTCCGTTCAATAGTCTTGTTCTGTGCATGACTCACTAGATGGGATGCGAGTCGACCACTTCGTCCGACTCACGGACCACTCAGGGGAATTCATGCACATAGCCCGTACCGGGCGCGGCGTCGCGACTTCCGCGGCCGCCACCGCTGCCCTCGTCGCCGCCGCGCTGGCGACCACCTCGCAGGCCGGCGTCACCACCGCCGCGCCCGCCGCCGTACCGCACACCAAGGCGGTTCCGGCCATCGCAGGGCACACCCTGGTCCATGGCGTGGCCAGCCCGCTCCCGAGCGCGCAGTGCCAGGCCAAGTGGCACATCAACTGCTACAACCCGCTGCAGTACCGCACCGCGTACAACCTCAACCCGCTGTACCGCAAGGGCATCACGGGCAAGGGGCGCACCATCGTCATCGTGGACTCGTTCGGCTCGCCGACGGTCCAGCACGACCTGGACGTCTACAGCAGGCAGTTCGGTCTGCCGAGCACCAAGGTCAAGGTCGTCAAGTGGGGTCACGTGCCCGCCTTCGACCCCAAGAACTCCGACATGACCGGGTGGGCCGGCGAGACCACGCTGGACGTCGAGATGGCCCACGCGGTGGCGCCCGGCGCCAAGATCGTCCTGGTGGAGACGGCCGTCTCCGAGACCGAGGGCACCACCGGTCTCCCGGAGATGATGTCCGCCGAGAAGCACCTGATCGACCAGGGCGTCGGCGACGTCATCACCCAGAGCTTCGGTGCCACGGAGAACACGTTCCCCGGCTTCGACCGGGGCGACTTCACGAGCATCAAGAAGCTGCGCTACGCCTTCCAGGACGCGAACCGCAAGCACGTGACCGTCCTCGCCTCGTCCGGTGACGGCGGTGCCACCGACATGAAGGCGGACGGCAAGCACTACTACAGCAAGCGGGTCAACTCCTGGCCCTCCTCGGACCCGCTGGTCACCTCCATCGGCGGCACCCAGCTCCACCTGAACGACAAGGGTGACCGCGTCAAGCCGGACAGCGTCTACAACGACTACGGCGCGGGCGGCGGCGGCCAGTCGCACGTCTTCTCCCGCCCGGGCTTCCAGGACGGCGTGAAGGGCATCGTCGGCACCCGCCGCGGCACCCCGGACGTGTCGATGGCCGCCGCGGTCAACGGCGGCGCCTGGATCTACTCCAGCTACGACCCGACCGCCACCGGCTGGGACGTCACCGGCGGCACCAGCGAGGCCAGCCCGCTCTTCTCGGGCATCGTCGCGCTCGCCGACCAGGCGGCGGGCCACCGGCTCGGCAACATCAACGCGGCGCTCTACAAGCTGGCCAAGCTCCGGAACACCGGCGTCGTCGACGTCAACGACGGCACCGACAACAGCTACGAGGGTGTCACCGGCTACAAGGCCGTCAAGGGCTACGACATGGCCACCGGCGTGGGCACCGTGAACGCCCTCCGCTTCGTGACCGCCCTCGCCGAGGCGAGCCACCACAGCTGACGCATCAGCACCACAGCTGACGCACCACAACGGGGCATCTGCTGCCCTTGCGAACGGCCCGGGTTCTCCACCCGGGCCGTTCGTCCGTCCGTGGGCCACGGATCGCCGATTGGCCCGCGACCCGGCGACGGTGCGTCTGAGAGGCTGCGCCTTCCGTGCCGTGCTGCGAGGAGACGCCATGCAGGTAGCCGTGGTCACCTTTGACGGATTCAACGAGCTCGACAGCTTCATCGCCTCCGCGCTGATCAACCGGTGCCGCAAGGACGGCCTGGAAGCCTTCATCACGACACCGACGCCGGTGGTGACGTCCATGAACGGCGTCGAGGTGACCGGGCAGCGCCCGATGGAGTTCGTCACCGAGGCCGACGTCGTGCTGATCGGAAGCGGCGTGAGGACGCGGGACGTGGTCGCCGACGACCGGCTGATCTCCAGGCTGCCGCTCGACCCCGCGCGACAGCTGATCGGCGCGCAGTGCTCCGGCGCGCTGGTGCTCGCCCGGCTCGGCCTGCTGGCCGGCATGCCCGCCTGCACGGACCGCACGAGCCGGCCCTTCGTCGAGGCCTGCGACGTCACCGTGCTGGACGCGCCGTTCCATGCGGAGGGGAACATCGCCACGGCGGGCGGCTGCCTGGCGTCGCAGTACCTCGCCACGTGGGTGATCACCAAAACGCTCGGCGAGGACGCGGCGCGCGACGTCGTCGACTACGTGGCGCCGGTCGGCGAGAACCGGGCGACCGTCGAGCGCGCCCTGCGCGCCGTCCGGGCGGGCGAGGCCGCACTGCGCTGACGGCCCCGCGCGCCGGCGTCGGTCTCCGGCTGCCCCCGAACGGCATCACCGCAGGTCAGAGCAGCTCCAGTTATATGGCGTGCCCTGGGCTCGGATCTCGTCGTTGACATTATGCAGGCAGATACCTGCATAATCGAAGCGTGAGCCAAGAAGCGAGAGCGATGGATTCGGTCTTCAGAGCACTGGCCGACCCCACCCGACGACTCCTGCTCGACCGCCTGCGGGAGCAGAACGGTCAGACACTGCGTGAACTGTGCGAGCGCCTCGACATGACACGGCAGTCGGCGACGCAGCATCTCGACCTGCTCCGGCAGGCCGGTCTCGTGACGGTCGTACGGCGCGGGCGGGAACGGCTCCACTACCTCAATCCGGCCCCCATCCAGGAGATCGAGGAGCGCTGGATCTCGGAGTTCGACAGGCCCCGCCTGCAAGCGATCAGTGCCATCAAGAACCAGGCAGAGGAGTACGCCATGACCGACGCAGCCACATCCGTACCGACCTACGTCTACGTCACCTACATCCGGGCGAGCGCCGAGCAGGTGTGGCAGGCCCTGACGGACGCGGACCTGACGGCGCGCTACTGGGACCACGCCAACGTCTCGGACTGGCAGCCGGGCTCGTCCTGGGAGCACCGGCGCGTCGACGGATCGGGCAAGGTCGACGTCGTCGGTCGGGTACTCAAGGCCGAACCCCCGACGAGCCTGGTCATCACGTTCGAGGACGCCCCCGACACCGTGCCGCCCAGGGAACCGTCGGTTGTCACCTTCCTCGTCGAGCCGCACGAGGACATCGTCCGCCTCACCGTGACGCACGAGAACCTCGCCAACGAGGCGATGCTCAAGGGGATTTCGCGGGGATGGCCGGCGGTGCTGGCGAACCTCAAGTCGCTGCTGGAGACCGGCGACATCCTCCCGCAGGCCCCCTGGGAGATGTTCGGCGCGCACAGCTGAGACGACACGTCGGCACAAGGGAGAGGACATCATGGACACCACCCCGCTCCGGGACGCCTACCGCACCCTGCTGGACGCCGCCGCCACGGTGGCCGACTCCGGCGACGCGAACCCCGTCCCACCGGCCGGCGAATGGAACGCCGACCAGATCCTGGCGCACGTCGCCCTCGTCGGCGCCGCCACCGTCACCGCCGTCTCCTCGGTCGCCTCGGGAGCGGTGACGACGTACGACAACCGGCTCGCGCAGGACGCCTGGACCCTCGACCGACTCATCGCGCTCGCCGGCGGCAACGCCGGACTCCGGGACCGCATCCGCATCCAGGCGGACGCCCTGTGCGCACTCGGCGGACCGATGCTGAGCGAGACCGAACTCGACACACCGGTGCCCACCCTGCTCCTGTCCGACGGCACACTCCTGGTCGATGAGCCCGTGCCGCTCAAGGGCCTTCTCACAGGCCTCGCGGAGGTGGAACTGCCCGGCCACGCGAAGCAGCTCCTGGCTCTCCTGCCGGACGGAGCCGGACAGGACGGGCCCTAGGCCGCACGGCCGCCGTGCGGTGACGCCCGGCGGCCGTGCGGCCCGAGGTGGGCGTCGTGCACGCCCTCGGTGACGATTCCGGCGCCCAGGGTGGTGCAGGCGTCAATTCCCGAGCCAAGGGCTCGGCAACCTTTCGGCGGCCCGGCGACCACAGGGAGGCGGCAGACGAACCGTCCCCCGGAAGGACCCCCGATGCAACACCGCAGACCGCGCCTGTCGAAGAAGGCGAAGACGCTCGTCGCCGCCTCCGTCGCCCTGGCCGCCGCCGCGGGCGTCACCGTGGCGCAGGCCGGCGAGTCGAGCAAGAAGTGCACGGCCTTCGACACCGTCACGCTCGGCAAGTACTACGTGAACAACAACCTGTGGGGCCAGGACAAGGGCACCGGCACCCAGTGCGTCTGGGACAACTCCCGAAGCGGCTCGACGATCTCCTGGGGCACGGACTACACCTGGGCCAGCAGCGGCAAGGGCAAGGACTCCGACGTGAAGTCCTACGCCAGCACGGTCCTCGGCTGGCACTGGGGCTGGAAGACGGACCGGGCGAGCACCGGGCTGCCCGTCCGGGTCGGCGACCGCAAGAAGCTCACCGCCAAATGGAGCTTCGCGCTCAGCCCGAACCCCGGAACGATGAACGTCGCCTACGACCTGTGGCTGCACGCCAAGGGCACCGCGGACTGGTCCGACCAGCCCACCGACGAGGTCATGATCTGGCTCGACCGGCAGGGCGGCGCGGGTCCGCTCGGCACGAAGTACGGCAGTGTCAGCCTCGGCGGCGCCATGTGGGACATCTACCAGGGCGACATCGGCTGGAAGGTGTACTCCTTCGTCCGCCGTACCGGCACCACAGGTGCGACGCTGAACCTGGACGACTTCACCCAGGCACTCGTTCGGCGCAATCTGCTGAGCAACGACAAGTACGTCTCCGGGATCGAGGCCGGAACCGAGGTGTTCAAGGGCTCCGGGCGGCTGGACACGAGTTCGTACTCGGTCGACATCGGCTGAACCTGTCCGCCGGCGTCGGCCGAACGGCGCGCGAGGACTGGTGGGGTCGGCCGGATTCGGGTACCAACGATCCAGTAGCACTGGTCGGTAAGGATCGGTCCTCAACATCCCTATTGCGGCGAGGTGAGCCTCATGTCCGCCCCCACCACCCAACGCAAGACCGTCACTGAGCGCGAGGCACGCCAGGTGGCGGAGGCCGCCCGGGAACAGGACTGGCGAAAGCCCAGCTTCGCCAAGGAACTGTTCCTCGGGCGCTTCCGGCTCGACCTCATCCATCCCCATCCGCTCCCGGAACCCGAGAGCGTGCGCCGCGGCGAGGAATTCCTCGCCAAGCTGCGCGTCTTCTGCGAGACGACCATCGACTCGGCCCGCATCGAGCGCGAGGCACGCATTCCCGACGAGGTCGTCGCGGGCCTCAAGGAACTCGGCGCGCTCGGCATGAAGATCGACCCCAAGTACGGCGGTCTCGGTCTCACCCAGCTGTACTACAACAAGGCCCTCGCCCTGGTCGGCTCCGCGAGCCCCGCGGTCGGCGCCCTGCTCTCCGCCCACCAGTCGATCGGCGTACCCCAGCCGCTGAAGCTCTTCGGCACCCAGGAGCAGAAGGACGCCTTCCTGCCCCGCTGCGCCCGCACCGACATCTCCGCCTTCCTGCTCACCGAGCCGGACGTCGGCTCCGACCCGGCCCGCCTCGCGACGACGGCCGTGCCGGACGGGGACGACTACGTCCTCGACGGGGTGAAACTGTGGACCACCAACGGGGTGGTCGCCGACCTGCTGGTCGTCATGGCGAGGGTGCCGAAGTCCGAGGGGCACAAGGGCGGCATCACCGCCTTCGTGGTGGAGGCCACCGCCGAGGGCATCACCGTGGAGAACCGCAACGCCTTCATGGGGCTGCGCGGCATCGAGAACGGCGTCACCCGCTTCCACCAGGTCCGGGTCCCGGCCGCCAGCCGCATCGGCCCCGAGGGCGCGGGCCTGAAGATCGCGCTCACCACCCTCAACACCGGCCGGCTGTCGCTGCCCGCGATGTGCGCCGGCGCCGGCAAGTGGTGCCTGAAGATCGCCCGGGAATGGGCCGCCGAGCGCGAGCAGTGGGGCAAGCCGGTCGCGCTGCACGAGGCCGTCGGCTCCAAGATCAGCTTCATCGCGGCCACGACCTTCGCCCTGGAGGCCGTCCTCGACCTGTCGTCGCAGATGGCCGACGAGGACCGCAACGACATCCGCATCGAGGCCGCCCTCGCCAAGCTCTACGGCTCCGAGATGGCCTGGCTGATGGCCGACGAACTGGTCCAGATCCGCGGCGGCCGGGGCTACGAGACGGCCGAGTCCCTCAAGGAGCGCGGCGAACGCTCCGTCCCGGCCGAGCAGATCCTGCGCGACCTGCGCATCAACCGGATCTTCGAGGGCTCGACGGAGATCATGCACCTGCTCATCGCCCGCGAGGCCGTGGACGCCCACCTCTCGGTGGCCGGCGACCTCATCGACCCCGACAAGTCCCTGTCGGACAAGGCGAGGGCGGGCGCCAACGCGGGCGTCTTCTATGCCAAGTGGCTGCCGAAGCTGGTCGCCGGTCCCGGCCAACTTCCCTCTTCGTACCACGAGTTCAAGCGCGAGACGGACCTCTCCGGCCATCTGCGCTACGTCGAGCGGCACGCCCGCAAGCTGGCCCGGTCCACCTTCTACGCCATGTCCCGCTGGCAGGGCCGGATGGAGACCAAGCAGGGCTTCCTCGGCAGGATCGTGGACATCGGCGCGGAGCTGTTCGCGATGAGCGCGGCCTGTGTGCGCGCCGAGCGGCTGCGCGGCGAGGGCGAGCACGGCCGCGAGGCCTACCAGCTCGCCGACGCCTTCTGCCGCCAGTCCCGCCTCCGTGTCGAGGAACTCTTCAACCGGCTGTGGGCCAACACCGACGACCTCGACCGCAAGGTGGTCAAGGGCGTGCTCGGCGGGGCCTACGAGTGGCTGGAGGAAGGGATCGTCGACCCCTCGGGCGAGGGCCCGTGGATCGCCGACGCGACCCCCGGACCGTCCACCCGTGAGAACGAGCGCCGCCCGTACGGCGGGTAGCCGCCCGTAGGAGCTCAGCAGTACTTGTCGCTCGGATCCCGCGTCGTCCAGGAGCAGGAGTCGACCTTGGTGCCGCTCGCCTTGGTCAGCGTGGCCGTGTCCTTGTCGTTGTTCCAGACGTAGGCACGGCGGCCCTGGTACTTGTTCGACGCGGTGTCCGAGCCGCTGCCGGTGTGGATCTTCATGTACTTCCCGGCGCCGATCCTGACGTCCGGCAAGACGTACCTGTGGTTGGAGGCGTCCTTCAGGACCCAGCCCTTGAGCGAGACCGCCGAGCCGCCGCTGTTCTTGATCTGCACCCACTCGGCGTTCAGGCTCGTGTTGGAGCGGTCGTCCCGGCCCGGGCTGTCGAACCAGACATGGTGGATGTGCACGCCGCCGGCCGCCTGGGCCGGGGTGCTGAGCAGGGTTCCGGTGAGCAGGGCCGCGCCCGCGAGGGCGGGCAGGGCGGCGCGTATGCGCACAGTACGCATGAAGAGATCCCCCCAAGGATGTCGTCCGCGAAGTCGTACCCGGACCGGCTGACGACCGGCCCGACTGAAGTGTTATCACATGATCTTCACTCCGACTTCACAAACGGAAAATCGCCTCATCCGGCAATGAAAGCTGTTGATGCACCCGCCCGGGGGATGCCCTGTCCGACCGCCCGCGGCGAGCGGCCACAATGGGGGGATGACCGACAGTCCCGCCAGTCCCGCACCCCTCGCCGACCCGCACCTCGTGTACGACCCCCTCGCGGGAGACGGCCCGAAGGACGTGGTGATCCTCGGCTCCACCGGGTCCATCGGAACCCAGGCCATCGACCTCGTGCTGCGCCACCCCGACCGCTTCCGGGTCACCGCCCTCTCCGCGAACGGCGCCCGCACGGCCCTGCTCGCCGAGCAGGCGCACCGGCTGCGGGTGCGGATCGTGGCGGTCGCCCGCGAGGGCGCCGTACCTGCTCTGCGTGAGGCGCTGACCGAGCGGTACGGCGCCGGGGAGCCGCTCCCCGAGATCCTCGCCGGACCGGACGCGGCCACCCAGGTCGCCGCCTCCGACTGCCACACGGTGCTCAACGGCATCACCGGGTCCATCGGCCTCGCGCCCACCCTGGCCGCCCTGGAGGCGGGCCGCACCCTCGCGCTCGCCAACAAGGAGTCGCTGATCGTCGGCGGCCCGCTGGTCAAGGCGCTCGCCAAGCCCGGACAGATCATCCCGGTCGACTCCGAGCACGCCGCGCTCTTCCAGTCGCTCGCCTCCGGCACCCGCGCCGACGTGCGCAAGCTGGTCGTCACCGCCTCCGGCGGTCCCTTCCGCGGCCGCACCAGGGCCGAGCTGGCGGACGTCACCGTCGAGGACGCCCTCGCACACCCCACCTGGGCCATGGGCCCGGTGATCACGATCAACTCCGCGACCCTCGTCAACAAGGGCCTGGAGGTCATCGAGGCGCACCTGCTCTACGACATTCCCTTCGACCGCATTGAGGTCGTCGTGCATCCCCAGTCGTATGTTCACTCGATGGTCGAGTTCACCGACGGATCCACGATCGCCCAGGCGACGCCCCCCGACATGCGAGGGCCGATCGCCATCGGTCTGGGCTGGCCCGAACGCGTTCCCGACGCGGCGCCCGCCTTCGACTGGAGCAAGGCCTCCACCTGGGAGTTCTTCCCGCTGGACAACGAGGCCTTCCCCTCGGTGAACCTCGCCCGGCACGTGGGGCAGCTCGCGGGGACGGCCCCGGCGGTGTTCAATGCGGCCAACGAGGAGTGCGTCGAGGCGTTCCGCACCGGCGCACTGCCCTTCAACGGCATCATGGAGACCGTCACCCGGGTGGTCGAGGAGCACGGCACCCCGGTCACGGGAACCTCACTCACCGTGTCGGACGTCCTCGAAGCGGAGACCTGGGCACGGGCCCGGGCGCGCGAACTGACAGACCGGACCGCGGAGGCGCGTGCATGACGACCTTGATGTTCATCCTCGGCATAGTGGTCTTCGCGGTCGGCCTGCTCGTCTCGATCGCCTGGCACGAGCTGGGGCACCTGTCCACGGCCAAGCTCTTCGGCATCCGCGTCCCGCAGTACATGGTCGGCTTCGGCCCGACCATCTGGTCGCGCACGAAGGGCGACACCGAGTACGGCATCAAGGCCATCCCGCTCGGCGGCTACATCCGCATGATCGGCATGTTCCCGCCCGACGAGGCCGGCCGGGTCTCCGCCCGCTCCACCTCCCCGTGGCGCGGCATGATCGAGGACGCCCGTTCGGCGGCCTTCGAGGAGCTCAAGCCGGGTGACGAGACGCGCATGTTCTACACGCGCAAGCCGTGGAAGCGCGTCATCGTCATGTTCGCGGGCCCGTTCATGAACCTGATCCTCGCGGTCGCCCTGTTCCTGACCGTGCTGATGGGCTTCGGCATCCAGCAGGAGACCACCAGCGTCGAGTCCGTCTCGCCCTGCGTCATCGCGCAGAGCCAGCACCGCGACACCTGCAAGAAGTCCGACCCGGCCTCCCCGGCCGCGGACGCCGGCATGAAGGCGGGCGACAAGATCGTCTCGTTCGGCGGCGTGCCGACCAAGGACTGGAACACCCTCTCGGACCTGATCCGGGAGAGCGCGGGCAAGAACGTCGCGATCGTCGTCGACCGCAAGGGCCAGGAGCTGACCCTGCACGCGAAGATCGCCACCAACCAGGTCGCCAAGAAGGACTCCAGCGGCACGTATGTGCAGGGCAAGTACGTGAAGGCGGGCTTCCTCGGCTTCAGTGCGGCCCACGGTGTCGTCAAGCAGGACTTCGGCCAGTCCGTGACCTGGATGACCGACCGGGTCGGCGACGCCGTCGACTCCCTCGTCGCCCTGCCCGGCAAGATCCCGGCCCTGTGGGACGCCGCCTTCGGCAACGGCCCGCGCGAGCCGGACTCCCCGATGGGCATCGTCGGCGCGGCCCGGGTCACCGGTGAGATCGCCACCCTGGACATCCCGGCCTCGCAGCAGCTGGCCATGGCCCTCTTCGTGGTCGCCGGGTTCAACCTCTCCCTGTTCCTGTTCAACATGCTCCCGCTGCTCCCGCTCGACGGCGGGCACATCGCGGGCGCCCTGTGGGAGTCGCTCAGGAGGAACGTGGCCCGGGTGCTGCGCCGGCCGGACCCCGGTCCGTTCGACGTGGCCACGCTGATGCCGGTGGCGTACGTGGTGGCCGGGATCTTCGTCTGCTTCACCATCCTGGTGCTGATCGCGGACGTGGTTAACCCCGTGAAAATCTCGTAGCCATCCGACGTTCGAGGCGGCCCGGGGCCTGGTGCTCCGGGCCGCCTTCCATTGAGTGGGTTTGCCGGGTGGGATGTGCCCGGCCCGGGGGCGGTGCCGTAATCTCGAAGCCTGGAGCCCGCCGTTCACGGGACCGGATCTTGATCCACGACTTGGGGTTGCACAGCAGATGACTGCGATTTCTCTCGGCATGCCGTCCGTTCCGACCAAGCTCGCAGAGCGCCGGAAGAGCCGGCAGATCCAGGTCGGATCCGTGGCGGTCGGCGGGGACGCGCCCGTCTCGGTCCAGTCGATGACCACGACCCGTACGTCCGACATCGGCGCGACGCTCCAGCAGATCGCCGAGCTGACCGCGTCCGGCTGCCAGATCGTGCGCGTCGCCTGCCCGACGCAGGACGACGCCGACGCCCTCGCGACCATCGCCCGCAAGTCGCAGATCCCGGTCATCGCCGACATCCACTTCCAGCCGAAGTACGTCTTCGCGGCCATCGAGGCCGGCTGCGCCGCCGTCCGCGTCAACCCCGGCAACATCAAGCAGTTCGACGACAAGGTCAGGGAGATCGCGAAGGCCGCCAAGGAGCACGGCACCCCGATCCGGATCGGCGTCAACGCCGGTTCCCTGGACCGCCGCCTGCTCCAGAAGTACGGCAGGGCGACCCCCGAGGCCCTGGTCGAGAGCGCCCTGTGGGAGGCCTCCCTCTTCGAGGAGCACGACTTCCGCGACATCAAGATCTCGGTCAAGCACAACGACCCCGTCGTGATGATCGAGGCCTACCGTCAGCTCGCCGAGCAGTGCGACTACCCGCTCCACCTGGGCGTCACCGAGGCCGGCCCCGCCTTCCAGGGCACGATCAAGTCCGCGGTCGCCTTCGGCGCGCTGCTCAGCCAGGGCATCGGCGACACCATCCGGGTGTCCCTCTCCGCGCCTCCGGCCGAGGAGGTCAAGGTCGGCCTCCAGATCCTGGAGTCCCTGAACCTCAAGCAGCGCGGTCTGGAGATCGTCTCCTGCCCGTCCTGCGGCCGCGCCCAGGTCGACGTCTACAAGCTCGCCGAAGAGGTCACCGCCGGCCTGACCGGCATGGAGGTCCCGCTGCGCGTCGCCGTCATGGGCTGTGTCGTCAACGGCCCCGGCGAGGCCCGCGAGGCAGACCTCGGCGTCGCCTCCGGCAACGGCAAGGGCCAGATCTTCGTCAAGGGCGAGGTCATCAAGACCGTCCCCGAGTCCAAGATCGTGGAGACCCTCATCGAGGAGGCCATGAAGCTCGCCGAGAAGATGGAGGCCGAGGGCATCGCCTCCGGCGAGCCGTCCGTCTCGGTCGCGGGCTGACGCGACACCGCTTCGGGGGGGGGGGGGGGGGCCGGGGGGGGGGGGGGGCGGGCGGGGGGGGGGGGGGGGGGGGGGGGGGGGGGGGGGGGGGGGGAGGGGGAGAGGGGGGGGGGGGTGG
>NZ_JBWKFN010000026.1:0-12786 GCF_056434245.1 Streptomyces sp. NPDC044064
CCCACCGCAGCCCCTTGAAACAACGAGGGGGGGGGGGGGGGCCCCCCCCCCTCCCCCCCCCCCCCCCCCCCCCCCCCCGCCGGCGGCGGTGATCCAGCCGAGGTGGTAGGCGGCCTGGTGGCGGGTCCGGCGGTCGAGCAGGTCAAGGGCGGTGCGCAGGCCGGGGGTGGTGACGTCCCGACCGCGGTGCAGGCTCGCGGGGGCGACGCTCACGCCACGGCCTCCGCTCGCCAGGGCTCCGCCGGGTCGTCGAAGATGGCCACCACCTTGCGCAGGATGCGCCGGTCCGCCGGGTCGAAGGGCGTCTTCGCGTGGATGGTGCCGAGCTGGTCCCACATGACGATGTCGCCGGGCTGCCAGGTGTGGGCGTAGGTCAGTCCGGGGGCGCCGGCGTAGCCGCACAGTTCCTGGAGCAGTTCCTTGCCGGCGGTGGGGTCGAGTTCGAGGACGCGCTTGGTGTTGAGCGGGTTGACGTAGACGGCGTGGCGGCCGGTGCGCGGGTTGCGGGCGATCATCGGGTGGACGGTGGAGGTGCCGTCCTCGGGCAGGATCACGGTGGCGTCGGCGGGTCCGGTGCCGCCCTCGGGGCCGGCGAGGGAGACCTCGCCCTGGAAGCCTTCCTCGATGGTCTCCTCGTAGCCGGAGCGCAGGGCGTGCCGGGCCCGGTAGGTGTGCAGCCGTCCGCGCAGCTGCGCGGGCAGGGAGTCGTAGACGGCGTACATGTCGGTGAACAGGGTCTGTCCGCCGCCGGAGACGGGGAGTTCCACGGCCGCGAGGAAGCCGATCCGGGACACCCGGGGCCGGAAGGAGTAGTCGGTGTGCCAGTCCATCCAGCCTGCGTCGCCGACGCCGATCTTCCGTCCGTTCTCCACGATGTTGGAGATGATCAGGATCTCGTTGTGGTCGGGGCTGGCGCCGGTGGTGAGCCCGGTCTTGGGGATGTGTCCGAAGCGGCGCCCGAAACCGAGCAGTTCGTCGTTCGAGGGGTCCCGGTGGCCGCGGAAGACCAGCACCAGGTGCCGGTCGAGTGCGGCCCAGATCCGTTCGACGGTGGTGCCGTCGAGGTCCGGGGTGATGTCGGTGCCGTGCACGACGGCTCCGACGGAGGAACCTGGTATCGGCGAGACGTCCATGGCCTTGCGTCCCCCTTCATGGATGCTGCGTGGTTGCTGCGTGGACGGGTGGGTCAGTCGCTCAGTTCGAGATGGGCGAGGTCACCGGCTTCGCGCCAGGTGCGCAGGACGTTCACGAACTCCACCGAGCCGCCGCCGTAGCTGCCGTTGAGGACGTGCAGCTCGCTCGGGCGGCCCTCGTTGTTGAACAGGCCCGGGGTACACGCCTCGGCGTAGTCGAGGTTGCGGTTCGCGAGCCGGAGGATCTCCTCGACCCACTCCTTCTCGCCCGTGGCGGAGACCTCCACGACGTGCCGGCCCCGGTCCTTGACGGCTTTGAGGATGTGGGCGACGTGCCGGCTCTGCTCGCCGAGCATGTACGGGACGTTGACGTGCAGGCCCGACTGGACCTTGGAGAGGACGAAGCAGTTGGGGAAACGATTCACCATCAGTCCGTGCAGTGTTCGCGCCCCGTCCGCCCACTTCTCCGACAGCCGCAGACCGTCCCGCCCCACGACCTCGTAACCGGCCCGCGCGGTGTACGGCACCGCGTACTCGGACTCGTAACCCGAGGCGAAGACCAGGCAGTCCACCGGGTACTCCCGGCCCCCCGCGACCACCGCGTGCCCGGTGATCCGCTCGATGCCGCGGCCCTCGGTGTCCACCAGGGTGACGTCGGGCCGGTTGAAGGTCTCCAGGTAACCGTCGTGGAAACAGGGCCGCTTGCAGAACAGCCGGTAGTACGGCTTCAGGGCGGCCGCGGTGGCGGGGTCGCGCACGACGGCGTCGACGCGGGCCCGCAGCTCCTCCATCTTGCGGAAGTCGGCGCGCTCGACGGCGTCTGCCGCGTCCTCGGGGCTGGTCCCGGCGGACTTCGGCAGGATCGCCGCGAGCCTGGCGGTGATCTCCGTCCAGCCGTCCGCGACGAGGTCCTGCGCCGCGGCGGCTCCCGAGGTCAGCGCGTGGAAGTTGTCCATGCGCCGCTGCTGCCAGCCCGGTTCGAGCCCCTTCACCCAGTCCGGGTCGGTGGGCCGGTTGGCCCGTACGCCCACCGCGGGCGGGGTGCGCTGGAAGACGTACGTGTGCGCGGCCGCCTCGGCCAGGTGCGGGATCACCTGGACGGCCGTCGCGCCCGTCCCGACGATCCCGACCCGCTTGTCCCGGAGTTCCGCGAGGCTGCCCTGGACTCCCGCGCCGGTGTAGCCGTAGTCCCAGCGGGCGGCGTGGAAGGAGTGCCCGCGAAAGGTCTCGATGCCTTCGACGGAGGGGAGTTTGGGCCGGTGCAGCGAGCCGATCGCCATGCACACGTAGCGGGCTCGGAAGCGGTCGCCGCGGTCGGTGCGCACCAGCCAGTGAGCCGTGTCCTCGTCCCAGCGCAGCTCGGTGACCGAGGTCCGCAGCAGCGCGTCCCGGTACAGGCCGTAGTGCCGGGCGACGCTCCGGCAGTGCGCGAGGATCTCGGCGCCGGTCACGTACTTCTCGGTCGGCACGGTGCCGAGCTCTTCGAGCAACGGCATGTAGACGTAGCTCTCGACATCGCAGCGGAGCCCGGGGAACCGGTTCCAGTACCAGGTCCCGCCCACGTCACCGGCCACGTCGATCAGGCGGATCCGCTCGAAGCCGCACGTCTCGCGCAGCCGTGCGCCCAGCAGCAGACCGCCGATGCCGGCGCCGACGACGGCGACGTCGACCTCGTCGGTGACGGGGTCCCGCTCGGCGGGCCCGGTGCGCGGGTCGGCGGCGTACCGGGACAGTTCCCCGCGCGCGGACCGGTACGTCCGGCCCGCGGCCGCGGTCAGGCGCTTGTCGCGTTCCTCGCGGTACTTCGCCCGTACCGTCTCGATGTCGACGGGGGCGGCAGGGGCGGCGGATCCCGGCCCGCCGTCGGCTAAGGGGTCTGTTCCGGAGCGTTCCACAGCGTCTCCTGCAGGGGGTGGACAGGTGCGGTCAGGTGGCGCCGTACGTCGTCGAACTGGTCGCGCAGCCGGGTGGGCGCGTCGGCGTTCGTGAACAGGTAGAAGCGGTCGGAGCCCAGCGCGTCCCACACGGTCTCGGCCACCAGCTCGGCCGAGACCGTCGTGTCGCCGGTGGCGTCCCGTGGTGCGGCGAGCCCGCGGACCATCGGGGTGTCGACCCGTCCGGGGCAGAGCACCGAGACCCGTACGGGGGTCCCGGCGAGGTCGGCCCGCAGACTGCGGGCCACGGCCAGGTCGGCGTGCTTGGAGGCGGCGTAGGCCGCGCTGCCGCTGCCCACGGCGAACGCCGACATGGAGGCGGTGTGCACCAGGTGCGCGGGCCGCCCGCTCGCCAGCAGCCGGGGTACGAACGCGCGGGCGACATGGACGTGCGCCCAGTGGTTCACCTCGAACACCTCACGCATCCGCTCCAGCGGCACCGACCACAGCGGCATGCCGACGGGGCCGACGACACCGGCGTTGTTGCAGACCACGTCGATCTCGCCGAGCGTGTCGTACGCCGTCTCGGCCAGGGCCGTCACCGCGTGGGGGTCGGTGAGGTCCACGGTCTCGGCGCGCACCCGCGCGCCGCGCGCGGTGAGTTCGGCGGCCCGGCGGTGCAGGTCGGCGTCCTGGATGTCCGCCATGACCACCTCGGCTCCGCACCGGGCGAGGCGGGCGGCGAGGGCGAGGCCGATACCGCTCGCCGCGCCGGTGACCACGGCCGTCCTGGGGTGTAGGTGCACGGGACCGTCCGTTCCTCGCATCCTGTGGGGCGGGCAAGGCACGGGCCGCGTCCTTGCGACCCGGAAGGGCTGTGCGGGGCGGGCGTACGCCCTGGTCCCGGTGGCCTCCACCCCGTGGGGAGCCGGACGGAGGCCACCGGTGGTTCAGGCGGGGTCGGGCAGTCTGAGGCTGATGGCGAAGATGGTCGCCGAGAAGACGGCGAGCAGGGCGAGGACGATCACCGCTGCCGAGGCGTGGCCCATCGAGTCGCCGAGGGCGAGGTAGAGGGTGCCGCCCACGGTCGCGCCCAGGGCGGTGGCCGTCTGCTGGCTGGTGACCAGCACCCCGCTGCCCATGCCGGCCTGGGCGGGCGGGACGTCGGCGAGGATCATCCGGAACAGGGTGGGCCCGATCAGGGCCTGGCCGACGCCGGTGAGGGCCAGCACGGCCAGGACCAGGACAAGGGGGACGTCCGGCCAGGTGACCCCGATCAGCAGCGCCATCAGCAGCAGTCCGGCCCCCTGGACGGTGGCCCCGAGGGTCACGATGCGCCGGCCGAGGGCCGCCGCGATCCGCGGGGTGAACAGCGCGACCACGAAGAAGGCGGAGGCGAACGGGGACAGCACCGCTCCCGAGGCCAGCCCGCCGAGACCGAAGTCGTCCTGGGCGACCAAGGCGTAGACGAACATGAAACTGCCGAACCCGATCGAGAACGGCACCATCGCGAGCAATCCCCGGCGCATCCCGGATTGCGAGAGGACCGACGGAGGCAGCAGCGGCGAACCGCCTTCCGCCTCCAGCCGCCGCTCGACCCGGACCAGCGCCACCACCGCGGCGGCCGCGACCACGGGCAGCGCCCACAGCCACAGCGGCCAGCCCAGTGCCTGCCCCTCCACGATCACCAGCAGGGCGCAGACCAGGGCCACCCCGAACAGCAGGGTGCCGGTCAGGTCGAAGCCGGGCCTGCGCTCGGCCCTGGTGTCCGGCATGTGCCGCACGGCGAGCAGCGCGGCCACTCCGACGGGCACGTTGATCAGGAACACCGACCGCCAGCCGACCCCGGCGATGTCCAGCGAGACCAGCAGTCCGCCGAGGATCTGCCCGGCCACCGCCGCGAGTCCCGCGGTCGCGCCGTAGAGGCTGATGGCACGGGCGCGGGCCTGGCCCTCGGTGGCCGCCTGGATGGTCCCGAGGACCTGCGGTACGAGCATGGCCGCGGCCGCGCCCTGCAGCAGCCGGGCTGCGATGAGGAAGCCGATGCTCGGGGCCACACCGCACAGCGCGGAGCTGAGGGTGAAGGCGATCAGGCCCCACACGAAGAGCCGGCGTCTGCCGTAGGCGTCGCCCAGGCGCCCGCCGAGCACGAGCCCGAGCGCGTAGGCGACGCCGTAGCCGGACACCACCAGCTCCAGTGCGGTCTCGCCGCCGTTCAGGTCGTGGCCGATCGTGGTCAGCGCCACGTTGACGATGAAGAAGTCGACGATGGACAGGGCGAACCCGGTGAGCACCACGACCAGTCCGGTCGTGGACAGGCCGGCGGGCCTGTCGGCTTCCTGCGGGGACGGCTGCTCCTGGGTTCCGGGAGCGCCGGTGGGGGGTGCTTCGCGATGAGTCATCTATTCAACCGAGCTGGGGGTTCCGGTGATCTTGGACATGATTCCCTTGGCGGGGTCCTTCGCCGACTCCGTCCACGGGGTCAGGGCGTTGAAGCCGCGCTCCGACGCGGCCGGCTGCACGCGGGTGTCCATCGACATCCGCATGACGGGCGGGGAGGACAGGTTCGGGACCGACCTGTGGCAGGTGTAGGCGTGCAGGAACAGGACATCGCCCGGCTCCATGGCGGAGTGCAGCAGGGGCTCGTCCGCACCCACCAGGTCGGCCGGTATCCCGCGCACCGGGTGGCCGAACCTGCGGAAGGACTCGTGCACGACGTGCTCGCGCGGTCCGCGCCGGTGGCTGCCGTCCACGAGCGCGACCCCGCCGGACTCCTTCGTCGTCGCGACGAGCGGTATCCAGGTGGGGCGGAAGTCCTTGTTGGGGCCTATGTAGAAGCCGTCCTGGTGGAACGGCGTCAGGTGGGCGAACGACGGGTTCTCCGCGCCCGCGGCCGAGGGGTAGTAGCGGATGGTCGTGGAGCGGAAGACGAAGACGGGCTCGCCGAAGACCTGCTCGAACACCCTGAGGGTCGAGGGGTGGTTCCAGAACTCGTCGTACTTCACGTACTTGTGCATCGCCACCTCGTCGACCTCCTCGAAGGAGTCGATGGCGGCGTCGTCCGGCGTGGCCCCCGGATCCGCCGCGCCCAGCGCGATCAGGCCTTCCAGCATCTGCTCGGCGGCGGTCCGGACGAGGCCGCGGTCGAGCACACCGCGCAGATACAGGTAGCCGTGCTCCTCGAAGAAGCCGTCGAGCGCCTCACGGTCGTCGAGCAGAGGCGCGCAGTCCGTGTAGTCCCCGGTCACGTACTTCATGGGTTCCCGTCCTTGTGACATGGCCTGGTGGCTTGGTCCGAAGGGGCGTGAGACGTGTCCCGCCCGGCTCGCGGGAAGGCCGACGACCGCGGTGGCGTCGGCGGGCGGCAGGCGCGTCAGAGGGTGGCGCCCACCAGCAGGGCGAGGTCGATGAGACGGTTGGAGTAACCCCACTCGTTGTCGTACCAGCCGACGACCTTCACCTGCCGGTCGGTGACGCGGGTCAGTTCGGCGTCGAAGACGCAGGAGGCGGGGTCGCCCACGATGTCGGTGCTCACCAGAGGCGCCTCGGTGTAGGACAGCAGGCCCTTGTAGGCCCCGGCCGCGGCCGCCGCGTACGCCTCCCTCACCTCGGCCACGGAGGTGCGCCGGCTCGGGGTCACCGTCAGGTCGGTCACCGAGCCGGTGGGCACGGGCACCCGCAGGGCGAACGCGTCCAGACGGCCGGCCAGTTCGGGCAGCACCAGGCCGATGACCTTCTTCGCACCGCCGTCGACGTGGGCGCGTGCCCGGGCGGCGTCGGTGAAGATGCCGGTGGACTCGATCACGATGTCCACGCCGAGCTCGCCCCAGGGCAGGGCGCCCGGGTCGCGCTCGGCCAGCACCTTGACCGTCCGGCTGCCCACCCGGATCGCGCCCGGCTCCGCGGCGATCTCCTCCGGGAAGCGGCCCAGGACCGAGTCGTAGGCCAGCAGATGGGCCATGGTGTCGACGTCGCCGAGGTCGTTGACGGCGACGATCTCCAACTCCGGGCCCCGCGCGGCCATCGCGCGAAAGACGTTGCGGCCGATGCGTCCAAAACCGTTGATGCCGATGCGCACAGTCATCGATGTGTCCCTCACCTTGCGCTGCTGGGTGGTTGACGCGCCGTTGCGCCGAGGTGCGATGCCGGACCACACATCACCGCTGGGCGGGGACGTGGTGCATCACGACCTTATATAAGCATGCGATACATTTCCAGGGTGACCTCTCCTCAGAACACCAGCCACAAAACCGACTTGGACGTCGACGACCTCACCAGGGCGATCGAGAACTTCAACCGCTTCTACATCCGGCTCGCCTCCGTGCAGAAGTTGTCGTTCACGACGCTGTCGGTGCTGGACACGCTGGCTTTCAGGGGTCCGACGCGGCTGACGGACCTGGTCAGAACGGAGCAGCTGAGCCAGCCGGGCATCACCCAGCTGGTGACCCGGCTCGAACGGGACGGACTCGTGGAACGCCGCCCCGATCCGACCGACGGCCGTGCCGTCCTCGTGCACATCACCGAGGAGGGCCGGAAGATCGGCCGGGCCCGGCACGAGGACCGGGCCCGCCATCTGCGGCCCCTGATCGGCGAGTTGACACCCGAGGAGCAGCAGACCATCAGCGCGGCCCTACCCGTCCTCGCCCACCTGGCCGAACTCGGCATGCGGGCACGGCAGTAGCTCGGCATCCGGGCACGACCGCAGCAGGACGCACGCGCCGGGCATTCCGGTCCCGGCGGTACTTGTACGGCGGCCACCCGGGCCGTGCGGGACACTGGCATCCGGAGCCACGCACCGAGACGGTCCACTCCACCGCCCGCGAGGAACATGCCACCCCGATGCCCCGTCCCGCCCACCCCGACGACGACCGCGGCTGCGTCCGTCTGGTCCTCGCCGTCCCCCTGAACCTGCTCACCCTCACCGCCGCACTCTTCTGCCGGACCGCGCTGACCATCCGCCCGTCGGGCCCCTGGGACGACCAGGCGTGCGCCGGGATCGCCCTGTCCTGCGTCCTGACGCTCACGGCCGCCGCCGCGGAACTGCTCCTGCGGCTGCTGCCGTCTGCACGGCGGCTGATGGGGTGGGGCTGGGTGACACCTGCGCCGGCCTTGGGGGTGGTGGCGGCGGTGCGGTGGGCCTGGCTCGGCTGAGGGGGTTCGGTGCGGGTCGGCTCGGCTTGGGTCGGCTCGGCTCGGCTCGGGTCGGGTCGGGTCGGGTCGGGTCGGGTCGGGTCGGGTCGGCCGAAGGGTGCCGGCCCGCTGTCCGATCGATATCCACTCGCGGCCCCCGGCCCGCCCGGCCTACCCTCGACCGCATGAGCAAGCCCCTCGTCGCCGTGCTGAGCGGGGCCGGCATCTCCACCGACTCCGGCATTCCGGACTACCGCGGGCCCAACGGGCTGTGGCGGCGGGATCCGGAGGCCGAGAAGCTGGTCACGTACGAGTACTACATGGGCGATCCGGAGATCCGGCGGCGCTCCTGGCAGATGCGCCGCAAGAACCGCACGCTCCAGGCCGCGCCGAACGCCGCGCACCTGGCCATCGCCGAGCTGGAGAGGTCCGGGGTCCCGGTGCGGGTGATCACCCAGAACGTGGACGGGCTGCACCAGCTGGCCGGCCTGCCCGCCCGCAAGGTCCTGGAGCTGCACGGCACCGCACGCAGTGTCGTCTGCACGAAGTGTCACGCCCGCGGTCCCATGGAGGACGCGCTGGCCCGGGTCGAGGCCGGTGAGGTGGATCCGCCGTGCCTGGAGTGCGGCGGAATCCTGAAGTCGGCGACGGTGATGTTCGGCCAGCGGCTGGACCCGGTCGTCCTCGGCGAGGCCCTCGCCATCACCAAGGCCTGCCACGTGTTCATCGCCGTCGGGACCAGTCTCCAGGTGCAGCCCGCGGCCGGGCTCGCGGGTGTCGCCGCCGACCACGGGGCACGGCTCGTCATCGTGAACGCCGAACCGACACCGTACGACGAGCTCGCCGACGAGGTCGTACGGGAACCGATCGGTACGGCGCTGCCCGCGTTGCTGGGGCGTCTGGTCGCCGAGCACGACGGCTGGAACAGGGCCGTCTAGAACAGGGCCGTCCCCCGCTCGAAGTCCAGCAGGCGGCGCTTGCGGTCCAGGCCGCCGCCGTAGCCGGTGAGGCCGCCGCCCGCTCCGATGACGCGGTGGCAGGGCACGATGATGCCGATCGGGTTCTTGCCGTTGGCGAGGCCGACCGCGCGGGACGCCCCGGGGTTGCCGAGGGCCTCAGCGAGTTCGCCGTAGGAGCGGGTCTCGCCGTACGGGATGCGGGTCAGCTGGTCCCAGACACTTCGCTGGAACGGGGTTCCGTTCAGACGGAGTTCGAGGGTGAACTCCGTCAACTCGCCGGCGAAGTAGGCGGCCAGCTGCTTCTCTGCGTCCGCGAAGGGGGTGTCGTCGAGGCTGCCGAAGTTCTCCTCCGGCGGGCGGTGGCGCTGGTCGGTCATGTAGAGACCGCACAGGACGCCGTCGTCGGCGACGAGGGTGAGGGGGCCGTATGGGCTGTCGATGACGGTGTGCTGTTTCGTCTTGCTCATGTCGCTCATGTCGCTCATCTCGCGGAGATCCTTACACGGGCAGGAAGTTGATCGGGTGGCTGTCGGTCGCCCACAGGTACTGGACCGCGTAGGCCCGCCAGGGACGCCAGGCCTCGGCGCGGGACGTGAGCGCGGCCGGGGTGGCGGGCAGGCCCAACTCCCCCGCGGCGCGGCGGATTCCCAGGTCGGTGGCGAGGAAGGCGTCGGGGTCGCCGAGGGCTCGCATGGCGATGACCTCGACCGTCCAGGGACCGAAGCCGGGCAGGTCCAGCAGGCGTGCGCGGGCTTCCGCCCAGTCGGACTCCACACCCAGGTGGAGTGTGCCGTCGGCCAGTCGACCGACGAGGGTGGTGAAGGTGGTGCGCCGGGTACGGGGCATGGCCAGGGTCTCCGGGTCCACGGCGGCCAGTGCCTCGGGGGACGGGAAGAGGTGGGTGAGTCCGCCCTCGGGGTCGTCCAGCGGCTTGCCGTGGGCGGTGACCAGGCGGGCGGCGTGGGTACGGGCGGCGGCCGTGGAGACCTGCTGCCCGAGCACGGCCCGGACGGCGAACTCGGCCCCGTCGACCGTGCGCGGCACCCGGCGGCCCGGCGCCTTGTCGACCAGGGGCGCGAGGAGGGGATCCGTGCGCAGGTGGTCGTCGACCGCCACCGGGTCCGCGTCCAGGTCGAGCAGGCGCCGGCAGCGGCTGGTCGCCACGGTCAGATCGCGCAGGTCGCTGAGCGTGAGGCGGCAGGCGATGTGGTCGGGTTTCGGGGTGAGGGCGACGATTCCGTGTCCGTACGGCAGCCGCAGCGTGCGCCGGTAGGCGCCGTCCCGCCACTCCTCCACGCCCGGTACGGCCGTGGCGGCCAGGTGGCCGAAGAGGTTGTCGGGGTTGAGCGGCGCCCGGAACGGCAGCCGCAGCGCGAGGGTGCCCGGGGTGCCCGGGGCGCTGGTCCGGCCCTTCGGCGCCCGGGCACGCAGCTCGCTCGGGGACAGGGCGAAGACCTCGCGGACGGTGTCGTTGAAGGTGCGGATGGAGGAGAAGCCGGCCGCGAAGGCGATCTCCGCCATGGGCAGCGGGGTCGTCTCGACGAGGAGGCGGGCGGTCTGGGCGCGCTGCGCACGGGCCAGCGCGAGCGGGCCGGCGCCCAGCTCGGCGAGCAGCTGCCGCTCCACCTGCCGGGTGCTGTAGCCGAGCCGGGAGGCGAGCCCGGGCACGCCCTCGCGGTCCACCACCCCGTCGGCGATCAGCCGCATGGCCCGGGCCACCAGGTCGGCCCGCTGGTTCCACTCCGGGGAGCCGGGGCTGGTGTCGGGGCGGCAGCGCTTGCAGGCCCGGAACCCGGCCTGCTGGCAGGCGGCCGCGCTCGGGTAGAAGGTCATGTTCTCCGCCTTGGGCGGGACAACCGGGCAGCTGGGCCGGCAGTAGATGCGGGTGGTCAGGACGGCCGTGAAGAACCACCCGTCGAACCGCGCGTCCTTGGACTGCACGGCGCGCACGCAGTGCTCCCGGTCGAAGTGCGTCCCTGTCTCCATGTGTCCAGGATCGACCAGCGCGGGGGTGTCCGCTGGCGAGAATCCGACACGTACCTGGGGCCGGTCAGGGATGCGGTGGCGTCACCCTGGCCGGCCCTCGCGGCAGTCGTGGCGTTCAGCGGCTTCAGGAACCTCAGGGACAGACGTAGGCGAAGCTCGCCTTCGCCTCCATCGGTGTCCGCTGGTGCACGATCCGCAGCCGGGCGGTGCCCTGGAAGCGGCCGGGACCGCGGACCGTCCAGCGCAGGTGCACCCGGAGCAGGCGTTCACCTCGGTGGGCGGTGCTGACCAGCTCGCCCGAGTCCTGGCCGTCCCCGCGCAGCCATTGGTATGTGACGGGTCCGCCCCGACCGTCGGTGGTGACGACCCCGACCAGGTCGGCCGTCCGACCGCAGTGCAGCGTCCCCGCCGGGGCCTGGACCCGGACGGCGACGACCGCGGGGGCGGGGGCCGGGCGCAGCAGGAGCCAGAGCAGGACGGCGGCCGTCGCCACGACTGCGGTGCCGATGATCCAGCCCCGGCGCCTTCGACGCGGGCGCGGGCGCTGCCGCGCGGGTACGACGGTTCCGGTACGCCACCGGGCGCGCAGCACGTCCTGTTCGTCGGCCGGAATCCCGGGTCCGAAACGGAGCAGGATCTCGGCGGAGTCCTCCCCGGCGGACACCGGGGGCGAGGTGACGCGGTGGCGCTTGCCGAGGACGGTGGCCTGGGCGTCGGGGGCGGTGGAGCGGTGGGCGCGGCCGGGGGTGGTGAGCTGGTCTGCGGCGGCTGACGCGGCGAACTGGTCGGCCGCTGCTGCGGCGGTGAGCTGGTCGGCGGGTGGCGGGGCGGTGAGCCGGTCGGCGGGTACCGGGGCTGCGAGGTGCTCGGCCGCGGCTGAGACGGCGAGCTGGTCGGCGGCCACCGGGGTGGTGAGCCGGTCGGCCGGTGCCGCGTCGGCGAACTGGTCGGCGGGTGCTGAAGCGATGACCTGGTCGGCGGCCACCGGGGTGGTGAGCTGGTCGGCGGGGGCCGGGGCGGTGGACTGGTCGGCGGCGGATGCGGTTGTGCGCTGCTCGCCCGCAGCCGAGGGGTGAGGGTGAGATGCCGGGGCTCTCCGGTCCGGGGTTGTCGGGGCGGATGTGGGGGCGGTGGGCTCGGCAGCCGCCGGGCGTCGAGCGGGGGGCGGCGTGAGCGCCGACGCCGGGTGTCGGTCCTCCGGTGCCGCCGGGCTCTGGGAAGCCGCTGGAGCCGGGTGCGGCGGTGGTGTGGTCGGTGCGGCGAACCGCGGAGCCGCCGCTGCCGCCGCCGCGCGCAGCGCCGTGCGGCGCAGGAAGTCCGCCGGAAGTGCCGTGCGCCCGGCCACGAGCACGGCGCGGGCCGCCGCGAGGCCCTCGGACTCGGCGGTGGTGGCGCAGTGGGCGAACAGGGCCGCCGCAGGGGTCCCGGCCTGGGTCCAGGCAGCGCCGAGGGTACGGGCCAGGGCGGCCCAGGCCGCGGTGTCGGCTGCCTGGCGGTCCGGGTACGGGCGGTCACCCGACCGTGGTGCGGCCACTGCGCCACTACCGGCCTGCTCCGGACGCGGAAGGTCGCCTGGCAGGGGTGCGACCGCGCCGCTGAAGTCCGACTGGCCCAGCGGGTGCGGAAGGCCACCCGGCAGGGGTGCGACCGCCCCATTGAAGTCCGCCGGGTCCGGCGGGTGCGGGATGTCACCCGGAAGTGGTG
>NZ_JBWKFN010000026.1:12884-145558 GCF_056434245.1 Streptomyces sp. NPDC044064
TGCGGTCGCCGCGCCGATGTCCGCCCGCCCCTGACCCGGAAGGTCACCTGGCAGGGGTGCGACTGCCCGGCTCGAGTCCGACCGGCCCGGCTGCGGGAAGTCGCACGGCAGAGGTGCGGTCGCCGCGCCGATGTCCGCCCGCCCCTGACCCGGAAGGTCACCTGGCAGGGGTGCGACTGCCCGGCTCGAGTCCGACCGGCCCGGCTGCGGAAGGTCGCACGGCAGAGGTGCGCCCACCCCGTCGACGCCCGCCGCCGGAGGCTCGGGCTGTGGTGTGTCGCCCAGTGTCTCGTTCAGTGCCGTCTCCGCCAGCAGTGCCACGCCGTCCGGTGCGAGGACCACGGTGTCCGGGCCGAGCGAGCCGTGGGCCAGGCCTGCCGTGTGCAGGGCCAGCAGGGTCTGTGCGGTCTCGTTGAGGATGCTCGCCACGCTGCCCGCATCGGGACGGGGGCCGTCGGCGGACAGGACGTCGGCGAGCGCGGGGGCCGGCGGGCGGGCCGTGAGCAGCCAGACTTCGCCCGCCTCGGCCACCAGGTCGACCGTGCCGAGCAGCCCTGGCAGCCGGAGCTTCGCCGTGGCGAGCACCGCGGCCGCCAGGCGCTCGCGGGTGCCCTGCGGCCCGAGCAGGGCCCGGTCGATGCGCAGCGCCCCGAGCACGGGCTCGCCGGAAGCATCCGGGAGCAGGGCGTGCCAGGTACCGAGGCGCGTGTCCCGTGACCAGCCGGACAGGGGCCGGCCGGCCACTGTGGTGGCTGTCGTCATGTCGATCCGTTCTCGTCGGGCGGTGTTCAGCACGGCGGTGCGTCCAGGGAGGCCGTCTGGGGACCGTCGACGGCCGCCGGGTCACTGCTGAGCGTGACGTCCCAGGTCCCCCGGCAGGGGTGGTTGGAGAAGTCCGCCTCGAAGGTCAGGTCGTACCGGGTGCTCCCGGACAGCGGCTGGGACTGGGAGCCGTACGGGTCGGCGGGGGTGTCGACGTAGTAGTTCGCGGTGACGGTCAGCGGGCCGGTGCCCGTCGTCTCGACGGTCACCGCCGCCACGAGCGTGCCCGGTTTCTGCCCGCGCTGCCACGAGCCGATGGTGATGGTGATGTCGCCGGGTGTGGCCGGGCCGGGAGCCGTGCTGGTCGGGGTCCCGTCCGGTGCCGTCGGCTCGGTGGAGGGTGTGGGCGAGGACGACGGGCTGTCCGAGGGAGTGGCCGAGGGTGCGGTGTCCGCCGTGGGCGGGAGGCCGCTCGGCGAAGCGGACGGGGATGGGGAGGGGGACGGGGAAGTGCCGGGCTTCATCGGGGAGTTGAGCGGTGCGGGGGTCGAACTCGCCGCCGTCGTCGACGTCTCGTGCGGGCGGCCCGCCGCATACGTCGCTCCGCCCGCGACGACCGCCAGCGCGGCCACCCCGCCGGTCGCCACCTTCCATCCCCCGCGCTTCAGCCGGCCCAGCAGGGTGAGTGCGGTGGCCGAGCCGTCCAGCGTCGCGGTCGCGGTGAACGGGAACAACAGGGCCAGCAGCGCGGCGAGTTCGGCGAGCCGGCGGCGACCGCGCTGCTCCCAGCCCGCGCCGTACCCCTCGGTGGCGGCCCGCTCCAGCTCGGCGAGGAAGGCCTCGACGCCGGGCCGGTCCGCCGGGTCCTTCGACAGGCCCGCGCGCAGCAGCCCCCGCACCGGAGCGGGTACGTCGTCCAGCGGGGCCGGTGCGCGCAGGTGCTGCAGGCGCAGGGCCGTCAGGTCGTCGGCGGGGAACGGGCGCCGTCCGGTCAGGCACTCGAAGAACACCACGGAAGCCGCGTAGACGTCGGCGGCGGGACCGGCCGGCGCGCCGTCCCACTGCTCGGGCGCCATGTAGGCGGGCGTGCCCGCGGCCTCGGTCTCCCGGCCGCTGCGCACCGCGATGCCGAAGTCGGCCAGTGCACTGGTGCCGTCGGCGCGGACCAGGACGTTCTCCGGCTTGTAGTCGCGGTGCACCACCCCGGCCGTGTGGGCCGCGCCCAGCCCGAGCAGGGAACCCTTGAGCAGGACGAGCGCGGCCTCGGGGCCGGTCGCCCCGTGCCGGTGCAGCAGCCGGCGCAGGCTGACGCCGTCGACCGCCTCCATCACGATCGCGGCACCGGTGCGTGCCTCGACGTACTCGTACAGCCGCACCACGCACGGGTGCCGCAGCTCGCCCAGCAGCCGTGCCTCGGCCCGGAACCGGGCCAGGAACTCGTGGTCCGTGCGCAGGCGTTCGCCCAGGTACTTGACCGCGACAGGCACGCCGGTCGCGGTGTGCCTGGCGAGGACGACCCTGCCTCCTGCCCCCTCCCCCAGCGTGCGGACGGTCTCGTAGCCGGGTACGGCCCAGCCGGCGTCGTCGGTCATGCCGTCCCCTCCACGGGCGCGGCGATCCCGGCACCCTGCGGTACGTCCCTGGCACCCCGTCGGCGCCGTACCCTGCGCAGCACCCAGCGCACGGGGGCGGACCACACCGGGAAGGCCACCAGGGCGACGACGGCCACCTCGATCACCGTGGTCCACGGCTCGGCCAGCCGGCCTTCGAGCAGGTCGCCGATCCGGGAGCGCCAGGCCAGCAGGGCGAGGGCGAGGAAGCCGTAGGTGCCCACGACGACCGCGAGGCCGTAGGCGGCCATGCCCGCCTGGCGCGGCCCCGGCCGGTTGCCCGCGCGCAGGTCCCGCCACAGGCCGGTGCGGAAGTAGGCGCTCGCCTCCTCACGCAGCCGCGGCACCCGCAGCGCGTCGGTCAGCGCCTGGTAGCCGTCCAGCGGCATCAGCGGGTTGAAGTTGTACAGCGTGTTCAGGTAGAGGCCGAAGGCCAGGTGGTAGAGGACGGCCGAGGCGGGTCCGGCGGGCAGCAGCGCCGCGCCGGTCGCGCACCAGCCGGCCAGCGCCGCCGTGGCCAGCGGCCCGGACAGGGCCACGACGACCCGGGACCAGCGGGTGCCGAACCACATGTCGCTGGTGTCCACGAACGCGAACGGCATGCCCATCATCAGCAGGAACCCGCCGCGCCGGACCTTGCGGCCGTACGACTTCACGGCCAGCGCGTGCGTCAGCTCGTGCACGAGCAGCGCGGTGACGTACCCGGCGGCCAGCAGGACCGGGCCCCACACGCCCGCCCCGCCGAAGTCCAGCAGGTGGTGCCGGCCCTGGGCGGCGAAGAACGCGACCAGGCCACCGGTCACCGACAGCCAGGCGAGCAGTACCCCGGTGCGGGTGAACAGCCGCCAGCCGAATCCCTGGTAGAGCCGGGTCACCAGCCCGTCGAGGCCGGGGACCGACACCTCCAGTTTCAGCAGCGCCCGGTACACGGCGTGCACCGCCCGGCGCCAGCCCGTCGGCCGTTCCTGCTCCGGCCGGCCGGGCAGACCGCGCAGCAGGCCGGCGTCCGCGAACGCGGCCAGCGCGGACTCGATACGGGGCAGGGCGAGTTCGCCGTAGCGCTCGGCGTAGGCGAACAGCAGGTCCCGTACGGTGTTCTCGCCGTCGACGGCGTGCCACAGGAAGACCTGGCGCTCGTCCAGCTCCAGATAGCGGCCGGTACGGGTTGAGCTGAGCACCCAGCGGGGTGCGCCGCGTTCGGTGGGGATCTGCTTGAGGGCCCAGCCGGAACGGCGGCGGGGGCGCGCGGTGAGCGGGCCGCCCGCCTCCGGGGCCTCCTCCTGTCCGGTGGCGGGCAGTTGGGTCAGCTGGGTGCCGACGACCATCGTGCGCGAGCCGATCCGGGCGTCGCGGGGCTGCTCGAACACCAGGCGTACGTCGCCCACGGACAGCTCGGTGCCGTCGGCGAGCCGGGCCGCGCCGCCGTGCAGGTCGACGCCGGCGACGGCGGTGCCGTTGAAGGAGTCCAGATCCTCGATCCGGAAGCCCTCGGCGGTGCGGACGACACGGGCGTGGCGGCGCGAGACGCTGCCGTCGGACAGGACCACGTCGTTGTCGTCGCCGCGGCCCAGCGTGGTGACCGGGCCGGTCAGCGGGACGAGCAGCGCGGGGTCGTCGAGGCCGCGCAGCTGGGGCGCGGCGTACGACGCCGGTGCGGCACCCCGGCGCGGGGTGCCCCAGTGCAGGCAGTACGGGAAGTCGCGTCGCACGTGGACGCGGCAGACATGGCAGAGCATGCGGTGGCTCAGCCTCCGCCGGAACCGCTGAGGAACGTACCGCCGTTGAAGCCGCCGTCCGCGTCGGGCGCGGAGGGTGACAGGTGGGTGGCTATGTCGCCGGTGCCGGGCAGGTCGATGCCACCGCGCACGGTCGTCCCGGCACGGCCGAGGGTGCCTTCACGGCCACCGCCGCCACTGGGACGGTTGGTGTTGTCCGGGTCGCCACCGCCTTCACCACCGCCACCGCCGTCACCGCCGCCATGACCACCGCCACCACTCGGGCGGTTCGTGTTGTCCGGGTCGCCACCGCCTTCACCACCACCGCCGCCACCCTCACCGCCGCCATGACCACCACCGCCACTGGGACGGTTGGTGTTCTCCGGGTCACCCCCGCCCTCACCACCGCCACCGCCGTCACCGCCGCCATGACCACCGCCACCACTCGGGCGGTTGGTGTTCTCCGGGTCACCCCCGCCCTCACCACCGCCACCGCCGTCACCGCCGCCATGACCACCGCCACCACTGGGGCGGTTCGTGTTCTCCGGGTCGCCGCCACCTTCACCACCGCCGCCACCCTCGCCACCACCGTGGCCACCACCGCCACTCGGGCGGTTGGTGTTCTCCGGGTCACCGCCGCCCTCACCACCACCGCCACCGCCGCCGCTGTCCCCGCCGCCGTCGCCGCCGTCGCGGTCGTAGATGCCTCCGTGACCGAAGTGGCCGGCGTCCCCACCGCCTTCACCGCCTGCACCACCGAAGCCGCCGTCCCCACCGAAGCCGCCATGGCCACCGAGGTCGCCGAAGCCACCGTCACCGTCACCGCCGCCACCGAAGCCGCCATGGCCGAACCCGCCGTCACCGAATCCACCAGTGCCCAGACCGCCGTCGCCGAAGCCGCCGTCCGCGCCACCGAACCCGCCGTCGCCGAAGCCGCCCGCGCCCGGCCCCCCGTCACCGAAGCCGCCGTCGGCGCCGCCCCCGAACCCGCCGAAGCCTCCTTCGGCTCCGCCGAAACCGCCGTCGCCCCCGGCGCCGAAGTCACCGAAGCCCCCTTCGGCTCCCCCGCCGAGCCCGCCGAGGTCCGCGCCGACACCCTCGTTCCCGTGGTCGCCGAAGCCGCCGAAGTCACCGAACTCGCCCGGACCGCCGCTCAGTTCAGCGGGCGACCGGTCCAGCAGCGGGCCCCCGAGCAGGCTGTGGGAGCCGGTCGACGCCACGTCGACGCCGCTGACACCGTCCTGACCCGCGGCGGGATCCGGCAGCTCCGACGAGTGGCCGGCGGAGGCCGGGCCCGCTGCGTCGTGGTCGCCGGAGACGTGGTCGGTCGATACGGATTGGTCGGCCGATACGGCATGGTCGGCCGGGACGTCGTGGTGTGCCAGCGCATGCGCCGCGCCGCCGAAGAACAGGGACGACTTGGACAGCCGGGGGTCGAGTGCGGCCGGTCCCCCGTCGGTGCCGGACTCGACGCGGAGGGAGCGGAGTTCGCCGACCTGCGCGGGTGACAGGCCGAGTCTTCGCGCCACCTCGTCGGTGTCGCCGTCGAGTTCGGCGCGGAAGGCCGGGTCCACGGCCAGGCGGGTCAGGGCAGCACGATAGGCGTCGTCGGTCATGGTTCGGTCTCCGTCGGTCTGCGGGGCACTGATGCCGATCGCGGCGGAGCCGAGGATCCCCCCTGGTCGGCGGCAACTGCCATTTCCGGCCATCCCCGCCGATACCTGCTGGAGACGTTATAGAGCTCTGGCATGACCAGCGCAAGAGCAGCAAGCAGGGAGGCAGGCGGGTCCCGGGCGTCCGGCCGGGTCTGGAGCCCACCGATCAGAAATGGCCACCGGCCCACCGGCAGGCCGTCGAGATGTCGAACAGGAGGCCCGGGGCGCCCCGCCGGTCAGGCCTCCCGGTCCGACCGCCGGAAGCGGGCGATCCACTCCGCGGTCGCGCGGAGGCCGCCGAAGGTGTAGAAGTGCACCTTCACCTCGCCGTGGCGTGCGGGGTCGTACCCCTGGGCGAGCGCGTGCAGGAAGCGGTCGGGGCCGGCCGTGCCCATGAGGTTGGTCAGCGAGAAGCCGTACTTGCGGGCGATGGAGGCGCTGGTGCCGACGCCGAAGCGGGTGGCGTAGGTCACCAGCCGGCGCACGCCGGCCGGGCCGGGGACGCCGATGCGGATGGGCAGGGTGACGCCCCGGGCGCGGACGTCCGCCACCCAGCCGAGCACCCGGTCGGCGTCGAAGCCGAACTGGGTGATGACGTCGCCCGCGATCCGCTGCGCCCCGAGCACCGCGCTCTTGTCGCCGAGCGCCGACCACAGGGAGTGGTCGGTGATCGCCGGGTGCCCCTCGGGGTAGCCGCTGATGCCGACGTGCCGTACGCCGTGGCGTTCGAGCAGTCCGGTGCGGATGACGGCGAGGGCGTCCTCGTACGGGCCCTCGGGGCGGGCGGGGTCGCCGCCGACGACGAACACGTTGTCGGCGGTGCCGTCCGCCGCCAGGCCGGCCAGGAATTCCTCCAGGTGGCGCTGGGAGGGCAGCCGGCGGGCGGAGATGTGCGGGACGGGGACGAAACCGAGCCGTTTGACCGCGCGGGCGGCCGCGAGCCGCATGTCCGGGTCCTCGCCGGCGAGGAAGGTGACGTTGATCCGCGTGCCACGGGGGATGCTGTCGCGCGCCTCCTCCAGCTTCGGTACGTCCTTGCCGGTCATCTCCAGGGAGAAGTCGTCCAGCAGCGAGGTGCCCACCGCGGGCGGGACGGTGGCGGTGGGGTTCATCGTGCTCCTCGTACGGCTGCCTGCGACCGCGCACGTCCGTCATCGGCTTCGTACGGCTTCGGTCCTTACCTCGGCCGATGATGCCACGCGCACCCGCGGGCGGAGCAGCCGGGAGAGGGGCCGGGAGGTGTCTTCTGGGTCACGTGGGCGACGCGGGACCCCGGTCGGGGGCCGCCGGGCCCCGGTCGCCCTCAGGCGTGCGTCTCCGGTGCCGTGGCAGGGGCGTCGTGGGGCGTCGGGCCGCCCGGTCCCCGTGGCAGGAGGGCCGCCGCGGCCAGGCCGCCCAGGCCGATCACCGCCAGCGTGATCATGGCGGCGGCGTACGCGCCCCTGCTGAGGCCGGCGACCAGGATGGTGCCGGCGATCGCCGTGCCGAAGGACGAGCCGAGGTTGGACACACTGCGGGACAGGCCGGAGATCTCGCCCTGCTGTTCCTCCGGGAAGGCCGACTGCACCACGTTCACCGACGGGGTCAGCATGACGCCGAGGCCGAGCCCGATCAGGAGGAGCCCGGGGACGAAGGCCCAGGCCGAGGAGGTGCTGCCGACCAGGCCGACCAGCACCGCCACGCCCACGACGGAGCACGCGAAGCCGGTCATGATCAGCATCCGCTGGGAGCGCCGTCGCGCCAGGCTCTCGGCGGACAGCGACGTGACCAGCAGGCCGAGCGTGGCCGCCGTGAAGACCACTCCGGTCTGGATGGCGTCGTAGCCGCGGACGACCTGGAGATAGGCGGCCACCGTGAAGGACGTTCCCATGAGCAGCAGCCACTGCACGTTCTGCGTGACCAGCCCGAGGTTGGAGGTGCGGTTGCGGAACAGGGAGAGCGAGAGCAGCGGCTCCTGGCCGGCCTGTTCCTTGGCCCGCGACGAGCGGAAGAACCAGCCGAGGACCAGGACCCCGAGGACGATCAGGGCGATCATCAGCCAGATGTTGTTGTCCGCCGCCAGGATGCCCATGACGACCAGGACCAGGCCGGTCGCGGACAGGACCGCTCCGCCGGTGTCGAAGGAGCGGGTGGGGTCCGGGGGCAGGGGGTCCTCGATACGGCGGCTCAGCCAGACGATCACCGCGATGACCAGCGCCTGGAAGACGAAGGCCGCGCGCCAGCTGATGCCGGTCGTGATGAGTCCGCCGATCAGCGGTCCCGCCGCGGCCCCGACGCCGCCGAGCGCCATGATGATCCCGAACGCCCGGGCGCGGGAGGTCAGGTCGGGGTGGAGCAGCGTGGTGAGGATGTAGACGGGCGGGATGAGCAGGGCGGTGCCGATTCCCTCGAGGATCGAGTTGCCCAGGATGAGGACGCCGAGTCCCGGTGCCGCCGCGCTCAGCAGCGCGCCGACGGCGTAGACGACGAGGCCGACGACGAAGCACCGCTTGCGGCCGTAGCGGTCGGTGAGTTTGCCGCCGGGGATCATCAGCGCGGCCATGACCAACAGGAAGACGGTGATGGCCACTTGGACGCCCTGGACGGTGGTGCCCAGGTCCTGGCTGATGTCGTTGATCATCACGTTCATGTTGGAGCCGGCGAAGCTGCAGATGAACTGGGCCAGGGCCAGCGCGGCCAGGACCCGCCGCTGCCCCGGCGGCGCCTTCGTCGGCACTGTCCGGTCAGTCATCTCCGTTGTCCCCGTCCATGGGTTCGGGGGGCTCGGTCAGGCCGTACACGACGGAGTGCCGTCTGCCGCCGGTCCCGGGCCGGGTCGTGTCCCGGCTCAGCTCCTCGTCGAGCGCCATGGCCGCGGTGACCAGGGAGAGGTGGGTGAACGCCTGCGGGAAGTTGCCGAGTTGCTCACCGGACGGACCGGTCTCCTCGGCGAACAGGCCGACGGGGTTGGCGTAGGTGAGCATCTTGTCGAAGGCGTGCCGGGCCTGGTGGAGCCGGCCGCTGCGGGCGAGCGCCTCGACGTAGAAGAAGCTGCACAGGTTGAACGTGCCCTCGGAGCCGCGCAGTCCGTCGGGCGAGGCCGCGGGGTCGTAGCGGTAGACCAGGCTGTCGCTCACCAGTTCCTCGTCCATGGCGTCCAGGGTGCTGATCCAGTCCGGGTCGCGCGGGGAGAGGAAGCCGACCCGGGGCATGAGCAGCAGCGAGGCGTCCAGGACGTCGGTGTCGAAGTGCTGCACGAACGCCTGCCGTTTGTCGTGCCAGCCCCGCTCGATGATCTGGCGGAAGACCGCGTCCCTGACGTCCGTCCAGCGCCTGGTGTCGGCGGGACGGGAGAACCGGCCGGCCGTGCGGATGCCCCGTTCGAACGCCACCCAGGCCATCAGGCGGCTGTACGTGAAGTTCTGCTGCCCGCCGCGGGTCTCCCAGATGCCCTCGTCCGGCCGGTCCCAGTGGTCGGCGAGCCAGTCCAGTACGCTGCTCAGCGCCCGCCAGCCGCGGACCGCGCCGAGGTCGCCGCCGGCCGCCAGCGCGTCGAGGGCCTCGCCGTAGATGTCGAGCTGCAGCTGGCCGGCAGCGGCGTTTCCGGCCCGCACCGGCCGTGATCCCCGGTAGCCCTCCAGGTGGCCGAGGATCTCCTCGGTCAGATGGGGGTCGCCGTCGACCCGGTACATGATCTGCAGGGGGTCGCCCGAGGCGGTGCCGCCCGCCTCGACGCGGTCGCGCAGCCAGCGGCGGAAGGCGTGCGCCTCGGCCTCGAAGCCCAGATCGATCAGGGCCCCGACGGACAGCGAGGCGTCCCGGATCCAGGTGTAGCGGTAGTCCCAGTTGCGCTCGCCGCCGATCTGCTCGGGCAGTCCCATGGTGGCTGCGGCGACGGGTGCCCCCGTCGGCGCGTAGGTGAGCAGTTTGAGGGTGATCGCCGAGCGGTTGACCACGTCCTGCCAGTGTCCGCGGTAGGTGGAGGAGCGCAGCCACGAGAGCCAGAAGAGGCGGCACTCCTCCACGTCGTCGGCGATGTCGTCGAGGGACGGCGCGGGCGGGGCCTGGCCGCCCTCCGCGGTGGTGGTCAGGACGACGACGGCGGCCTGACCGGCCGAGAGGGTGAAGTGGGCGGTGACGTCGTCGCCGTCGGCCCGCAGGCGGATCCCGGTGGTGGACTGGACGTGCAGGTCCTGTCCCGGTCCGTGCAGGACGGCCGTGCGGTCGTCGACGAGGCCGAGCGTGTGTGGTGCGCGGCCGTAGTCGAAGCGCGGCCGGCACTCGAAGGCGAAGGGGAGGCTGCCCCGTACGACGCGGGCCACCCTGATCAGGCGGTGCCGGTCGGTGGGCACCGGGGAGTCCAGGGGTGGCATGAGGTCGGCGATCTCGCCGACCCCGCCGGGTCCCATGAACCGGGTGATCAGGATGGCCGTGTCGGACAGATACAGCTGCCGGACGGACATGCCGTCGCCGTGTCCGTCCGGGAGCTCCGCCGCCAGCCGGCAGTGTCCGCCGCGCTCACTGTCGAGGAGCGCGGCGAACACACTGGGCGAGTCGAAGCGGGGAGTGCACCACCAGTCGACGTTCCCGCCGGACGACACCAGGGCCGCTGTCTGGAGGTCACCCACCATGCCGTGGTCGGCGATGGGCGGATACCGGTCCATGCGTTCTCCTACGGCCGGATGCTGCTGCGGGTCCGTCTGCGACCGGGTCGGTGCTCTATGGGCTCATGGCGGTCTCGTCCCCCTGGACCACGCACAGGGCCCAGATGATGAAGCCGGACATCGTGATCATCACGACCGACCAGACCGGGGCGTAGGGCAGGGACAGGAAGTTGGCGATGATGACCAGCCCGGCGATGCCCACGCCGGCGACGCGTGCCCAGGGCGCCGGCCGGACCAGGCCGAAGCTGACGACGCATGCGAGCGCGCCGAGGACCAGGTGGATCCAGCCCCAGCTGGTGAGGTCGAACTTGAAGACGTAGTTGGGCGTCGTGACGAAGACGTTGTCGTGGGCGATCGCCATGATGCCCCGGAACACACCGAGCAGTCCGGCGAGCAGGAGCATGACGCCTGCGAAGGCCGTCAGTCCGCCCGCCCACTGCTGCTTTGCAGAGCGCTGGCCTGCTGCGCGTGTGGTGTGGCTGGGACGTGTGGGGTGTGTCGCGGCCATGCGGCTGCCTCGATTCGTTCTCGTGGGTGCTCAGTGTCCGGACGTGGTGGGGGTGGAGCCGGGGCGCTGCGTCGTTCCGGCGCCGCTGAGAACCAGCTCCTTGGCCCTGCGGTACTCGTCCTCGGTGATGTCGCCGCGGGCCCGGATCTCGGAGAGCTTGGCCAGTTCGTCGACGCTGCTGGTCGCGGCGGTGCCGCCCTTCGCGGTCTCCCGGACGTAGGAGTCGAAGGCCTCCTGCTGTGCGCGCGCCTGCGCGATCTCCCGCTTGCCCATGCCCTTGCCGCGGGCGATGACGTAGACGAGGACGCCGAGGAAGGGCAGGCAGATCACGAAGAGTGTCCAGCCGGCCTTGGCCCAGCCGCTCAGGTCGTCGTCGCGGAAGACGTCGATGAGGACCCGGAACAGGATGATGAACCACAGGATCCACAGGAAGAACCACAGCATGGTCCAGAAGGCGCTCAGCAGCGGATAGTCGTACGCGAGGTAGTTCGTCGCGCTCATGCTCTCTCCTCTGTCCGGGGCACCGGCCCGAAAGAGCTCCTGAAGCTCTCGGACCGGTCTGTGCCGTTTTCAGCGTGCACACGGCGAGGCGGGAGAGTCCTCACCCGAGGCGGGTGATCGTGGCGGGTGAGGATGGCGGGCGGGACGCCCCGCCCGCTCACTCCACGCGGTCCGAGGAGCCCGGGAGCACGCCGCTCCTGCGCAGCGCGGACCGCCACGAGAAGGCGACCCACACCTCGGCCAGGCCCAGCAGCACGAGCCACAGGCCGAGCAGTCTGGTCAGCACCCGCGCCGACTCGGTGGGCAGGGCCAGCACCACGATCCCGGCGACGATGCCGAGCACCGCCGCGGCCAGGACGACACCGCGGTGCGGGAGGTCCTTGGCCGAGAGCGCGGTGTAGAGGGTCACGATGCCGGATGCCAGCCAGGCGAGCCCGACGATCAGCGACAGCGCGGTGATGGTCTGCAGCGGATTGCGCAGACAGAGCACGCCGGCCAGGACGAAGAGCACCGCGATCAGCACTCCGGCGAACCGTTCGCCGTGGGCCTCGTGCGAGAAGGCCATGACGAACCGGAACGCCCCGGCGAGCAACAGGTAGAGGCCGATGAGAACGGCCAGGACGTGCAGTGTCTCGTCCGGCCAGACGAGGATCAGCACGCCCGGTACGAATGTCACGACGGCCGACCCCAGAATCCAGGTCCACGACCCGGCGAGCGCCGTCATGGCGTCTCCGGGGCCGGCGGTCGTCCCGTCGGACGGGTGCGGCGGTCCGGTAGGTACCGGACCACGCGACTCGGTCATGGCTCCTCCTCGCGGGATCGAACGGGTCGCCTCCGGACCGCCGGCGGGGGCGGCGTGCGCAACCCCTCACCGGGACAGCGTGCCGCACGGGACCGGTCGCCGGGTCACCCACCACGGGTGATCCCTCCGTGCGGCGGCGGCGGTGGGGTGGGGGGCACGGGCGGGCGGGCCGTTCTCGGCCCTGCCGCCCCCGCGGCAGCCGGATCCGGGAGCGGACGGCTGGCCGCCGGAAACTGGAGAGTGGATCATGACCGCACCGAGCGCCGTCACCGGCTCCCCGTCACTGGCCGACCGGGCGGCCCACGGCCGCGACGCCCGCACCCGCGCCCCGCGTTCGGGCCACAGCGTGTTCGAACCAGCGCCGGACCGGCCCGGCGTGATCGATGTGCTGGAGCGTCAGTCGGCCAGCCGGGTACCCGAGTTGGTGCCGATCCGGTACGGCCGCATGCTCGAATCCCCGTTCCGCTTCTACCGGGGCGCGGCCGCGGTGATGGCGGCGGACCTCGGCCCGCTGCCCGACACCGGGCTCCAGGTGCAGCTGTGCGGAGACGCGCATCTGCTGAACTTCCGGCTGCTGGCCTCGCCGGAGCGCCATCTGGTCTTCGACATCAACGACTTCGACGAGACCTTTCCGGGGCCGTTCGAGTGGGACGTCAAGCGGCTCGCGGCCAGCTTCGTCATCGCAGCCCGCGCCAACGGCTTCCCGGCCGGGCGGCAGGACGATGCGGTGCGCGCGTGCGTGGGCGCCTACCGGGAGCGGATGCGGGAGTTCGCCGGCATGCGCACGCTGGACATCTGGTACGCCCACGACGACGCCGACCAGCTGCGCGCGCTGCTGGCCTCCACGATGGACAAGAAGGGCAGGCGCCGTACGGCCGAGGCGACCGCGCGCGCCCGGACCCGCACCTCGCTGGAGGCCTTCGCCAGGCTCACCCGGCGCGCGCCCCAGGGCCGGCGGATCACCCCGGACCCGCCGCTGATCATCCCGCTGCGGGATCTGCAGGACCCGACCGCCCGGCACCACGAGGACAAGGAACTGCAGACGCTGCTGGCGGACTATGCGCGCACCCTGCCCTCGGAGCGGCGGCACCTGCTGCGTCGCTACCGGCTGGTGGACATGGCCCGGAAGGTGGTGGGCGTCGGCAGTGTCGGTACCCGGTGCTGGATCCTGCTGCTGCTGGGCCGGGACGACGACGATCCCCTGCTGCTGCAGGCCAAGGAGGCGCAGGAGTCGGTGCTCGCGGCGCACACGGGCGGCGAGCGGTTCGGCAACCAGGGCCGCAGAGTGGTGACCGGGCAGCGGCTCATCCAGACCACCAGCGACATCTTCCTGGGCTGGACGCATGTGCTGGGCTTCGACGGACGCGGCCGGGACTTCTACGTACGCCAGCTGCGCGACTGGAAGGGCATCGCCCGGCCGGACACCATGGACCCGGCGCTGCTGAACCTGTTCGGCCGGGTGTGCGGCGCCTGTCTGGCCCGGGCCCACGCCCGCTCCGGAGATCCCGTCGCCATCGCCGCGTACCTGGGCGGAAGCGACCGCTTCGACCGTGCGCTGACCGTTTTCGCGCAGGCGTACGCGGACCGCAACGAGCGGGACTTCGCGGCCCTGGGCGAGGCGGCACGCTCGGGGCGGATCAAGGCGGCGGTGCTGTGAGTGCCGTTGTCACTCCGGCAGTTGCCGCATCTCGACGACCCGCAGCCCCAGCGACTGGAAGCGGGTCAGCAGCCCGTAGAGGTGCGCCTCGTCGATGATGCGACCGAACAGCACCGTCTGACCGGACATCTTCACATGGTCCAGTTCAGGGAAGGCCTTGGTCAGCGTCTCCGACATGAGTCCATCGATACGGATCTCGTAGCGCATGTGCCGTTCTCCCGCCGCGGGCCTGCTGCGGTCTTCTTGCGATGCTGCTCCGCGCGGCGGCGCCCGGCCTCACCCGGCACAGGTGATCCGGGGTCCGGGTTCAGTGCGTCAGGGCGAGCTTGAACGAGATGATCACGAGGCCGAGCAGCAGATTGACCGCGGCGCTGACCGACACCAGCCGCCAGGAGGCTCCCGCCTGCCGTGCTCCGGCCGCGGACCAGCCCACCTGCCCGGCCACGGCCACCGCGACCGCCAGCCAGCCGGCACCAACGACGCCCAGGCCCAGCAGCGGGCTCACGGCGACGGCGAGGGCGGGCGGGACGGCCGCCTTGACGATCGGCCACTCCTCGCGGCACACCCGCAGGATCGTCGGGCGGTCCAGTGGCCGTTGCGCGAGGTGGGCGCCGAACAGCTGAGCGTGGACGTGCCCGATCCAGAAGACGACGCCGGTGAGCACCAGCAGCGCCACCAGTTGCAGCCGCGGAAACTGACCGAGGCTGCCGGCGCCGATCACGACCGACGCGGCGAGCATCGACCCGTAGACCGCGCCCGTGTAGTCGGCGTGGCTGCGGCGCTCGGCACTGCCGCCCCGCGCTGTGGTGTGGTCGGTCGAGGACATCGCCTTGGCCTTTCGCGCTCACTCGGTGGTGTCGGCGACGCCGGTCGGGGCGCCGCCCTTCGACGGCCGCGGACGCCGGGCAGGTGCGGTCGGCAGGTGGGGTGTGACGAGGAGACTCGCCAGGGTGATCCCGCCGGTGGCGAAGATCGCCGCCTTCAGGCCGTCGAGCTGTGCCGCGGCGTACGAGTCGGTGACGGCGTCGACCTCGGACGGCGGCAGTCCGGCCTGCTCGGCCGCCGAGCGCACCTGGTCGGTCGGCACGAAGCTGACGCCCGATTCCAGGGCGACGCCGGTCTGCCGGCGCGCCTCTTCCGACAACTGGGGGTTGTCCCGCACGTGCACCGTGAACGCGTGGGCCAGCGCGCCGATGAGGATCGACCCGATGAGTGCGGTGCCCAGCGCCGAGCCGAGGTTCTGCGCGGTGAACTGCAGGCCGCCGACCTCGCTGCGTTCCGCCTCGCCCACGCTGGACTGGACAACGTTGCCCAGCTGTGAGGCGAGCAGTCCCATGCCGATGCCGAGCACCGCCATGGCCCCGGCGAACTGGGCGTCGTCGATGACCGGGTCGATCGTGGCCAGCAGCCACACGATGGCCGCCACGAGCATCAGCAGGGCCAGTCGTACGACCCGGCGTGGCCCCAAGGTACGGCCGAGCCGGGCGGCGGTCAGGGAGGTGACGAGCATCGTGATGGACACCGGCAGCAGCCGCAGCCCCGTCTGGAAGGCGTCGAAACCCTGCACCACCTGCAGATACAGCGGGATGGCGAAGAACAGGCCCAGCAGGATGAGGTTCTGGCTCAGCAGGGTCAGCAGACCGGATCGCAGGGGCGGCACGCCGAGCAGGGACAGGTGCACCAACGGGTCGGCGCCCTTGGCCTCGCGTCGGCGCTCCCAGTGCACGAAGAGGGACAGCATGGCCACCCCGGCGGCGACGACGAAAAGGGTGGGTGCGAAGCCGAGGACGGTGAAGGGCGGGTTGCGCGGCTGCACCCAGCCCCAGGTGCTGCTCTGCAGCACCCCGAGCACGCCCAGCCCCAGTCCGGCCGCCGAGAGCGCCGCACCGATCCCGTCCAGCCGGGGCGGCGGTCCGGTCCGCGCGGACTCGCCGATCACCCGGTGGCAGCACAGGACGGCGACGACGACCACGACCTCGCCGGCGAAGACCAGCCGCCAGGTCAGATAGGTCGTCACCCAGCCGCCCAGCAGCGGGCCGACGGCGATGCCGGCACCGGCCAGCCCGCCGATCACGCCGTAGGCCACCGCCCGGTCCCTGCCCCGGTAGGACTCGGCGACCAGGGCCGCCATGGCCGGGAGCACCATCGCGGCGCCGAGGCCCTCGATGACGGACCAGCCCAGCGCCAGGACCCACAGGGTGGGCGCCAGCGCGGTCAGGGCGGACCCGATGCCGTAGACGACCAGGCCGAGCAGGAACAGGCGACGACGGCCGTGGATGTCGCCGAGCCTGCCCCCGATGATCATGAATGCGGCCATCACCAGCGCGTACAGCGTGATGACCGCCTGGATCGAGGTGACCTCGGTGTGGAAGTCCTCCACCAGCTGACTGATGGAGACGTTCATGACGGACGTGTCCAGAACCATCAGGAACTGGGCCGTCCCGAGCACCATCAGGGCTCGCCAATGTCCCACGCCGCCACCTCGGCTCACATCAGTCCGCGTTCACGGGCCCGCCGCACCGCCTCGCCGCGCCGGTTCACACCGAGCTTGCGGTAGACGCTCTTGAGGTGGGTCTTGACCGTGTTCACGGAGACGTACAGGTCGGCGGCGATCTCTTCCGTGGACATCAGCTGGCTCAGGCGCCGCAGCACTTCCAGCTCGCGTCCGCTCAGATCCTCGACGACCAGCGGCGCACGCTCCTCGGCCACCCGGGGAGCGGGGTCGCCGGGGGTGAGCCAGCCCGCGGCGAGGCTCTGCAGCGGCGGGGTTTCCAGCAGATGCCGGATGTGTGGTCCGGCTTCCAGGAACGGGCGCCGCAGCCGCTCCCGCCGGGCCTCCAGCAGGGCCCGGGCGAGCAGCTTGCGGGCGGTGGCGACGTCCCCCGTGTCCTGCGCGGCACGGGCGCGCACCAGCGCGGCGCAGACGCTCACACCCGGGCCGGTACGGCTCAGGGTGCGCAGCTGGTCCACCAGGTCGAGGGCCGCGTCCCGGTTGCCCGCGGCGAGCTGGGCCCACGCCAGCTCCGCCGCGTACGCCGATTCGGTGCCGTAGGGCACGTCGTCCAGCACCTTCGCGGCGGTGTCCGGCCGACCCTCGGCCAGATGCGCGGCGGAGGTGACCAGCGCCGTGTGGACCTCGGCCCACGGGGAGGTCACGTCGGCCGGGACGGCAGGGTCGGCGGCCTCCGCCGCGGCCCTCGGGTCGCCCCGCGCCAGCAGCAGCCGGGCCGTCACGAGGGATCTGCCCGCGGCCGTCACCGGGTCGAGCACGGCGGGGCCGGAGTCGGCAGCCTCCTCCAGGAGGGCCTGGGCCTGCGCGAGGTCGGCGCGGTCCACGGCCACCGCGGCCAGCACCAGCCGCCCGAGATCCGCGCCGGAGGGCCGGTGCAGACCGAACTGTTCGGTCTCGCTGAGCGCCGCCAGCGCCTTGCGTTCGGCCCGGCCGAGCCAGCCGTTCAGGTAGTCGATCAGCGCCAGGTGTCCGAGGGAGTCCTGGCGGGGCAGGGCGGTCGCGACGCCGCTGGGGCAGCCGACCACCTCGGACAGGGCGGCCCGGGCGTCGTCGAAGCTGCCGGCCCACAGCCGGGTCGACCCCAGATGGGTGAGCAGGAGCGCGGTGAGTTCGGGGTGCTTCTCCAGGAGGTGGGCCGGGACCTCGTGGCGCAGTTCCTCGGCCGTGGCCACGGCCTTCTCGGCCCGGGAGGGAGAGCCGGTCAGCCGGGCCGCCAGGGATTCCAGCAGCACGCAGCTCAGCCGGAGCGCGGGATCGGGCTCCTCCTCGGCCAGCTGTTCCTCGGCCTGGCGCAGATGGTTCAGGCCGCGTTCGAGGTCGTGCTCGGCCAGGTCGCGGGCGGCCCGCACCACGTCCGGGGCCGCGCCCTCGGCCTCGGGCCCCATCCGCGCGAACAGCTCGCCGAGGTCGTCCGCGCGCAGCCCGGTGAACAGCTGTCCGATCGCGAGGTCGTCGACGAGGGCACCGGCGGTGAACTCCCAGTCACCGGCGGCGGCACCGTGCGCCAGCGCCTCCGGCAGCGACCCGGTGGCCCGCAGCCACTCCCCGGCCCGCCGGTGGAGTTCCGGTTCCAGGCCCGGATGGCGCGCCCGCAGATGGGCCCGGAGGATCTCGCCGAACAACGGATGCAGCCGGTACCAGGCGTGCCCGAGGTCCTCGACGAACGCGTTCTGCCGGTGCAGCCCGGCCAGGACCGGTTCGAGACCGCTGCGGCCCGTGAGCGCCTCCGCCAGTCCGGGAGAGAAGCGGTCCACGACGCTGACCCGCAGCAGGAGGTCCTGGGTGCGGGCCGTCTGCCGCTTCAGCACCTCGGCGAGGAGGAAGTCGGCGACCGTGCTCCGGCCCGCCTCGAACTCCCTGAGGTAGGCCTCGGGGTCCTCGCTCTCCTGGGCGGCCATGGCGCACAGGCGCAGTCCGGCGGCCCAGCCCCGGGTGCGCTCGACCAGGGCCCGGGTGGCTTCGGCCGGGAGCCGCAGACCGTGCAGCTCCAGGAGGTCGGCCGCCTCCTCGAGGGTGAAGGCCAGCTCGGCGTCCCGGATCTCGGTCATGGCCGACGCGGCCCGGTAGCGGTGCAGCGGCAGCAGCGGTTCGTTGCGGGTGACGAGGATCAGCCGCAGTCCGGGCCCGGCGTGGTGCAGGACGAACTCCAGCTGCTCCGCGGTCTGGGAGGCCCTCTGGCGGTCGAACTCGTCGAGCACCAGGATCGCGGGCCGGTCATGGCCGCTGAGTTCGTCGGCCAGGCGTGCCAGCAGCTTGTGGTCCACGCGGCTCGCGTCCGCGGGGCAGCCGATGTCGGCGGAGAGCGGCACGCCGGCGGCGCGCAGCGCGTGCAGGACGTAGGCCCAGAACATGCCGGCGCCCTGGTCCCCGGCCTCGTTGGTGAACCAGGCGACCGGCCGCCCCAGCCCGGCGGCCCAGTCCGCGACCAGCAGGGTCTTGCCGGCCCCGGCCGAGCCGTTGACCATCGTCAGCGGCGTGCCGAGGGCCTTGTCCAGGTGTTCGACCAGCCGCGGGCGGCGCAGGAAGGTGGCCGGCCTGGCCGGCGGGGCGAACCGTGTCTGCAGGAACGGCTCGCCCAGAGGATCGGCACACATGTCGGCCGGTCCCCCGGTGTTCTGTTCACTCATGGCCATCGGGTCACCACCACGGTCCGTGAGGCAGTGGACGACGCTCCACGGGATCAGAATCGCAGCCTTCGGGCTCCGGCGCAGTTCACGCGGATCGGGCGGCCCCCCGCACCTGCTGTCAGGGCTGGTCGGCGGGCGGTCGCGGCGCCGCGGGGCCCGCGCCCTGCGCGGTGCGGCCGCCGGCCGCGAGCAGCGCGAGCACGGCCAGGACGGCGAGCAGGACGACGACGAGGAGCAGGACGGTGAGCACGGTCGGGTGGTTCCAGAGCGCGAAGACGAGCGCGATGACCAGCAGCGCGGCGAGGGTGAGGCTCTTGCGGTGGGCCAGCGCCCAGCTGCCGGCGCGCCCGGCGTGGATGTGGTGGCCGGCCGCCCACCGGGCGGCGGAGTCCGCGGTGTTGTCGGAGGCGCCCCGGATGGCCACGGGCAGGCGGCCCGGCCCGACCAGGTAGGCGCCGAGGGCGATGACCACGCCCAGGACGACGGCCGTGCGCAGGCTGACCTTGAGGAAGCGGAGCAGGGTGTCGAAGACGGCCGCGGCGGCGGCCTTCGACTGCACCTCGGGCGGCAGGTGGTCCAGGTAGTAGCGGCGGGCGACGACCAGGGCGATGGCCACCACCAGGCAGGCGAAGGCGGCGCCGAGGGCGGTGCGTGCCAGGGCCCGGCGGCGGTGGCGGGCGAGGAAGACGCCCAGGGCACCGAGGACGACGACGAGGACGGGGAACCAGTTCCCGACGACGTCGAGCAGATGCGCGCCCTTTCGGGCCTTGGCGAGCTGGTCGGAGTGGAAGAGCACCAGCTGCTTGTCCACCTCCGGGATCTTCTCGGCGGGCTTGAGGCCCGCGTCGACCAGCTCCTTCTTCACCTCCTCGACGGCCGTACCGACGTTCAGGGTGACCGTGCCGTCACTGACCCCGACGGCACCGCGGCCCTCGCCGGTCAGGGCGTGCACGACGGCCTGGTGGGCGGCGCGGTTGGCGGTGCGCCAGGTCGTCGCGAAGAGGTTGCTGTCGACGACACGGGTGGCGATCCTGGTCACCGCCTGGTTCACGGCGGAGTCGATCTGCGGCCCCAGTCCCTTGAGCGCGTCGGCGGCGCGCGGCGGCAGCCCCTGGGACTGGAGCCAGGCGGCGATGTCGGAGGCGACCTGCGGACCGTCCACCTTGGCGCCCACGGCCTCGGTGATCCGGTGGACCGCCGCGTCCTGGACGGCGGGGTCCGTGGCCAGCGGCGCGACCGTGGACACATACCGGTCGGTGTCGAGTGCGATGTCCTTGACCCAGACCGCGAGCAGGGCGACGGGGACGAGGATGCAGGTCAGCACGATCAGCACGGCCGACGCGGTGGCGCGCGCGGTCCGCGCGGCCGCCCCGCCCCCGTTCCGGCGCGCCCCCGCCCGGCCTCCGGCCGTGGGCTCGTCGTCCGGGCTCGGGGGGTTCGGGGCGGGCGGCTCGGTCACGGTGCCTCCGGCGCGGTGGGGTTGCCTGAACCCCCATTGCCTCAGCCGCACGGGCACCGCGCGCGCTGGGCAGGCCGAATGGACGACGCACTAGGTCTCCTGACTCCACCGCGGGGGCGGGCTGCCCAGGCGCTTCGCCAGCGGGGGTTCCTGTGCGACGACGGCGCCCACGCTGATGCAGACGGCGACCGCGACGGCAACCACGATCATCCAGGACAGAAGCAGGAACACCAGGCCGAGGGAGCCGTAGTCGGTCAGGGCCCGGTTGATGGCCCTGGGCATGTACAGCGGCGCGCTGCTCGTCATGACGGTCAGGACGACGGCCGTGATGACGGCGCCCGGCAGCAGGGGCTTCCAGGTGATCCGGCCGCCGAGCAGCAGATGCTGCGTCCACCACCACAGGCCCGTCTGGGTCACCAGGGTGAGGGGGATGCCCAGCCAGGCGCCCAGGCCGAACCCGTCGCGCATCGGGCCCTGCAGGATCATCGACCCGAGCCACAGGACGAGCCAGGCCACCCAGCGCCAGGGGGCGACGCGGGTGCCCGCTCTGGGGATCTCCCAGGCGCGCTTGCAGAGCCGCTGCAGGGCCCGGCTGACGGCGGTGGCCGAGATCAGCACCATCAGTACGCCGACGACACCGGTGGCCTGCCGGAGATCCTCCGTGGTCGGCTGGAACACCTTCTCCAGCTCGGTCTGGGCGGCACCGGTCAGGCCCAGCACCGCATGCACCGACCTGACCAGTTGCTGCTTCAGCCACGGCGGAGCGTAGGCCGCGACCACGAACAGCAGCGGGATGGCGGTGAGGAAGCACTGTGCGGCCAGCCGGGTGCCGGAGTCGAAGATGTTCACGGACACCATGCGGTCCGCGAGATGGGTGACGACCGGGAAGCGGATCTCCGCCTCGCGGTGCAGCGTCTTCGCCCGGGCCACGAGCTCGGTGCTGCGCCGCTTCCACCAACTCGGCCCGGGACGCCGGTTCGCCCGCCCGCCCCGTCGCATCAGGGTCCCGCGAGCGCGCTTCGGCGGTACCACCGGCGCCGGGTCGGGGTCGGCGCACTCGCGGTGGTCGGCATGGCGTTGCTCATGTCCCTTCAACACGCCTTCCCTTCGACACGCCTTTTCCTGCGGCGCTCCTCCTCCGACCAGAGTGGCCGCCGGGGCACGCGGCGGCACCCCGAGGCGGGGGCGGAGGGGCGTCGTGCGCGGATGTGCGAGGCTCTGGGGCGCGTGCTGCAATGGCCAGGAGGGCTGACCACCGCCGACGCGAGGCGCTGCCACGGAGCCGCGGACGGCCCCCCTCCCCTGTTCCCGAGGAGTGGCCATGAACGGCATCGAAGAAATGGGCCCGGTCGACTACCTGGTCATCGAGTTCCCCGGCAACCGCATGACGGGCGAGGCGTTCCCCCTGCTGGTGGATCTGGTCGAGCGCGGCCTCGTCCGGATCATCGACCTCGCCTTCCTCCGCAAGGACACCGACGGCTCGGTCGTCGCGCTGGAGTTGCAGGACCTCGGCGACGAGGTCGATCTGACCGTCTTCGAGGGCGCCTCGGCCGGCGTGCTGGACCAGAGCGACCTGGACGAGGCCGGCAACGCGCTGGAGCCCGGCAACTCGGCCGCGGTGCTGGTGTACGAGAACGTGTGGGCCGCTCCCCTGGCCCGCGCGCTCAGGCGCAGCGGGGCCCAGCTCGTCGCGAGCGGCCGTATCCCGGTGCAGGCCCTGCTGGCTTCCCTGGACGCCACGGAGGAGACCACTCCCCCCGGTGGCTCCGCGGTCGCCTGACCGGCCGCGCCGACACCGGTCGCCCGGACGACGGGGACCGAACACCGGTCGGCTGAACGGCCGGACCGAATCCTGGGAGATGACCGAACATGCCCGGACTGCTTCGAGGCGTCGCACGCACCGCCGTCGTCGCCGGAACCGCCACCGCCGTGTCCAACCGCGTCTCACGACGGCAGGCGGGGCGATGGGCGCAGCAGGACTACGAACAGCAGCAGGCCTACGCACAGCAGCAGGAGCCGGCACAGCCTGCTCCTCCCGCAGCGCAGTCCGCCGCCCCCGACGAGATGACTCAGAGGATCGATCAGCTCAAGCAGCTGGCCGACCTGAAGGCACAGGGGGTGCTGACGGAGGAGGAGTTCGAGAGCCAGAAGCGCCGGCTCCTGGGTGGCTGACCTCGGCCGGTGTCAGGCGTAGACCCGCTCGACGAAGTCGTGGATCTGGCGGTCCGTCAGATGCCTGGCCAGATCGGCCTCACTGATGATGCCGACGAGCTTCTTCTTCTGGATCACCGGCAGTCGGCGTATCTGGTTCGTGGACATCTCGTCCAGCACCTGCTCCACGGTCGCGTTCGCGTCGATCCAGCGCGGCGTGCCCTGGGCCAGGTCTCCGCACGTCACCTTCGACGGATCGTGGCCTTTGGCCACGCACTTCACGACGATGTCACGGTCCGTGACAATGCCGCACAGTCGTTCGTCGGCGTCGCTGACGGGCAGCGCCCCCACGTTCAGACGGGCCATCAGCTGCGCGGCCCGGTCGAGGGTCTCGGTCGCCGGGACCCACTGGGCTCCGGAATGCATGATCTCTGCGGCGGTGGTCATCGGTTCAACCTCCTGGGACATACACCCGTACGGGTGAACAAGGGCGTCGTTCTTTCACCGTACGAGCATGTCAGCGTCCCCGCGCGGTGTCCCGGACCGGCCGCCGGGCCCTACCGGTGCTCGGGGTTCTCGTAGTCGCGGCGGCAGCCGGCGTCCCGGGCGGTGCCGTGGTGTCGCGGTTGGTGAAGTCGTTCTCCGGACCGCCCGAGCCGGGGTCCAGGTACGACGGGCCGGGGCCGGCCTCACCGATCCAGCCGGCGGTGTGTCGGTGGCGGGCGGCGAAGCGGTCGTGCGGTCCTCCGGGAACCCTGGCGGCACGGTGCGCGACGGCGCGTTCACATCCGGCTCCAGGCTGCGGAACGGCCCTGGCGGCCGCCACCTCGGTGCCTCCGGATGCCCCGGGTGTACCGCGCGGCTACTGTCGAGAAGCCCCCTCCCTCGTCCCCGTTCTCCACCAGGCGCCTCCGGAAGGAGTGTGGTCGGCGTGGCCCGGAACCGCCGTCTGATCCTGAGCTCGCCGTCCGAGGTCTGGAGCCTGCTCGCCGACGGCCATCGCTACGGGGAGTGGGTGACCGGAACCCAGCAGGTGCTCGCCGCGGACCCGCACTGGCCCGCCGTGGGCGCCCGCCTGCAAGTCCGGGTCGGCGTCGGCCCGCTGACCCTCGACGACACCTGTGTCGTCCGTATCTGCGAGCCGCGGCACCGCCTGGAGCTGGAGGCGAAGGCGGATCCCTTCGGCGCGGCCCGCATCGCCATGAACCTGATCCCCTGGGGCGAGCACACGCTGTTCGTCCTCGACTGGCACCCGCTGCGCGGCCCCGGCACCCGGATGCACGGACTCCCCGTGGACTACGTCGTCAGGATCCGCAACGGGATGATGCTGACGAAGCTGGCCCGGATCGCGCTGACCGAACACGGCGAACGCGCAGACGGGGACCTGCTGCACACGGGCGGCGGATGACGCCGCCCCGGCACGGGTGACACCCCGCGCGTCCGCTGCGCTGTACGGGATGGCTCCTCCATGGGGCCCGCGGTACCTCTTCCGCCCCTGACCTCCCGGCGGGGTATCGCGCGCCGAGGCGGGCAGGCGCACTCCCCCAACGCCTGCCCGCCCCGTGCACCGGTCCCGCGCCGGGCGAAGCGGCGAGGGCCGCGCGGCGACGGCGTTACCTCAGCCGAGTTCCCGGGCGAACACCTCGTACGCCCGCTCGTCGAAGAGGACGAACCGCACCTCTTCCACGGTTGTCCGGGCGGCCCGCACCGTGTCGAGCGCGATCCGTGCCGCGTCGTCCATCGGCCATCGGTACACGCCGGTGGAGATCGCCGGGAACGCGACCGTACGGGCTCCCAGCTCGTCTGCCACGCGGAGGGACTCCCGGTAGCAGGAGGCGAGCAGACCGGAGCGGTCCTCGGAGTCGGACCAGACGGGGCCCACCGTGTGGATCACCCAGCGGGCGTCCAGGTCGCCCGCCGTGGTGGCGACCGCCTGGCCCGCGGGCAGGCCCTTGCCGTAGTGGGAGGCCCGGAGCCTTCGGCAGTCCTCCAGGATCGCGGGGCCGCCGCGGCGGTGGATCGCGCCGTCCACCCCGCCGCCGCCGAGCAGTGAGGAGTTGGCCGCGTTCACGATCGCGTCGGCGCTCTGCCGGGTGATGTCGCCCTGGGCCAGGGTGATGGTGGTCATGCCTGCCTCAGCCTTCTCCACACGGCCTTCGCCGCGTTGTGCCCCGACATGCCGTGCACGCCGGGTCCCGGCGGGGTGGCCGAGGAGCAGATGAAGACGGCCGGATGGGGGGTGTGGTACGGGAACGGGGACAGTCTGGGGCGCAGCAGGAGCTGGAGTCCGGAGGCCGCGCCGCAGGCGATGTCGCCGCCGACGTAGTTGGCGTTGCGCGCGGCCATCTCGGCCGGGCCCGCGGTGGCGCGGGCGAGGATCCGGTCGCGGAAGCCGGGGGCGAACCGCTCCAGCTGGCGCTCTATCGCGTCCGTGAGGTCGCCGGTCCAGCCGTTGGGGACGTGGCCGTACGCCCAGAAGACGTGCTTGCCCTGGGGGGCTCGGGTGGGGTCGGCCACGCTGGGCTGCACGGTGATCATGAACGGCTTGTCGGGGGCGCGGCCCTCGCGGGACGCGGCCCGCAGGGCGGTGCCGATCTCGGCCTTGCTCGCACCGATCTGCACGGTGCCGGCGACCCGGGCCTCGGGGGCGGTCCACGGGACCGGGCCGTCCAGCGCATAGTCGATCTTGAAGACGCTGGGGCCGTAGCGGTAGTGGTCGTAGTAACCGCCGAATCCGGCGATGCGGGCGAGCGCGGTGGGCGAGGTGTCGAAGACGTACGCGCGGGCGGGCGGCAGGTCGTCCAGACGCTTGACCTCGTAGTCGGTGTGCACGGCGCCGCCGAGGTCCTGGAGGTAGGCGGCGAGGGCGTCGGAGATCGCCTGGGAGCCGCCGCGGGCCACGGGCCAGCCGCGGGCGTGCGCGGCCAGCGCGAAGACCAGGCCGATGGCGCTGGTGGCGAGGCCGTTCAGCGGGGCCATGACATGGGCGACGAGGCCGGAGAACAGGGCCTTGAACCGCTCGTCGTGGAAGCGGCGCATCAGCACGGTGGAGGGCGGCAGCCCGGCCAGGCCGAACCGGGCGAGGGTGACCGGGTCGCGCGGCAGCGCGGTCAGCGGCAGGGACATGAAGTCCCGGACGAGCGTGTCCCACCTGGGCAGGAACGGCCTGATCAGTCTGCGGTACGCACCCGCGTCGCGCGGGCCGAAGGAGGCGGCCGTCTCGGCGACGGAACGGGCCAGCACGGCCGCGGTGCCGTCCGGGAACGGGTGCGCCATGGGTAGCTCCGCGTGCAGCCACTGAAGGCCGTAGCGCTCCAGGGGCAGGTCGCGGAACGCGGGCGAGTTGATGCCGAGGGGGTGGGCGGCCGAGCACGGGTCGTGCCGGAAGCCGGGCAGGGTCAGCTCCTCGGTGCGGGCGCCGCCTCCGACGGTGGGCCTTGCCTCGAACAGGGCGACGGAGAAGCCCCGGCGGGCCAGCTCCACAGCAGCGGTCAGTCCGTTCGGTCCCGCACCCACCACGACCGCATCGAGCATCGACGGCACCTTCGGACCCCTTCGTCAGCCGATGGCCACTCAGGTTCAGGATAGGCCGCGGGACTGACACTCCCCGGAGCCGGGTGGCTCAGGCTCCGGTGCGCAGCAGGTCCACGATCCGGCCGGCGGTACCGGCGTCCCGGGCCGCTGTGAACGGCAGCGCGTTGGCACCGGTCACACGGAACGGCTCGCCGGTGCGGGTGACGTGGACACCGCCCGCCTCCTCGACCAGGAGCAGGCCCGCCGCGTGGTCCCAGGCGGCCTCCCAGGAGAACGCCACTGCGTCCAACTCGCCCCGGGCTATGGCGAGATACTCCAGGCCCGCCGAGCCGCAGGGGCGCGGGGCGAGGCCGTCGGTCCACAGGGCGCGCAGCGCACGCTTCTGGTCTTCGGTGGTGAAGTCGGGGTGGGACGTGGCGACGGTGAGGTCGCGGCCGGGTGCGGGCGGGCCCGCGAACAGCCGTTCGCCGTCGAGGAAGGCGCCCCGGCCGCGGACGGCCGTGGCGAGCTGGTCGCGCGCGGCGGCGTAGGTCCAGGAGGCCAGGACGGTGCCCCGGTGGGCCAGTGCGACCAGGGTGCAGAAGCCGTCGTCGCCGTGCACGAACTGCCGGGTGCCGTCGACCGGGTCGATGATCCAGACGGGCGCGTCGCCCTGGATCGCGTCGTACGTCGCCGGGTCGGCGTGCACCGCCTCCTCGCCGACCACCACCGAGCCGGGCAGCAGTGCCCCGAGGGCTTCGGTGAGCTGCTGCTCGGCGAGCCGGTCGGCGTCGGTCACCAGGTCGTGCGGTCCGCTCTTCTGGTCCACCTCGTGCGCGGCGAGGCGGCGGAAGCGGGGCAGGATCTCGGTGGCCGCGGCCTTGCGGACCGCCTCCTCGACGTCTGCCGAGCAGCGGGTGAGAAACTCGTCGATGGTTTCCGTGTCTTGGATCATGCCTCCATGAGAACACGCGCCACTGACAATCCCAGCCCGCCCGGTGGACGCCAGGTGGAATCGGGATGAAGAGCGGGTGCCGCCCCCGCCGTCAGCGGCCGACCGCGTATCCCTGCATCCCGCGCGGGTTCGCCGCGGCCGAGAGCACGCCGGTCTCCGGGTCCCGGGCCACCGCGCACAGGCGGCCCTCCGACCAGCCGGGGCCGACGGTGACGTCGTGGCCGCGCCGCCGCAGCTCCTCGATCACCTCCGGGTCCATGCGCGACTCCACCGTCACGCTGCCGGGGCGGCGGCCGCGCGGGTGGAAGGAGCTGGGGAAGCTGTCGTTGTGCCAGTTCGGGGCGTCGACGGCGCCCTGCAGGTCGAGGCCGCCGCGGACCGGGGCGCGCAGGACTGCGGCCAGGAGGAAGTGCAGCTGCCACTGGTCCTGCTGGTCGCCGCCGGGCGTGCCGAACGCCAGCACCGGGACGCCGTCGCGCAGGGCCAGGGACGGGGTGAGCGTGGTGCGGGGGCGGCGGCCGGGGGTGAGGGAGTTCGGCAGGCCCTCCTCCAGCCAGGCCATCTGCAGCCGGGTGCCGAGCGGGAAGCCCAGCTCGGGCACGACCGGGTTGGACTGCAGCCAGCCGCCGCTGGGCGTGGCCGCGATCATGTTGCCCCAGCGGTCGACGACGTCCAGGTGGCAGGTGTCGCCCCGGGTGCTGCCGTCGGCGGCGACCCGGGGCCCGGCGACTGTCGGCTCGCCCGCGCCCATCGGGTCGAAGCCGCTGTCCCGGCCGGCCTCCACGCGCGCGTGTGCCTGGGCGGGAAGGCGCGGGGCGCGTCCGCCGGGGCTGCCGGGGCGCAGCTCGTACGACGCCTTGGCGCCGACCAGGGCCCGCCGGCCGGCGTTGTAGCCGTCCGAGAGCAGCTCGGCGAGCGGCACCTCGGCCGCGTCCCCGTACCAGGCCTCGCGGTCGGCCATGGCGAGCTTGCAGCCTTCGACCAGCAGGTGGACGTAGTCTGCCGAGCCGTAGGAGGGCAGCTCGGGCGGGAGCAGGGCGAGCTGCTGGAGGAGGGCGGGGCCCTGGCTCCAGGGGCCGGCCTTGCACACGGTCCAGCCGTTCCAGTCGTACGTCACCGGCGCCTCGTAGCTCGCCGACCAGCCGGCGAGGTCGGCCGCGGTGAGGGTGCCGGTGTGCCGTTCGCCGCTGGTGTCCAGGGTGGGCCGCCGGGACTGCCGTACCAGTGCCTCGGCGACGAAGCCGGAGCGCCACACCTCGCGCGCGGCGTCGATCCGCGCCTCCCGGTCGCCGGCCCCGGCGGTCTCGGCGAGCAGCCGTTTCCAGGTGGCGGCGAGCACGGGATTGCGCAGCAGCTCCCCGGGCCGGGGCGCCCTGCCGCCCGGCAGGTAGACCTCGGCCGAGGAGGTCCACTCGGTCTCGAACAGCTCCCGGACGCTCTCCACGGTCGCGCCGATGTTCTCCACGGGCGCGTGCCCGTGCTCGGCGTACCCGACGGCGTACCTCAGGACGTCGTCGAGGGACTTGGTGCCGTGATCGCGCAGGAGCAGCAGCCAGGCGTCGAAGGCACCGGGCACGGCGGCCGCGAGCGGGCCGGTACCGGGTACGAGATCCAGACCGAGCCCCCGGTAGTGCGCGACCGTCGCGCCGGCCGGGGCCACACCCTGCCCGCACAGCACGCGTACCTCGCCGTCCGCCGGGGCGAGCAGGATCGGTACCTCGCCGGCGGGCCCGTTCAGGTGCGGCTCCACCACGTGCAGCACGAACGCGCCGGCCACGGCCGCGTCGAAGGCGTTGCCGCCGTCCTCCAGGACCGCCATCGCCGACTGGGAGGCCAGCCAGTGGGTGGAGGACACCATGCCGAAGGTGCCCTGGAGAGTGGGCCGGGTGGTGAACTGCACGGGTCACCTCGCAGTTTGAGCACGTCGGTCGGCAGGCAGGCTATCGAGCGGACCCGGTTCCGCTCCACGGCGGGATCTCTCCTCGGCCCGGATCCCGGGGGGCCGGGGGTTCCGGTGTGCCCGGTGCCGGACTGCCTGCCCACGGGGGCGGCGCGGGAAAGCCCGCGACGGGCGGGTACGGGGTGGCGAAGGCGGGCGGCGGGCCGGGCGGGAGCGGCGCGGGAGCGGTGCGGACCTGGGGGCGGCGGCGCAGCAGCCACACCACCGCCGCCGTGTACAGCGCGATGCCCGCGACGTCGAGCGCGACCAGCGGCCAGGTCGCGTCCGCCGCGGTCTCGTCGCTCCTGAGCCCGTCGACGGTGGCCGCCATGCCGGCGAAGGCGAAGAGGTTGTTGACCGTGTGCAGCACGACGGATGCCTCCAGCCCGCCCGTCCGCCAGGTCAGCCAGCCCGCCGCCGCCCCGAACACCACGAGGTCGGCGAACCCCCAGGGCGTGCCCCAGCCGTGGGCGGCGGCGAACAGGACGGCCTGGGGCAGGAGCGCGAACCAGGGCGAGCGCACCCAGCTGCCGACGGCCTGCGTCAGCCAGCCCCGGAAGACGTACTCCTCGGCGGCGGCCTGCAGGGGGACCAGGACGAACAGCATGGCCAGCGCGGGCCCGAAGACGGTCCATCCCGCCCAGCGGAACTCCTCGCCGTCGTCGCCGGGCAGCAGGATCATGCCGCCCGTCGCCAGCGCGAGGACCGGCACGGCCGTCAGCGCGCACCGGGCCAGCCAGCGCCATCTGAGTCGGCCGGTCACCGAGGAGAGCGTGCCCGCGGGGCGTTGCCCGATCCAGCGCACGGCCAGCAGCACGACGGGTATTCCCACGGCGAGGGCCAGCAGGTCAAGGGCGGTGCCTGGGACGGGGCCGAACTCCACGAGTCCGTCGCGGTCCTCGGGGTACCCCTGCCGGGAGCCCCACTCGTCGGCGACGCCGTAGAGGACGGCCACGACGATCATGTAGACCACGGCCACGACCAGGGTCCCCACCAGCGGACGCCACCAGCGGTGGTGCACCGAGAGCCGGGCGAGTCGGTGGTAGGGCAGGGGTTCGGGCGGCGGTGGCGTCGTCATGGCCCCAACTCTCTCCGGCGGCGCCCGGCCCGGTCATCGCCCCGCGGCACGAACGCTGCCTCTATCGCTGGGTGGGGACCGGTCTCGGTCTCAGGGCCGGTGCCCGCCGTCCGGGCCGCGTTCTACGCTCGTCGGCGAAATGGAGACGATACGCAACTGGCTTCTGCCCCTGGTGCTGGCCGCCGTACAAGGAGCCCTGATGTGGACCGGGTCGGGCTCGGACGAGAGGCCCGGGACGCTGGGCCTGATCGCCGCCGGCTGCGCCCTGCTCGTGGAGACGGCCGCGCTGGGCCGGCGTCGGCAGGCACCCGTGCGGGCTCTGGCGGGGGTGGTGGGCGGCTACGTCCTGGGCATGGCCGCCTGGCCGGACGGCTACGTCGGCCTCGGCACGCCGGTCGCCCTGTACTCCGTCGCCGTCCGCTGTCCCATGCCGGTGACGGTCCGGGCCGTCGCCGGGCTCGTGGGCGTCGAGTGGGTGATGTCCGTCGTACAGGACGGTTTCCGCGTCTCGCTCCTGACGCTGGCGATCACCCTGTCCGCGTACGCCCTGTGCGCGGGACTCGGCGAAGCGCGGCGCCAGTGGCTCGGCGGACGGCTCACCGCGGCCCACCGGCTGGCCGGGGCGGAGCACGCCCGTCGGACGGCGGGCGACCACGAGCGCCGGCGACTCGCGCGCGAACTGCACGACGTGAGTGCCCATCACCTCACCTCGGTCGTCGTCACCGTGGACGCCGCGCGCAGGCTCGAGGCCAGCAGGCCGGAACTGGCCCCCGAGGCACTGTCGTTCGCGGAACGCACCGGCACCGAGACCATGGCATCGCTGCAGCGGCTCGTCGGTCTCCTGCGCGACACCGACTGCCCGGGCCCGGGAGTCACGAGTGCCGAGATCGAGGAACTGGTCGCTGGATTCGGCCGTTTGGGCCGGCCCGTGGCCACCCGCATCCCCGACGACCTGACCGGTCCCGCGGCCGAGGCGATCCACGGAATCGTCCGCGAGGCCCTCACCAACGCCGTGCGGCACGCCCCCGGCACCGCCGCCCGGGTCCACGTCCGCCGGGCGGACGGCCTGCTGGAACTCACGGTGGAGAACGCGCCACCGCGCGCCCCGGCGCCGCACGACACCGGCGGCCTCGGCTCGGGACGGGGCCTGGCCGGCATGCGGGAGCGGGCCGCAGCGGCCGGCGGCGAGCTGACCGCCGGTCCCGGCCCCGACGGCGGATGGCTGGTCCGCGCGACCCTGCCGGACGCCGCCGGGCCGCAGCAGCCTCCCGGGCCCGCCTGGCGGCGGCACGTCCTGCGGGAGCAGCGGCTCGCCGATCCCGCCCTCGCCCTCACCGCGATGATCCTGCCGGTCGTCATCGCCCTCGGGGCCACGGAGGACTGGCCGGAGCGGACCAGGCGCGCCGTGCTGCCGGAGCTGATCGTCGTGACGGTGCTGCTGGTCCTGCACGCGCTGCCGCTGTTGTGGCGCAGACGCGCCCCCGTGGCCTGCCTCGTCGCCGTGCTGGCCACGGCCTGGCTGTGGCCCGTGGCCGTCGCGGTGGTGCCCCTGCCGTCACGGGTGTCGCAGTTCCTCGTCGGGGGCACGCTCGTGGAGCTGCTCGCGGCGTACGCGCTCGCCGCCTACGGGCGGGGGCCCTCCACCGCCTGGCCGGCACTCGTCGCGACCACCTTCGGCACGGCCTCGGCCGTCACAGTCACGGCCGCCGCCGACGGCTCGTTCGAGGGCGGCCCGGTCGACGGGTTCATCGGGGCCATGGTGATCGTCCTGAGCGTCCTGCTGGCTCCCCTCTTCGCCTCCGTGTGCGGTGCGGGTCTCGTGCTGCGGCGCCGGCGCCTGCGCGTCCTGGCGCACGACGACTTCGCGTTCGCCCGTTCCATGTGGCATGCGCAGCAGGCCGCCGAGGCCGAACGGCACCGGCTGGCACTCACGTTGCGCGAGGCCGTACTGCACCACACGGCGTCGCTCGTCGAGCTGGCCCGGCAGGGACGGCTCGACGACGTGGCCGGCACGGCCCGGGCCGCCCTGGCCGCCATGCGGGACATGCTGCACGGCCTCGGCGACGCCACGGACCCCGCCGACCGCCTCGCTCCGGCCCCGACCGCCGCCGACCTCGACACACTGTGCCGCACCCTGCGCGCCGCCGGCCGCGACGTGCGGCTGCGGGGACTGCCCGAGGCCGGGCGGGACCTTCCGCCGTCCGTGCACGTGTCGATGTACCGGATCGTCGAGGCGGCGCTCGGCGCGGGCGACCGCGGGCCGGCCCGGGTGACCCTCAGGCGGCGGCGCGGCACCGTGTCCATCACGGTGACGGGCGCACCGCTCGCCGTCGCCGGCCCGGTGGCCGAACGCCTGCGGGTGCAGGCCGCCGCCGGCGAGGGCCGCATCGTGCTCGAACCGACCGGTACTGTACGGGTGTCGTTGCCGGCCGGACCCGCTCCGGTCCCCGTCCAGGAGGTGTCCCCGTCGCCGTACGCGTGATCGTCGTCGACGACCAGGCCGTGGTCAGGGCGGGTTTCGCCGCCATCGTGGACGCCGAACCGGACCTCACCGTCGTCGGTGAGGCGGGAGACGGGGCGGCCGCGGTGTCGCTGGCGGCCGCCGAGGCCCCCGACCTCGTCCTGATGGACATCCGGATGCCGGGCATGGACGGACTCACCGCGACCCGTCTGATCACGGCGCCGGAGAACGGGCCCCGGGTGCTGGTGCTCACCACCTTCGACCTCGACGAGTACGTGTACGAGGCCCTGCAGGCCGGAGCGTCCGGGTTCCTGCTGAAGGACGCCCGGCCCGAGGACCTGCTGACCGCGATCCGCGTCGTCGCCGCGGGCGACGGCATCCTGGCGCCCGCCGTGACCGGCCGTCTCATCCACACCTTCGCCCAGGGCGCCCCGCGGCTCCCCGCGACGGCCGGCGCCCTCGGCCAACTCACCCCGAGGGAAAGGGAAGTGCTGCTGAAGATCGCCTCCGGCCTCACCAACGCCGAGATCGGCGCCGAACTCGGTGTGACCACCGGCACCGTGAAGACCCACGTGAACGGCCTGCTGTCCAAGCTGGGCCTGCGCGACCGGGTCCAGGCGACCATCCTCGCGTACGAGATCGGACTGATCCGTCCCCGCGCGAGCCGGGAGAGCTGACCCGGGATCCGCCGCGCGGGTGATCTTTCGGACCTGGTCGCCGCCCGGGAACACCGCGGCCACCTGCGACGTTGATCTCGTGCGGCAGGAACGGAGGCCCGGCAGTGCACGGTGAGTACAAGGTGCCCGGCGGCAAGCTCGTCGTCGTGGACGTGGAAGTCGAGGACGGCGTGCTGCGCCATGTGCGCGTGGCAGGCGACTTCTTCCTGGAGCCGGACGAGGCACTCGACGCGGTGAACCGTGCGCTGGAGGGCGCTCCGGCGGACACGGACGCGTCCGGGCTGGCCGTGCGGATCGACGCGGCGCTGCCGGAGGGGACCGTCATGTACGGGCTGACCTCGGAGGGCGTCGGGACCGCGGTGCGCCGGGCGCTCGCGCACGCCACGGACTGGACCGACTACGCCTGGCAGCTGATCCACGAGCGCCCGCAGTCCCCGGCGCTGCACATGGCCCTGGACGAGGTCCTGACCGCCGAGGTCGCCGCGGGCCGGCGCCCGCCGACCCTGCGGGTGTGGGAGTGGGGCGCCCCGGCGGTGATCATCGGCAGCTTCCAGTCGCTGCGCAACGAGGTGGACCCGGAGGGCGCGGCCCGGCACGGGATCGAGGTGGTGCGGCGGATCTCCGGCGGGGGCGCCATGTTCGTGGAGCCCGGCAACACGATCACCTACTCGCTGTCCGTGCCGGAGTCACTGGTCCAGGGCCTGTCCTTCCAGGACAGCTACGCCTACCTGGACGACTGGGTGCTGGGCGCCCTCGGCGAGATGGGGATCCGCGCCTGGTACCAGCCGCTGAACGACATCGCCACCGACCAGGGCAAGATCGCGGGCGCGGCGCAGAAGCGGATCGTCGGCACCGACGGCGGGCCCGGCGCGGTGCTGCACCACGTGACGATGTCGTACGACATCGACGCGGACAAGATGGTGGAGGTGCTGCGGATCGGGCGGGAGAAGCTGTCCGACAAGGGGACGAGGAGCGCGAAGAAGCGGGTCGATCCGCTGCGGCGGCAGACGGGGCTGGCGCGCGAGGCCGTCATCGAGCGGATGATCGAGTCGTTCCGGGGGCGGTACGGACTCGTCGACGGCAGGGTGACCGACGAGGAGCTCGCGCGGGCGCAGGAGCTTGCACGTACGAAGTTCACGTCCCCGGAGTGGACGGCCCGGGTGCCGTAACCCGCACCCGGCTCGCGCGACCCGCACTCAACTCGGGGGCAAAAAGGGGCATACGAGGCGTCGGCCGTTGGGCTCCGTCACCACACAGGCACACAGCGAGTTGGCACTTCCGCCCCACAGGGAGTCGTGTGACACTGTCGTCGCAGTCCACCATGCGGACCCCCCTCCGCACCCCCTCCCCCACGAGAAGTGAGCCGTGCGTTCTCTTCCTCTGCCGCTCGCCCTCACCGCGCGTCTGACGCCGGTCGCCGTGCTGGCCTGCGCCGGCTGGGCGATGTCGTCGGGTCCGGCCACGCCGTCCGCCGACAGTCACCGTGCGGGTCGGGAGACACCCACCCGGTCGGCTTCCGCCCCGGCTTCCACCGCGGCGTCGAAGTCGTACGACAGCGCGCCCACCCCCTGCACCAGCGTGCCCGTGGCGACCGTCAAGTCGCTGGTGCCCGGGGCCAGGACAGCGGGCAAGGAGATCCCCTCGACCGACACCGCGCTGCGCCGCACCTGCTCCTGGAACGCCCTGCAGGGCTACGACTACCGCTGGCTCGACGTCTCCTTCGAGGTCGCCGGATCGGAGCAGGAGGCGAAGAAGGAGTACGAGCAGCGCGTCGCCGAGAAGAGCGGCGGAGGGGCCGTTCCGGGACTCGGGGACACCGGGTACTCCATCGTCAACCTCACCACCGAGGACAAGCAGGAGACCCGCGAGGGCGTGGTGCTGGCCCGCGTCTCCAACGCGCTGGTGATCGTCACCTACAACGGCAGCGACTTCGAGACGAAGAAGGCCCCGAGCACGGACGAGATCAACAAGGGCGCCATCAAGGCGGCGAAGAGCGCCGTGGCCGCCCTGCAGGGCGGCGGGTCCGGCTGACGGAGCCGAACTGACGGCGCTTCAGGACCGTAGGAGCGGCCGCACCAGGTCGCGCACGTCGCGTTCGGTGACGGGCCCGGTGTGGACGTTCGCCATCCTGCCGCGGGTGTCGACGACGACCGTGAAGGGCACCCCCTGCGGCACCGAACCCCTGGGGAACGTCAGCACCTTGCGGCCGGAGGGGTCGCTGAAGCTGGGGTAGGTCAGGTGGTGGTCCCGCTGGAAGGAACGGCCGTTGACGGGCTCCGTGTCGGTGTTCAGCCCGAGCACCTGAACTCCCTCGGCGGCGAGGTGTTTCTGTGCCGCCTCGAGTTCGGGCGCCTCGGCCCGGCAGGGGCCGCACCAGGAGGCCCACGCGTTGATCACCACGACCTTGCCGCGGTAGTCGGACAGACGCAGGGGCTTGCCGTCCAGGCTGTCGCCCGCGAGGTCGGGCGCGGCCGCCCGGCGGTCGGCGGGCACGGGCCCGCTCTTTGCCTCGGAGGGGTCGGCGGTGGCCATGCCGGCATGGCAGGAGGCCAGCAGCAGGCAGGCTGCGGTCCACAGCAACGGTCGCGTCTTCACGAGGAAGGAGTATCTCAACCGTCCCATCAGTGACGGGCCTTGGGGGTGCGGTAGGTTCCGAGGGGACCGATCACCGGCTGTCGCCGGAACCACGACACACGGGGGCTGTAGTGAGGGTGCGGTACGCGGTCGGGGCCGGGGCACTGGCGGTCCTGGTGGCCGCGGGCGGCTGGGGATGGTGGGCCGGGCAGGGCGGCGGCGATGCCCACTACGGGCTGCGAGCGGCCGAGCGGGCGTCCGGGCCTGCGTGTGCGGGCCTGGCCGGGCGCTGGCCCGGGCGGCTGGACGGTCACGACCGCGAGCGAGTGGCGGTGACCGGCGCCGAGGCCTGGGGCGGTGGCGCCGTCACGGCCCGGTGCGGGCTGGTCTCACCCGGCCCGTCGCCCGACCCGTGCGTGAGCGTGAACGGCGTGGACTGGCTGCTCGAACTCGCACGGTCCCGGCAGTCGGGGAAGAAGGTCCTCGTCTCCTACGGCCGCACCCCCGCCGTCGAGGTGACCATCTCGCCCGGCGTGCGGGCCGTCGACTCGGTGCTGACCGACCTGTCCGAGGCCGTCGCCCCCATCACGCAGCGCTCGCACTGCCTGGACTCCCAGGGCCACTGACGCGCCCGGCGGCCCCCGGGCCGACGGCGGCTAGGACGCCGCCTCCCCGGACTCCTCCGCGATCCCCTGGACAATGAACTCGACCCCGGGCCCGAGTTCGACCCGGTCGCCGGCGCTCAGGCGGACCGGTGAACCCGGCACCAGGACACGGTCGTTGACGCGGGTGCCGTTGGTGGCGCCCCGCGGGACCTCGGTCAGCCAGGCCGCCCCGTCCGGGGCGTGCAGGAGGGTCGCGTGCCGGGCCGAGACCGTGTCCTCGTCGGCCAGCAGCTCGGACGCCTCGGGGGCCCAGTCGCGGCTGCGCCCCAGCCGGATCTCCGAGCCGCGCTGCACATCGAGATGCCGGCCGCCGCCGCGGAAGACCAGCCGTACCGCGCCCCCCGGGATCCGGACACCCCCCGGGATCCGGCCACCCTCCGGGGCCGATCCGACCGGGGTGAGACATCCGGGACATGCGCGCACACCGGCGGGGACGACCGCGGAGCACCGCTCGCAACGGTGACCGACGGACGGCCGGGGCGAGCGCGGACGTGCAGAGCCGGGGATGGGCAGTACGGAGTCCCACCCGTCCTCGTCGTCGTCCCAGTCACGCACGTCAGACATCGCTGTCCCCCTTCTTCAGCACGACCGTCGTGTCAACCCGTCCGCTCTCCGTCTCCCGCACGTCCGTCACCACGACCGTGGTGCCCGGCCCGAGCTCGGGCGCCGCGAACAGCTCCCGGGCGAGCGGGTTGATGAGATGCGTCTCCAGCACCATGCCGATGCCACGGCCGCCGTTCCACTTGTCCCGGGTGCAGTGGGCCAGCAGCTCGCGCCGGGCGTTGTCCTCGATCTCCAGGGCGAGCCGGTGTCCCTGGGCCAGCTGGCGCTGGATGTTGCCGACCTGCAGATCGAAGATCCGCTCGGCGATCGCGTCGGAGATGAAGTCGAAGACGACGACGTTGCCGCCGATCCGGTTCATCAGCTCCGGTCGGCCGATGACCTGTTCGAAGTGCTTCTTGACGTTGTCCTTGACCGTGGCCTCCAACTCCTTGTAGGGCGTGCCCGGTTTGACGATCCACTTGCGTTCCTGGGTGTCCGGGTCCGTGCGCTGGACACCCAGGTTGGAGGTGAAGATGAGCACGCACTCGCTGAAGTAGGTGGTGACGCCCTGTCCGTCGGTGAGCCGGCCGTCCTCCAGCACCTGCAGGAACTTGTCGAGGATGCCCTTGTCGGCCTTCTCGATCTCGTCGAAGAGGATGACGCGGAAGGGGTTCTCCCGTACGGCGGAGGTCAGTTCGCCGCCCGCCTCGTAGCCGACGTATCCGGGCGGCGCGCCCACGAGCCGGTCGGCGGAGTGGGCGGCCGAGAACTCGCTCATGTCGAAGCGGAGATACGCCTGGTCGCTGTCGAAGAGTACGGAGGCCACGGCCTTCGCCAGTTCCGTCTTGCCGGTTCCGGTCGGTCCGGCGAAGAACAGCACACCGCGCGGCCGGTGTCCCGGGTTGGTCGCCTGCGCCCCGGAGAGTCCCAGCGCGGCCCGCTTGAGGATGTCCAGGGTCATCGCCACGGCCGCTTCCTGCCCCAGCACCCGGCGGGGGATGGACCGTTCGTTGCCGGGGTCCTCCCCGCGGAGGATGCGCCGGCGGATCTCGCCCCGGCTCCAGGGGTTCTTCTCCACACCGAGCCGGTAGATCCGTACCGCGTCGGGCATGGCGGCGAACGGCATGCCGCGGGAGCGGGCGAGCTTCACGCTCTCCTCCATGGCCCGCAGGCTCATGCCGGTGGCCGCCCGGGCGAAGGCGCCGACCGAGCGTGCGGTCTCCTCCGCATCAGCGCTGGCGGGCGAGTTCGGACCGCCGCCCGATCCCTTTCCGGGGTACCGCTCGTAGCGCTCGCGCAGGAGGCGGGCCATCGTCGTGCGCTCGTCCGCGTCCGGCTCCGGTACGGCGACGGCCCGGATCCGCTCGCTCCCGGAGACCAGCCATCCGGGTATGTCCCGCTCCCCGTCGGCGAGCCAGATCACCGGGTTGAACCGGCCCGGTTCGCCGGGAACGACGGGGGTGCCGGTCCAGGGCTCCAAGGGCCCTGCCTCGTGGGCGAGTTTGAGGCAGGCGAGAAAGAAGTCCCGTTCGTCGTTGGTCAGCCGGGCCGGGTCGGTGACCAGACGCGAGGCGTGGTCGACGACCAGCGCCACCCGCAGCGGCCGCAGCCGGCGTCCGTCCCGCATCATCTCCTCGCGCTGCTCCGCCCACCCGGTGGTGAGGTTCCGCAGCTGGTCCAGCACCGCCTGGCGCTGTGCCGCGGTCTGGCCGGGGAACTCGCGCGGTCCCTGCAGCAGTTCCTCGAGGGCCGCGTGCGTGTCGCCGTCCGCGGCCGCCGCCACATGGAATCCGCCCACCTGGTCGCAGAGCACCAGCGCCTGGTAGCCGACCTCCCGCAGCGGGTTCCACAGCACGTCGAGCAGCGGGTGGAACCGGTCCCGGCCGCGCCGGTTCACGAGGTGCAGGTCACGGATGTTGCCGTGCAGGACGTACTGCGCGTGTACGCCGAGTGTTCCGATCAGCTCCTCCACGAAGGGCGGGAGCCGGTCTTCCTTGGACAGGTCCATCGTTCCTCCCCGTTGCACGCGGACGCGGGCCGCGTGCCGGCATGGTGCTCAGTGGTGGTCTCAGCGGCGTTCGTCGCCGTCGACGGTCCGGTGTCGTGGAGCTTGCCGGTGCATGTCCGCCGGCCGGCCGGTGTCCTGTCCGCGCAGCTCGTCGAGCGTGACGGCGCCCTCCCCCAGCACGCCAGGCAGCGCTCCATCGGTCCGTACCTCGAACTCGAGGCCCAGTCCCAGCCCCTGGGTGATCTGCTGGAACTCGGCGAGCCGCTTGTGGGTCTCCGCGCAGCGGGAGTCGTCGAGGGCACGCTGCTCGGGTGTCCGCTCCCCCGGGGCGCCGCGGTACATGGTCGCCACGCTCAGCGCGCCGCCGACCAGGGTCGCCCTGAGCCAGTGATCGGGCTCCCACCCGTCCGGCGTCCAGTCGAGGCGGATCTCCTGCCCCTCGGGCCGGCCGGCCTCGGTGCGCCCGCCGAACCTCCTGGCCAGTTCCTCGACGGCGCCTGCGCACTGCTCCCGGACGTAGATGGCCTCCAGCGCGCAGCGCCGCTCGTCCACGGCGCTTTCGACCCGGTCCAGTTCGTCCCGGCTCAGCGGGACGCCCTCCTCCAGGGTCCGCCGGAGCAGCTCCACGGCCTCCGGTGCCGGGGCGAGGTCCTCGGCACCCTCCGGGGACTCGTAGACGAGGAAGTCGTAGTGCAGCGCGGCGCGTTCCTGGGCCTCCCGGGTCGTGCGCGCGTCCTTGTTGGCGTCGCGGACGTACTTGCGTGCCTCGTTGAGGTGGATGCGCGCCCGGCGGGGGTCTTCGGCCGCGCGGCGCACGGCGTGCCGGACGGCCCCCGCGGCGAGTTCGGCGGCCTCGGAGACGGCGTACGGGTCCAGCCCGCCGAGGATCTCCGCACCGGCGTGGCGGACCTCCTCCGCGTCCGGGCCGGACTGCGGGCGCCGGTCGGGGGCCGGCCGGACACTCTCTCGTCCCTCGGCCTCGGCGGTGCGCTGCTCGGAGAACCGCAGCAGTGCCCGCTGCCGGCTCTCGCGCAGGGCGCGCTGCCAGGCGTCGTCCTCGTCGTCCAGCCGCAGTTCCGCGCCGAGCCGCTGCTGCTCCCACTCCGCGTGCCGTTCCTCCGCGCGGCGCACGGCCTCCTCGCTGCGGGCCAGTTCCTGCCGCAGGTCGCACAGCCGCTCGCCGACAGGCTCCAGGGGCGGTGGCAGGTCGGGGCGCGGCGGGGCTCCGGCCGGGCCGCCCGCGGCCGTGGCCCGGGCCACCCGCGCCAGCAGGGCGCGCCTGCGGGCGTTGATCCGGACGGCGGCGAACGCGGCGGCCTTCCACTGCTCGGCGGCCGTCGCGGCCAGCTCCTGCTGGCGCTCCAGGCAGCGCTGCTCCTCCGCGGCCCGTACCGCCGCGGCGGCGAGGACACGGGTGGCGAGCAGGGCGGCCCGGCCGGCGAGCAGGACGCCGCTGAGCGAGCCGAGGACCTGCAGCGCCGCGTCGGCGGCCTGATGCACCGCGTGCCCGGCCGCGTCGGCGACATGGGAGGAGACGTGACCGGCCGCGTCGGGCAGGTGGAGCATGCCGGTGTGCGGCAGCGCCTGGGGGTCGACGGGCGGCGGGGGCGGCGGGAAGGTCACGGCGGGTGCCACCGCGCTCACCGTCGGGAAGGCGAGACCCGAACTCATGCCTGTCCTCCTGTCCTTTCGGACTTCGTCTCGGCTGTCGTCGCGGACTGCGGACCGCCCGCCCGCCGTTCCCGGTGGTCACGGAACCTGCGCCACCGGTCCACGAATCGGAGCGGGTTCCACCGGGACCTCCGGTCGACCGCCCGCCATCTCCGGCGCTCGTGTCGCCCGCGCCACCACCAGACCAGAAGGCGCCGCAGATTCCACTCGGGCCGCGGGTCGCGCGGCCGCTCGCCCGCCCGCAGCCTGCGACGCTCATGACGCCCGCGCCACCAGAGCAGGAGACGGCGCGGGCTCCACCAGGGCGGCCGCTCGCCCGCCCGCAGCCTCCGGCGCTCATGACGCCCGCGCCACCAGGCCAGGAGACGGCGCAGGCTCCACTCGGACTCGGGGTCGCGCGGCCGCCGCAGACGCCGCCAGGCCAGGCAGCGGCGCACGCTCCACACGGCGACGGCGACGGCCGAGGCGAGCGGCCACACCCAGGGCGCGCGGGCGATCGCGTAGAAGCCCAGGAAGACGGCGAGCATCAGCAGCGCCGCCGTGATGAAGCGGCCGGCCCGGGTGCGCGCCATCCGGCCGGGGCGCTCCGCGTTGCGGATCAGGAGGCCTGCCAGCGATCTTTCCGGGTGGTAGAAGGGCGGGCCGATGTACACGGCGGTCCACAGCTCCACCGCGAAGACGAACGCGGCCGCGGGCAGTGCCTCCAGCCAGGCCGTCACGACCGCGTCCTGGGAGGCGCGGCCCAGCACGTCGGCCAGGCCGATGACGAAGGTCCAGGGGGCCGTGACCAGCGTGGCGCCGAGCAGGGCCCAGCCCAGGGTGGGCAGCCGGTCCAGCCGCCGCAGTACGGCGAGGAGCCCGTCCTGGTCCACCGCGAGCATCCGCTCGGTCTCCTGGACGACGCGCCGCTGCCTGAGCTCTTGCGCCGCGGTCTGCGCGAGGTCGCAGAGGAGGTGGGCGGCGAGCAGGCGCAGGTCGTCCCCCTGGGCGTCGAGCAGTGCGTCGAACCAGGGAACGCGCTCCGGGAACTGCGCGCGCCTGCGCAGCACCGCGTCGGTGAGCCGGCTCCCGGTGCGTTCCGGTTCGCGCGCCAGCTGCAGGAGCCAGGCGTCCACGGCCACGGTCTGCCGCAGGGCCGCCCGGGCTCCGCGGACCCTGCTGGTCTCGTGGCCCCGCAAAAGCTCCCGGACCGTGGGCTCCCACCGGGCGCGCAGGGCGCGCCAGGTGCGGTCGGTCTCGTCGAGTCCGCGGCCGCCCGGCCGCTGGGCGAGTCCGGTCAGGACGGCGGGCTGCTCCGCCAGGTACCGGATCAGGGCCACGGCGTCGGCGTTCCCGTCCCTGGCTCCCTGGCACAGCAGGCGCATGCTCCGCACATCCAGGTCCGCCCCGTGCCAGGAGACGTCGAGGCCGGGACCGAGCCAGTTCAGGAGCTGTACCAGAGCGGCGACGGACGGCGGTTGCGCCAGTTCGGCCCGCAGGGCGGCGAGTCGGTTCAGCTCCTCGGGGCTGCGGTCGCCGATGGTCTCGAACTGGCCCAGCCAGTGGACGAGTCGGGCCCGGTCGTCGTCGGCGGCCAGCATGCGTTCCGCGGAGACGGGGTTCTGGTCCAGATGGAGCGCCAGCCTGTCGGTCCCGGTGAACTCCTGTCCCATGAACGGGAAGGGCCGGATCACGGGGCGCGGCGTGTCGTCGCCGAAGACACGCTCGTCGGTGCGCGGGGCGACGTCGGGGTCGTTTCCGTCCAGCCAGTCCCGTACCTGCCGGGCGTGCCAGCGTTTCTCGGGCGCCCGGGTGAGCAGGCCCTCGCAGAGCCGGCGGGTCCTTCGGTGCCCGATGTCACGGAGGTCGGGGTCGTGCGTGGCGATCTCCGCCAGCACCTCCTCGTCGCGACGGAAGTCGATGGGGTGTCTGCCGAGGGCCAGTTGGGCGATCACCATGCCGAGCGACCACCAGTCGCCGGCCTCGGAGACGGTCTGCCGCAGCAGCCCTGCCTCCGGCGCGAGATAGAGGGGTTTGCCACGCCAGTCGGTGCGGGGCTCCTCGGCCTCGTCGGGCCGGTGGACGGCGGCGCCGAAGTCGATGAGGACGAGATCTGCCGTATCGGCTCGGCGGGTCTGCACCATGATGTTGTCGGGGGTGATGTCCCGGTGGACGACGCCCCGTTCGTGCAGGGCGGTGACCGCGTCGTACAGCTGGTTCACCAAGCTCTTCACGACCTCGGGGCGTAACCCCTCGGGGTGGTCGGCGTGGTACCTCTCGAGGGTCTCCTCGCCGTGCGACCAGTACAGGTGCCAGGGGTGTCCGTGCGCCTCGCCGGTCTCCAGGAGACGTTCCAGGTGGGGAGCGTGTTGCTCACCGAGTTCCCCGAGCGCCAGCTCGACGTCCGGCCCGGGGGCGTGCAGCCGGTGGTACCACTTGAGGACCAGGGGTATCTCGTCCGCTCCGTGACGGGCGGTCAGGTCACGCACCCTCAGCACCACGGCCTCGGCGGGCCGCCGCGCGCCGGACAGTACGGCGACGAGCGGGAACCTGTCGGCCAGTTCAGGGGGCACGTCGGAGAGGACCGGACGTGTCTCCACGGCCCGGGCATGGGCGAACCCGCCGTCCTCGACGGGGACGACTCGGGTGGGCGGCGTGCTCATCGACTTCCGACCTTCCGGGAAACGCGCTGGGTGCGCCACGGGGGCACGGCGCAGAACGAATCGGCCCGATGCGCAAGTCGCGGGACGATGAAGATATCCGAAATCCCTTCGTGCGACGGGGAGTTTCCCGGATCTTCAGCGATTAACCCGCCGGGACTACGATGTGCATCATGCACCCGTTGCCCTCGCACGAAAGTCTCGTAGACGAACTTCGGGAACTGAGGCGTCGTGGTCTGCCCGGGCTGCGCCACTGCGCCAGGGACTCGCTGCGCGAGGCGGCCGTCGCGGCCGGTCTGTGCACCGGGGAACAGGACGAACAGAGTGGCATCGAGGATCTGCTGGGGGCGGCGGTGCGCCGGCTGGCCGGTGGGCACCCCGTACGGGACGACGACTCCTGTGATCCGCTGGCCCGCGCGGCCGCGCACACCTTCGGGATCTTCCCCGCCCGCCGCGGGGTCCCCGGCACCGACCGGCGCAAGGCCGCGGCGGGTGTCTACGGGGTGACCACCGAGCGCTTCCGCAAGAGCCAGGAACGCGACGTCGTCGCCGAACTCGCGGAGGCGGTCCTGGCCGTGGCCCGGGAGGCGTGCGTGCGGGAGACCGCCGGCCCGCGGACCGGCGATGCCTGGGCGGGCGGCCCGCAGGAGCTGCCGGCCCTGACGACGACACCCCCGGCGCACGCGACACCTGCCGCCGCCGGTGTCCCGCCCCGGCGTCCCCCTCACCCGGGCGCCCGGCCGGGAGCCGCCGCACAGGCGGGCCGGATCACGGTCCGGGTGTGTCCGATCGAGCTGGTGCGGGACGTGGACATCCTGGTCTCCTCGGAGAACACGTTCCTGGAGATGTCCAAGACCTTCCGCTCCACGGTGTCCGGGGCGCTGCGGCGGGCCGCCGCGCTGCGGGACGCCTCGGGCGAGATCGTGGACGACGTCCTCGCCCGTGAACTGGGTGTGTGGCTGCGGACGCACGGCCGGTCCGGCGTGCCCGTGCGGCCGGGCACGGTCGTGGCCACGTCCTCCGGCGCGCTGGCCGCGCAGGGGGTACGGCGTATCCATCACGCGGCGATCGCGGCCCCGGTCGGCGACGGCGAGCGCTACCACGTGACACCCGCCGTGCTGGCCGAGGCGGTGCGGGCGTCCTTCGAACTGGCGCGCCGCGAGGCCGACTTCCTGTCGCTGCCGATGTCCTCGATCTGCTTTCCGCTGATGGGTACCGGCCGGGGCGGCCTGTCCGTCGAGACCGCGGCACGCGGACTGCTCGGCGCGGTCGGGCAGGAGCTGCGCCGGGACCCCTCCTGGTCGGTGCTGGTGGTCACGCCCGAGGAGAGCCACGCCCGTATTCTCATGGCCGCCAGCTCCGCTCGGTGAAGGCCACCCCGGCCTGCCTGAGCATGCGTTCCATCTCGGCGAGTTCCCCGCGCAGCGGCACTCCGTAGAGCCGCAGCTCCCGGTCGTCGCCGGCGCCGACCTGCAGGCGCGGTCCGGCCGACTCCGCGGCCAGGTACGGGGCGTAGCGGGCGGCGCCGAGCGGTGTCAGGGCGATGATCCGCTGGTTCGCCGAGCCGCGCCAGACCAGCCGGGTGGGCTCGGCGACCCGGAACCGGCCGGTGATCACGGCGTCCGCGCCGGCGAGGGCCCGGCGCCGCTCCGGCGTCAGCTCCTCGTGCTCGTAACCCGTGTACACCAGCAGGTCGGGGGAACGGGGCCCGGCGCTCCCCACGTGCCGCCGGGCCTCGTCCCTCAGGCGCGCCGCGCCGGCCAGGAGTTCCGCGAGCGCCGCCGCCTGCTGCAGGGGCTCGCCGCCGCTGACCGTGAGGCCGTCCGCCCCGTCGGCGAGGGCCTCTTGCCACAGCGCGAGCACCTCGGAGACGGTGGTGACCGTCCCGGCCTCCGGGTCCCAGGTGTGCCGGGACATGCACCCGGCGCAGGCCAGCGAGCAGCCCTGGAACCAGACGCCGAGCCGCTTCCCCGGGCCCAGCGTTTCCAACGGGTAGTGGGTCCCATCGAGGCGCATTTCCACGGCATCTCCTCCTCGCACCGGCTTGGAGTATCCAGTGCGCCGATGTGCGCCCGCAATTGCCGGAAGGCCCTCGTCCGGCTGTCCGCCGGGCGGGATCCGGTTGTTTTCCGGAACTCCCGAAGAGAGTGATCGATTTCCTTGAAATCCCCATCCCTCCGTGGGTTTTGCTCCGCTACTCTCTCCCCCATCGCGGCGCCTTCCCACCCGGACCGCGCGCGAGGAATGGGGGATCTTTCGAAATGATCAGCAAAGGTCGAATAGGTGTCCGGGTCCGACGGTTGAGAGCTGGGTACCTCTCCTCGGTACGCGCCCGGTTCCACGGCCGTCGGGACGCGGACGGTCTGCGGGAATTACTGGCGGACGCCTTTACCGGAAGCGAGCCTTCCGACGACAGCCTGCCGCCCTATGTCCTGGGCCTGCGCGCACAGGTGCGGCACAGCACCGCACGGCTGCGGTCCCGCACGCTGAAGTCGCACCGGGCGCTGCACGTCCGCATCCAGAGCGAGTCGGTGCGGGTGGTGACCCAGTACACCGAGCGCACGGAGCCGACTCCGGCCGCGCTCGCCCGGTACGGAGAGTGGGTCGGGGAGTGGCGCTCGGCCGCCTCCGTCTGCCGCGCACAGGCCCAGCAACTCGCCGATGAGGCGAACCAATTGCTCGCCTGCTACTGGGACGCCGCCTGGGCCCGGGCCCGGAAGGGCGACCAGGTCAGCGGGCAGCGGCCCACCGGGTGGCTGCCCGGAGAGATCGCCCTGGACGGGACCTGGGCCCGCCTCGACGACGGACTGCTGAGCGACCGCTGGTACGGCCCGCAGACGCCGGGGCGCGACGCCGACCCCTCGGCGGTCGCACAGGCGTTGCACATCCTCGACCACCAGTCCGCGCGCGGCCGTTCGGGCCCGGCGCGCCACGGCGATGCCTCGAACGGCATCCGCAGGTGATCACCGCTCATCGTCTTCCAGGAAGGCCAAGGACCATCATCGTGCAGCACTCGGCCCGGACCGGTCGTCGGTCCACCGTCCGCGCCGCCCGCCGGCTCGCCGTCTTCGTCCCGTTGGTGTGTGCGCTCGGCGCCCTCGTGTCCTGCAGCAAGCAGGAGGAAGCCCTCACCACGCCCTGCGGACTGGTCGTCGACGGTTCGGGGTCGGCCGCCGCGGTGAAGGAGGGATTCGACTCGGAGGCCAAGCTGAAGGACAGCCTCATCGGGTTCCTCTCCGACCAGAAGTGCGGAACCCTCGACTTCGCCCCCATCACCCGTTCCTCGCGCAGCTCGTCCTGCCGACAGGACGAGGTGGACCTCGACCCGCCGCACGACGCGACCACCGACCAGAAGGTCCAGCGCGCCAACGCCCAGCGGAATGCCGCGGTCGCGGCCCTCGCCGAGCTCAAGTGCGCGCGCACGCAGAACGGTTCGGACGTGTGGGGGGCGCTGACCCGCATCGGGGAGTCCGTCCCCACCGACGGTCCGGCGCCGAAGCTGCTCGTCGTGAGCGACTTCGACCAGGCCGACCCGGAGTTCCATCTGTCGCGGCAGGACATCTCCACCAAGGCCGCGCGCGACAAGGTCATCGACTCGCTCGTCGACAAGCGCGGCCTGCCCGGCATCAAGGGGATGGACGTCTTCCCCGTCGGACTCGGCATGCAGTACAAGGCGAAGCCCAGCGAGGCCGACGACTTCGCGTCCTTCTGGACCGAGGCACTGGAGGGGAGGGCCAAAGCACATGTCGACAACAAGTACAAGCGCTGACGAGCCGCAACCGCGTCGGCGGCGGATCGCCCGCTATCTGCCGTTCACGGGCCGGACCGCGCAGCCGGGCACCGGCACCCGGCCCGGGCCCGCCGCGGACGGCAGGCGCACCAGTCGGCTGCCCCTGGTCATCGACGACCGGGGCCAGCGCGCACTCCTGCGGGACGCCCGCAGCAAGGGCCGGAAGGCCGCCCGGCGCAGGACGCTGGACCCGTGGGTGCTCAACAGCGGCGACCGGGTGCCGTACTTCGCGGAACTTGCGTCCGTGCGGGAGGCCGTGGTCCACCGGATCGAGGAGGGGCTGAACCTCCAGGAGGAGGAGGCACGCCTCCTGGACGCCCGGTCGGGCTCCGAGGTGACGGCCGGTGAGGCCGAGACCAGGATCCTGGTCGAGCGCCTGCGCGAGACCCAGCAGGAGATCGAGACGGCTCGCCGCCAGCTGGATCTGCTCGCGGTCCGTTCGGCGCGCTGGCTCCGCTTCCGGGACAGTCTGCGCGAGCGGGTGGAGGAACGCTGGCTCCAGGCCCGCTTCCCGGAGGCGGCCGAGCCACGGGCTCCCGGTTCCCGGGGCGCGGCGGAACCCGGCCTCCGGGAGGAGGAACCGGATCAGCCGGCGGCCGGCAATGACGCGGCGGCGGACCAGGGCGGCGACGACTGGCAGTCGGTGTCCACGACCGGTGCCGCTCCGGACGGGACGGCCTCCGCGGCGATGCGGGACGTGTACCGTGCCGCGCGCGCCGAGACCCGCGACACCGCGTCGAGCTACGGCTGGGAGGGGCTGCAGACCCGCCCCGGTCTGCCCCGGTGGATGACCTGGGCCCTGCTCGTCGTGATCATGGCCGTCGAGGTGCCGATCTACTGGGTCGCGTACCAGCCGTTCCACGGGGTCGGCAGCACGGGCGGGGACTTCATGTCCGGCGGTCTGGCGATCTCGTCCGCCGTCATCATGCTGATCCTGCCGCACCTGTCGGGGCTCATGCTGCGGTGGCGGGCGGCGACGGGATCGCCGCGCCGCGGGTGGCTGCCGGCTGTCGGGCTGCTCGGTGTGTGGGGCGGTCTGACCTGGGCGCTGGGCCTGCTCCGCGCCAAGTTCGTGACCCAGCACGACAGCCCGGCCCCTGCCGCCGGGGCCGACGGCTTCAGCGGGCTCGGCGCCTCGGCCGGCGACACCACGACCCTGGTGGACCGACTGCACCTGTCGACGCAGACGGTGACCTGGCTGTTCTGCGCCCTGCTCCTGCTCTCGGGCGGTGTCGGATTCATGCTCGGCCTGTTCCGGGAACACCCCTTCCTCGACGCCTTCCGCACGGCGGTGGAGCGGCGTGCGGGGCTGCTGCGTCGGCACGAGGACAGCGTCGCCGCAACCGAGCGGGCGCGGGCCGCCCAGGAGACGGCCGAGGACCGGCAGCAGGCCCGCCGGGAGGCCGCGCGGGAGCGGATGGACTCGGCCCGCCAGTTGTACGAGGCCGCCGCCTATTCGTATCTGGACGGGGTCATGACGGCGTCGAAGGATCCCGCCGTGACGGAGTCGGCGATGCGCCTGTCCCGGAACTGGCCGCTGCTGCCGTCGTCGGCCCGCCGCGAACCGGCCCGGGACCGCTGAACGGCCGCTGGACGCCGGCCCGGTGCGCCGGTCACGCCGAGGCCCCGACCCGCTGATCCGGGTCGGGGCCTCGGCGTTGCGTCATCTGCCGTCGCTGTGTCCGCTCACCCCTCCGGGACGGAGATGACCGCGTGCAGCGGTGCCAGCAGCCTGTTGACCTTGCGCACGTCGTCAGTCGACGCCAGCCGGAGGCGCTCCTGCGGGCGCGGGTCGAGCGGGCGGTCCGGGCAGCGGTCCTGGAACAGCAGGAACGCCGGGCGCGGCCTGCAGCGCTTGGACGTCCACCACAGGCCCTGCACTTCGCTGCTGTGTTCCCGGATCACCCGGACCCAGTAGCGGGTACCCGCGTACTCGTCGGTGTCGATCAGCCAGCCGTCCTGCCAGACGGCGGCCAGCCCCTCGGCGGTCGTGAGGTCCACCAGGGTGAGGTCGGCCGTGGTGCGGACGGCCGAGAGGGCGTACCGGGACGCCTGCGCCCACGGAATCTGCCGCACCCCGCTGCCGTCGCTGAACTCGACCGACCTCAGCAGTACTTCGGACAGCGCGGTGACCGGGTCCAGGGCCGCGTAGAGGTAGGGGTACGGATCCTTCTCGGTGGGGTCGAAGCGGCTGCCCTTGAAGAACTCGTGCGCGACCCTCGGGTTGAACTCGCCGGCCGCGTACTCCTCGTCATGGCACCGCCACACGAGGGTGCCCGCCGGCACCACGGTGACCACCGGCTTCATCACGACGCCCTTGGGCGGAAGCTGACCCACCATCAGAGCGCCCCCACGAGTTCGGCGGCGGCGCGTTCCAGCTCCTCGTCGGGCAGGACGCCGAGCAGGTCCGCGGGGACGCCACCCAGCCACCGGTTGCCGCCCAGCCACCAGTCGGCGGCTCCCCAGGGGTCCCGGTCCGCCCGGAGGAGTTCGTTGATCCGGCGGACGACGGGCAGCGGTTCGGTCGTGCCGGCCCTGAACTGGAAGCGCGGATAGCGGAATCCGTGGTCCGGGTCGCGGAGTCTGATCAGGCCGGCGGGTGTGTCCGCACCGCCGTGCAGCGCGGCGTGTTCGTCCTCGGTCAGCGCCGGTGCGGCGAGGAGCCGCCGGCGGGCCGCCCGCAGCAGTTCACCGGGGTCGGGCGGCGGGGTGCCGAGCACGCCGATCACCGCGTCGATCGTGGTGAGGCTGGGCAGTTCGTGGGTGCCGGAGGCGTAGCGGTGGCCGCCGAGCGCCTCGGACACCGGGTGGTCGGGCGGCAGCGCGGACAACGTCCGCCGCAGCCGTCGTACGGCGCGCGCGACACCCGGCGGGTTCCCGGCTGCGGCCTCCTCCTTCATCTCGCGCAAGGTGCGGGAGAGCAGTTCCAGGTCGTCGTCGTCGAGCCCGGTGATGACGGTGGTCCAGTGACTCTCCAGGAGCCTGAGCAGCTCCTCCGACGTCATACGCGTTCTCCTTCCTCGGGCCGGGCGGAACGCGCCGCCGGTGCCGGGTTGCCGTGGTGGACGAAGGCCGCCCAGGTGTCGGGCCGGTCCCGGAGGTCCTCCGCGAGGCGGCGGGCGGAGACGCCCGCAAGACCGCGGACGGCCGGCCGCTCGTCGGGCGGGGCGAGCATCCAGCGCTGGGCGGCGCGCAGCGCGTCCGGCGGGGCGAGTCCCCGGGCGAGCGCGTCGTGCAGGACGAGCATGAGCACCTCGGACCGCATGTCGTCGACCTTCCACCGGGAGCCGACGGCGTCGGCGGCCAGCCGGTGCACCATGACCGAGGTGACGGTCAGGGCCTCGTCGTGGTCGCGGGTGGTGAGGTCCGTCTCGCAGCCGCCGCAGACGACCAGCGGCCCGGCCGACCGGAAGGCGTCGCCCTCGGCGGGTGTCTCCAGCAGGGTGCTCAGTGTGAGGGCCCCACCGGAGGCGGCCTCGGCCGGCGCGGCCAGTTGGAGGGCCGACCGGGTCGGGTCGGGACCCGCGAGCCCGTGACAGGCGATGTGCACCAGGGAGGCGGGGACGGCTGCCCGGCCGCCGAGCAGGGCCAGCACCGTCTCCGGGGTGGCGGGGTCGTCGTCGGGGCGGTGGATCACGGCCCGCGGGTAGTGGACCTCGGCCAGCGTCTCGATCTCGTCCTCGGCCCACTCCAGGTCGTCCGTCCCGTGGAACACCAGGGCCGGCCGGTCGGCGGGCTCCATGCGCCTTCGGGCCGCGGCGCGCAGGAACTCCCTGCCGGACGCGGCGTGCGTGAGGACGGCGACCTCGCAGGCCCGCACCGCGCGCGGCACGCCGTGGGAGGCGGGCGGGCGCAGGACGGCCGCCTGCCAGGGCACGACGCCGAGTTCGCCGCAGGGCACCAGGACCAGCCGTACGGCCCGGTGGCCGACGGCGCCGTCCGAGGTGCCGAGGAAGCCGGCCTCGCCCAGGGCGCGGCCCCAGACGCCGAGGTGGTCCAGTGCGGGGCCGAGTACGTCGCCGGCCCACTCGCACATCCGGTCCAGGGCGCCGAGCCAGCGCCGCTCGGCGCGCTGGATGTCCCTCGGGTTGACGGTGTCGTCGCTGTCGAGGGCGGCGGCCTCCAGGCGCTGCCGGTGCGCACCGGCCTCCAGGTACTCCGCCACGGGTCCGCGGCCGGCGGGGGCGAGGCCGGGCAGGGGCAGCGCCTCGACGGGGCCGTCGCGGGTGACGAGCAGGACGGCACCGTCCGGGCCGTCGACGCCGGGGACCAGGTACAGCAGCGCGTCCGCTCCCGTCTCCGCCAGTCCGGCGCGCAGGTCGCTCACGGAGGCGAACACCGGCTGTACGTCGGCGTCGCCCTGCCCGCGCAGCACGTCCAGGGAACGGCGCCGCAGATCGCCGGGGAGATCGGAGGCGCCGGCGCCCGCTTCGGCCAGCACCTCCAGCGGGGAGCGGTCCCGCAGGTCACCGGGGAGGCCGGTGCCCGTGCCCGCCGCGGCCGCCAGCTCCAGGAGGGAGCGGTCCTCGGTCCGGTCCCAGGAGCGGTCGGCGGCGGCGCTGCGCCAGCGCTCGGCCAGTTCGGTCTCGCCGAGGGCCGCCAGACGGTCGGCGATGCCCGCCGAGACGGCCGCCGCGCCGAGCACCAGGGAACGGCCCGCCTCCAGACACGCGATCGCCTCATCGGTGAGCCCGGCGCGCAGCGCCCAGAAGGCCGCGCCGCGGCCCCGGTCGGCTGCCGCGCGCGCGATGCGCAGGCCGCGGCGGACGCCCTGCTGGAGGAGTACGTCGTCGGCGGCGAGCCTCAGCGAGGTGCGGGCGAGGCCGACGGCTGCACGCAGCTCGTCGTCGGCGTCGGGCGTGCCCGCCCGGAGGGTGGCGCGCTTGGCGCGGAGCACGGCCTGGTCCCAGGTGAGGCGGGCGCCGCTGGGCGTGCCGTCGGGCAGTTCCGTCAGGGCCTGTTCCAGCTCCGCGATCGCCTCGTCGAGCGGTCCGGGGTCTCCGGTGAGTATGTGCAGGGTGTCCAGGGCGATGGCGATGCCGCTGCGCGACCTGGGCCGCCAGTCGGGGGTGAATCCGGGGCTCTCCAGGGCCTTCCTGGTGCGCCGCACGCCCTCGGCGATACGGCTGGGGTCCGACTCGGCGATCGCCGTCAGCGTGATCAGCGGGGCCCAGGTGCTGTCGAGGACGCCGCGCAGGGCGGGCATGTCCACCGACGTCTCCACGGCCCGCCGCAGGTGGTGTGCGGCCGCGCGCAGGTGGTCCGTCCTGTCGTGCGCCGACGGGGCGAGCACGACGCGGCCCAGATAGGCGCTGCCGAGCACGAAGCCGAGCAGGGCGCCGGTCCATTCCTCGGCGTCGTCGTAGGTCTCGTCCAGCTCCAGTTCGCACAGCGCGTCGATGACGTCCTCCACGGCCGCGTCGTCGCCGCTGTCCAGGGCGGACATCAGCTTCTCGTTGAGCCGGACGGTCTCCCCGCACAGGCGCAGGGAGGCGGCGATGCCGCTCGCGGGGTCGTCGTCCCACTGCTGCGCCTCGAGCAGGGCCCGGGCCATGTCCTCGTCCTGCAGGCTGCCGCCGGTGAGGGCGGCCGCGAGAAGCAGTCCGGGCACCACGGTGCGGAGCCATTCGGCGTGCACGCGGCTGTCGAGTTCCCCCTTGGCATGCGCCTCGTGCATCAGCCGGAACGCTTCCCGGAACCCCTCCAGGTCTCCGGTACGGGCGGCGAGGGCGCCGTGGAAGAGAGCGGCGATCATCCTGGACGGCAGGGGTGCCCCGCCCTCCTCCCCGGTTGCGGAATCCCGCTCTCCGGACAGTTCGGCCAGCAGCCTGGGCAGTTCGTGCGGCGCGATGGTTCCGGGTGACATCACCTCGGTCAGGGCGAGGAGCTGGGTCCGGACGTGCTGGACGTCCCGTGCGTCGTCCGGGTCGTCGGCCGGCACGGCGCCCGTGGGGACCGCGTCCGGGAACTCCCCGAGGGTGTCCTCGATCATGGAGAACATCGACGGCATCAGGGCGGCGAGCGGCGGCGGCAATGCCATGCCCGGCATGGTGGCGAGGAGGTGCCGGGCCCCGCCGACGACCGCGTCCGTGTCGCCCTTCAGCAGCGCCTCGGTCAACGCGCCCAGACCCCGCAGGTTGTCACGGTCTGCGGGGGTCATGCCCTCCTGCTCGCGTTCGAGCAGCAGCCGTACGAGCAGACCGGTGTCCTCCACCATGCCCGAACCGCCCTGTGTGAGGGGGGTTCCGACCGCGAGCATGGACGTCAGCTGGTCGATGGTCCACTGGCTCTGGGATCCGGGCGCTGTCTCGCGGTTCAGCCGCACCAGTCGTGAGCCGAGCAGGCACACCAGGTCCCGGCGCGCGGCCTCCCGGTCCTCGTGGCCGAGCAGGGCCGAGGTACGGGCCCCGTCCAGCAGGCGCACCGCCCGCTCCCGGTCGGCGAGGGCGCCCTCCAGACCGAACCTCACGGCGAGGCATCTCCCAAGACGTGCCTCCACCAGCACGGCCGTCGCCGCACAGTCCTGACTGTGCCTCAACTCGACTTGGAGCAGCTCCAGTTCACCGACCAGTTCATCGAGCTCCGGCCCCCGGGTCCCCTCGTACTCGTCCGGGTCGAGCGGGACGGAGATCCCGGCCGTGCGCCCGAGCAAGGCGGCGGCGCGGTCGGCAGCTGGTACGTCCCCGGCATCACTCATGCGTCATCCCCTCCGCCGTCATGGTGCCCGTTCCCCCGGTCCGGCGGCCGGTTGTCGCGCGCCTCCTCGGCATCCTGCCGGACAACGCCCGGTTCCCGGACGGATTCCGCCCGATCCGTGCGGAGTTGGGGGCCGATGAGTCTCCCGGGCGGGCGTGTTCGGGGCGCGCCCGACCACGGCCGTGGCGCCGGGCGGAGGAAGTCGCCATGCTGGGTGCCCTGTTGCGACGAGAGGTCGCGTACGTCCGGGAAGGCTCCGGGAAGGAGGGATGCGGTGACGGACTCCGCAACGGCGCCCGGCGCCCTCGAACCGTATGTGGAGACGACGCGGGACGACTACGCGGCGCGCTACACGACCGGCCTGCGGGTGGAGGCCGCGGACGACGGAGTGGCCGTGCTGCACGGCCGGTGTCCGCGCTGCGACTGCACGTTCAGCTACACGCACACCGACCGGGTCTTCCGCTCCCCGCGCCGGTCGCCCCGGCCGACGCACGTCCCGGTGCTCTGCGAGTGCCAGGCCGAACACCCTGGGCGTCCGCCCGAGGAGAAGGGGTGCGGCGCCTACTGGAACGTTCTCATGGAACGCGCATGACACCGGGGTGGCAGGTGAGGCCCGGCCCTCCCGCGACCCCCGCCGACCGCCAGGCGGGGCGGCTGACCAGGGAGTTGCTCGCCGGTGAGCTGGCCCGCGCCCGGGAGGCGGCGCTCGCGTGGCGAGGCGGGCTCGCGGCCCTCTTCGTCGGACTGCTCAGCTTCGGCCTGATCAAGGGCCGTACCGACGTGGGGAAACTGGCCTCACCGTACGACGCCCTGGTGGGCGGTGCGCTGCTGCTGTGCCTGGTGTTCGGCACGCTCGGCGCGCTGCTGCTGCTCCGGGCGGCGCACGGGTCGCCCACCGGTGTCCGGCTGCCCGCCGGCGTTCCCGCCGCGGCCACCGCGCTGCACCTGGGCGACCACATGGAGACCCGCCGCACGGTACGGGCCCTCGCACGTGGGGTCGTACTCACCATCGCCTGCGGTGCGATGCTCGTCACGGGGGTGGCGCTGACCTGGTACGGCCCCGAGAAGGACGGCCCCCGGATCCTGGTCCGCATCCCGTCCGGGGACGTGTGCGGCGAGCCGGTGCGCACGGCCGCCGGACGTCTGCTCGTGAGGACGGACACCGGTGAGATCACGGTCCGGCTCGCCCAGGCCGAGGCCGTGGCCGCGGTCGACACCTGCCCCGGAGGCTCGTCCGCCGAATGACCGGGGGCACGGGGGCGGGGCGCACCACGGCAGGACTCGTCGCCTCCCGGTGGTACGCCCCACCGCCGACAGCACCCGGCACACCGGGCGCCGGAACGGGCCCTCGCTCAGACGGCCTCCGCCGCCTCCTCCCGCCGCCCGGTCAGCAGCGTCAGCGCCAGGTACAGCACGAGCGAGGTGCCGAGGCCCACCGCCCAGCCGTAGTCGGCGAGGGACTTGAGCGCCGGGACGGGACGGCCGTCGATCAGTGGATGGAAGTCCGCTCCGCCGATCGCGAGGACGCCGCCGGCCACGAAGGCGACCACGGCCCGCCAGTTCCAGCCGCCGGTGTACCAGTAGCGGCCGCCCGCGCGGTACAGGTCGGCGAGGGCGAGACGGGTGCGGCGCAGGATCCAGTAGTCGGCGACGAGGATGCCCGCGACCGTGCCGAGCAGTCCGCCGACCAGGCCGAGCCAGGTGAAGATGTAGCCCTGCGGGTCGGAGTACAGCTTCCACGGGAAGATCAGCACGGCGAGGACCGAGGTGATCAGTGCGCCGGTGCGGAAACTGATCCTGCGGGGCGCGACGTTGGAGAAGTCGAAGGCCGGGGAGACCAGGTTGGCCGCGATGTTCACGGAGAGGGTCGCCACTAGCACGGTGACCAGGGCGTAGAGCAGGCCGACCACGTTGTCCGTCTTGGCGGCGAGCTGGACCGGGTCCCAGACCGGCTTGCCGTAGACCGCCTGCGAGCCGGACGTGACGAGCACGGAGAGGAAGGCGAAGAGGGTCATCGTGGTCGGCAGACCGAGGGCCTGCCCCCAGGTCTGGGCCTTCTGGCTCTTGCCGTATCGGGTGAAGTCGGGGATGTTCAGGCTCAGCGTGGACCAGAAGCCGATCATTCCCATGAGTGACGGCCAGAACAGCTTCCAGAAGTCGCCGCCCCAGCCCAGCTTGGAGGGCTGGTCGAACAGCGGCCCGACACCGCCGGCCTTGCTGCTCATCCACCACAGCATCACGAACGCGCCGACGAGCACGAAGGGCGCGGCCCAGTTCTCGAAGCGGCGGATGGTCTCCATGCCCCGGTGGATGATGGTGACCTGGATCACCCAGAAGATCGCGAACGACAGCCACATGGTCCAGGCGTAGCCGCCGATGTGCGAGGCGTTCGCCCAGCTGTCGCCGATCAGCTTGCCGGCCAGGAAGTAGATGGCCTCGCCGCCGATCCAGGTCTGGATGCCGAACCAGCCGCAGGCCACCAACGCCCGTACGACGGCCGGGAGGTTGGCGCCGCGCACCCCGAAGGAGGCGCGGGCGAAGACCGGGAAGGGGATGCCGTACTTGGGTCCCGCGTGCCCGGTGAGCAGCATCGGGACGAGGACGATCAGGTTGGCGAGGGCGATGGTGAAGACGGCCTGCTTCCAGTCCATGCCCACCGCGATCAGCCCGGACGCGAGGGTCCAGGAGGCCGTGTTGTGTGCCATGCCGACCCACAGCGCGGAGAAGTTGTACGTCGTCCAGGTGCGCTTCGCCACGGGGACGGGGAGCAGGTCCTCGTTGGCGTAGGGGCCGCTGGGCTGCGGCGAACCAGGGGCGATCTCCACCCGGCCGTCGGCACGGGTGACTTGAGCGGTCGGCGGTATGGCCGTGGGAGCGGTGTCGGTCATGGGCAGGCCAATCGAACAGAGGGGTGGGACGGGGAAAGGCCGTGCGGGTGGCTCCGAGGGGGGTGCGCCCGGCCCCGGGGTGAGGGGAAAGCGCCCTGGCCCCCTTCCCGGGACGGCGGGAAGGGGGAGATCAACCGGTGTGCTGCGGTCAGGCGTTGACGGCCGGGATCACCGTCGCGCCGTAGGCGTCGATGGTGGCCTCCTGGGCGTCATGCATGTCGTACACCGCGAACTGGTCGACGCCCAGTTCGCGCAGTGCGGTGAGTTTCTCGATGTGCTTCTCGGCCGGCCCGATGACGCAGAACCGGTCGACGATCTCGTCGGGCACGAACTCGGTGTCCGGGTTGTCGCTGCGCCCGTGGTGGGAGTAGTCGTACCCCTCGCGGGCCTTGATGTAGTCGGTGAGTTCGTCGGGGACCTGGCCGGAGTGCTCGCCGTACTTGGCGACCAGGTCGGCCACGTGGTTGCCGACCATGCCGCCGAACCAACGGCACTGGTCGCGCGCGTGGGCGAGCGCCTCGGGAGAGTCGTCCGCGGTGACGTAGGCGGGCGCGGCCACGCAGATCGTCACCTCGGAGGGATCACGGCCTGCGGCGACGGCCGCGTCCTTCACGGCCTTCACCATGTACTCGGTCAGGTACAGGTCGGACAGCTGGAGGATAAACCCGTCGGCCTCCTCGCCGGTCATCTTGAGCGCCTTGGGTCCGTACGCGGCCATCCACACGGGGAGTTCGGCGCCCGGCCTGATCCACGGGAACCTGACGACCGTACCGCCGAGGTCGGCCTCGTCCCCGCGGCCGAGGGCCCGGATGACCTTCATGGCCTCGCTGATCCGGGCCAGGGTGTTGGGCTTGCGGCCGGCGACGCGCATCGCCGAGTCGCCGCGGCCGATGCCGCAGACGGTGCGGTTGCCGAACATGTCGTTCAGAGTGGCGAAGGTGGAGGCGGTGACCTCCCAGGTGCGGGTGCCCGGGTTGGTGACCATCGGGCCGACCGTCAGCTTCGAGGTGTTGGCGAGGATCTGGCTGTAGATCACGAACGGCTCCTGCCACAGCACGGCGGAGTCGAAGGTCCAGCCGTACGAGAAGCCGTTGCGCTCGGCCCGCTTCATCAGGCTGACGACACGGGAGGCCGGCGGGTCTGTCTGCAGGACGAGTCCGAAGTCCATGGTGCGCCACTCCTAGGTGAGGTACTGACAGGTGGAGCGCGGGGTGTAGGCGCCGTGCCCGGCGTGTCCGGTGTACTCCCGCTCGGTGATGACGGGTTCGCCGCGCGAGAGCACGGTCTCGACCCGGCCGGTCGTCCGCCTGCCCTCGTACGCCGAGTAGTCGACGTTCATGTGGTGCGTAGTTGCGGACATGACCTGCTCGGCGTGCGGGTCGTAGATGACGATGTCGGCGTCGGCGCCCGGGGCGATGGTGCCCTTCTTCGGGTACATGCCGAACATACGGGCCGGGGTGGCGCAGGCGATCTCGATCCAGCGGCGGCGGGAGATGTGCCCGTCGACGACGGCCTGGTGCAGCAGGTCCATGCGGTTCTCGACGCCGGGCAGACCGTTGGGGATCTTGGAGAAGTCGCCGCGGCCCAGCTCCTTCTGGCCCACGAAGCAGAAGGGGCAGTGGTCGGTGGAGACCACCTGGAGGTCGTTGGTGCGCAGGCCCTGCCAGAGCTTGGCCTGGTGCTCCCTGGGCCGCAGGGGCGTGCTGCAGACGTACTTGGCGCCCTCGAAGCCGGGCTCGGCGAGGTTGTCGGTGGACAGGAACAGGTACTGCGGACAGGTCTCGCCGAAGACGTTAAGCCCCTCGTCCCGGGCCCGCGCCAGCTCGGCGACCGCCTCCATGGCCGAGACGTGCACGACGTACAGGGGCGCCCCGGCGACCTGCGCGAGCCGGATGGCGCGGTGGGTGGCCTCGGCCTCCAGGAGGGCCTTGCGCACCTCGCCGTGGTACCGCGGGTCGGTCTCGCCCCGCGCCAGGGCCTGTTCGACGAGGACGTCGATCGCGATGCCGTTCTCGGCGTGCATCATGATCAGCCCGCCGTTGTCGGCGGAGCGCTGCATGGCGCGCAGGATCTGGCCGTCGTCGGAGTAGAAGACGCCCGGGTAGGCCATGAACTGCTTGAAGCTGGTCACCCCCTCCTCGACCAGCAGGTCCATCTCCTTGAGCGTCTCGTCGTTCACATCGGAGACGATCATGTGGAAGGCGTAGTCGATCGCGCAGTTGCCCTCGGCCTTGGCGTGCCAGGCATCCAGGCCCTCGCGCAGGGTGTGGCCGACGCTCTGCACCGCGAAGTCGACGATCGTGGTCGTCCCGCCCCAGGCCGCGGCGCGGGTGCCGGTCTCGAAGGTGTCGGAGGCGAAGGTGCCGCCGAACGGCAGCTCCATGTGGGTGTGGGCGTCGACGCCGCCCGGGATGACGTACTTCCCGGTGGCGTCGATGGCCCGCTCGGCGGTGAACGCCTCGGCGGCGGGGGTGCCGGAGGCGGCGAGGGCGGCGATGCGGCCGTCCTCGATCAGCACGTCGGCGTGGATCTCGTCGGACGCGGTGATGACGAGACCACCGCGGATGACGGTACGGCTGCTCATGGTCCCTCTCCTGCCAGGGTGGACGGTGTGGTCAGGGTGCGGTCAGCGGCGTGTACGCCCCCGGGGCCCGGTCGCGGTAGAACTGCCAGCGGTCGCGGACCTCGCGGAGCTTGGCCAGGTCCAGGTCGCGTACGACGAGTTCGGTCTCCTTGTCGCTCGCCACCTCGCCGACGAACTGGGCCTCCGGGTCCACGAAGTAGGTCGTTCCGTAGAAGTCGTTGTCGCCCAGGTCCTCCACGCCGACCCGGTTGATCGCGCCCACGAAGTACTCGTTGGCGACGGCCGCCGCCGGCTGCTCCAGCTGCCACAGGTAGCGGGACAGACCGCGCGAGGTGGCCGACGGGTTGAAGACGATCTCGGCACCGGCGAGACCCAACGCCCGCCAGCCCTCCGGGAAGTGGCGGTCGTAGCAGATGTACACGCCGATCCTGCCGACGGCCGTGTCGAAGACGGGCCAGCCGCTGTTGCCGGGCCGGAAGTAGAACTTCTCCCAGAATCCCTGGACTTGGGGGATGTGGGTCTTGCGGTACTTGCCAAGATAGGAGCCGTCCGCGTCGATCACGGCCGCGGTGTTGTACAGGACCCCCGGCTGCTCCTCCTCGTACATCGGCAGGACGAGGACGATGCCCAGCTCCTTCGCGAGCGCCTGGAAGCGCTTGACGGTGGGGCCGTCCGGGATCTGCTCGGCGTACTCGTAGAACGCCTTGTCCTGGACCTGGCAGAAGTAGGGGCCGTAGAACAGCTCCTGGAAGCACAGCACCTGGGCGCCCTGCGCGGCCGCGTCGCGGGCCGCCTGCTCGTGGACCTGGATCATCGATTCCTTGTCGCCGGTCCAGGCCGTCTGGAACAGGGCGGCACGGATCACTCGGCTCATCGGGACCTCCGGTAGCTCGGTGTCCGGTGAGCCTAGAAAGCCGCGAGGGAGCCTTTGAGTGGCAGCGTGTCACGTCTGCGGGCGGTCGGCGTGCCACCGTGTCACGCGTCTGCGAGCCCATGTTTCACCGCCGTTTTCCCAGGTCGTAGCATGTTTCACCCCTGTTGCGCGTCGTGCGCGAGGAGCGCGATGTGCACGGAGGCGGCCTGCTCGAAGTCGTCGAGGTCGACGCCGAGACGGGTCTGTATCGCCTCCAGGCGCCGGTAGAGGGCGGGCCGGGAGACGTGATGGAGCTGGGCGGTACGGGACTTGTTGCGCCCGGTCGCCAGAAAGGTGCGCAGCACGTTCAGCAGCTCCTGGTCGGCCCCGCACAGCAGTCCGTCCAGCTCGCGCTCGGCGAAGGACTGCACCTGGGGGTCGTCCCTGAGCAGCCGGATCAGGCCGCGCAGATGGACGTCCCGCAGGCGTACGACGGCCGGCAGGTCGAGGGCGCCCGACGAGTCGGCCACGGCGTCGGCGACATGCTGTGCCTCGCGCAGCCCGGCCGGCACGTCGTCCCAGTCGGTGCGCGGGTCGGCGGCGGCGACCACCGTGTTCGGCAGGCCGGTCTCGGTCCGCAGCCGGGCGGCGAAGTGCGCGGTCAGTGCCTCGGCCTGCTGGTCGCGGGCGAGGCTGAGCAGTACGGCGGTGGCGCCGTCGGCCAGCTCGGCGACCAGCCCGGAAAGGCCCAACACTCGCAGTGTCCGCTCCAGTTGTCCCGGCTCCCCGCCCGGGACGACGAGGGGCACGAAGGTCCGCCGGTTCACCGGCAGCCCGGCCGCCCGCGCCCGGGGCAGCAGTTGCCTGGCCGGTACGACTCCGGAGACCAGGTCGGTCACCAGGCTCTGCGCGGACTGTTCCTCCCAGGTGTGGGCGGAGCCGCCGCCGAGCATGCGGTGCAGGACCAGGGCCTCGGCGGCCCGGTCGGCGAGCAGCCGCCCGGTGGCCGTGTCGCCCCGGTACCCGCACAGCAGCAGCCGGCCCCAGCGCTCCCCGCGTCCGCCGAGTTCGGCGTGGATCCAGCCGTCGCCCACGCTGCCGCCGGCCTGCCGGGCGATCCGCTCCCAGTCGCGCAGCACGTCGTCCACCGCGGGCCGCTCCCCGGCCGTGGCGAGGACGCGGTGGGCGAGGTTGGTGACGACGACCGGGCAGCCGCTGTGCTGGGCGACCTCGTCGAGCAGGCGCTGCAGCGGGGCGCCCGCGGTGATCAGCCCGGTGAGGGCGGTCCGTACGGTCTCCGACAGGCTCACGGCGGCGAACTTCCGCCGCACCAGCCGGGACTGGACCTCCTCCGTCAACTCGGCGAAGGGGAAGGGCCGGTGCAGGACGACCATGGGCAGCCCGCACCGCTCGGCGGCCCGGCGCATCACCTCGGGCGGCGCGGGAAAGGCCCGGCCGAGCCCGAGCACGACGGCCGCGGCCTCCGCCCGGTGCAGGGACTGGATGTACTCGACCTGCTTGGCCTCGTCACCGGCGAGCAGCACACCGGTGGTGAGCACCATCTCGCCGCCGGTGAGCATCACGCCGACGTCGGCGGCCTCGGCGACGTGCACCCAGCGCACGGGCCGGTCGAGCTGCCCGGCCCCGGCCACCACCTCGGGCTCCCCGGCCTGCACCCGCTCCAGGGTGAGCACCTGGCGGACGGAGAGGGCGGGTTCGAAGCCGTTGTGCGAGGTCACGGAGGTGGTGGTCATGGTGGTACACCCGTTCTCTAGTACGTGCTCCTCAGCGCGCGTTCGAGGATCGCCGCGCCCTCCTCGGCCTCCGCGACGGTCAGTGACAGCGGCGGGGCGATGCGCAGGGCGCTGGTGTTGTGGCCGCCACCCTTGCCGATCAGCAGGCCGCCCTCGCGGGCCGCCTCCAGGACGGCGGAGGCCGCCTGCGGATCGGCCTCGTCCGTGCCCGGCTTGACCAGTTCGACGCCGATCATGAGACCGCGCCCGCGCACCTCCCGCACACCCGGCAGCTGGGCCGCGACGGCCCGCAGCCGTTCGATGAGCAGTCCGCCGACGCGCCGGGCGTTGCCCTGCAGGTCGTGTTCGACGAGGTAGGTGAGGTTGGCGAGGCCGGCGGCCATGGTGATCTGGGTGCCGCCGAACGTCGAGATGCTGTTGGCGTCCAGGCAGTTCATGATCTCGGCGCGGGCGATCACCCCGCCGATGGACGCGCCGTTGCCAATGCCCTTGGCAAAGGTGATCATGTCCGGCGGGCCGCTGCGGGCATGCGCCTGCCAGCCCCAGAAGTGGTCGCCGGTGCGGCCCCACCCGGTCTGCACCTCGTCGGCGATCCACAGGATTCCCTGGGCGTTCAGCACCTCGCGGAAGGCCGCGTACAGCCCGTCCGGCGGGGAGGTGAAGCCGCCGACGCCCTGGACGGGCTCGGCGATCAGCGCGGCCGGCGGGCGGGTGTGCCCGAGGACGTCCTTCAGGTCCTCCACGCACGCGTCGATGAACGCGCGGTCGTCCAGCTCGGCGAAGGGTCCGCGGGTACGGACGCCGCCGTGCACGTACAGGGTCTGCAGCGGGGACAGCGAGGTCGGGGACCAGCTGCGGTTGCCGGTGATGCCGACGGCGCTGAAGGAGCGGCCGTGGTAGCTGTTGCGCATGGCCAGGACGGTGTTGCTGCGCCGGTAGGTGGTGGCGAGCAGCAGGGCGGTGTCATTGGCCTCGGTGCCGGAGGTGGTGAAGAAGACGCGGGCGTCCGGGATGCCGCTCAACTGGGCGATGCGTTCGGCCAGTTCGACCATCGGCCGGTTGAGGTAGAGGGTCGAGGAGTGGATGATCCGGCCGGCCTGCTCGCTGACCGCCTTGGTCACCTCGGGCAGGGCGTGCGCGGTCATGGTGGTGAGGATGCCGCCGAAGAAGTCCAGGTACTTGTTGCCGTCGGAGTCCCACACATGGCGGCCCTCGCCGTGGGTGAGTTCCAGCGGCTCGTCGTAGTAGAGGGCCAGCCAGTCGGGCAGGACACCGCGGTGGCGGGAGTAGAGGTCGTTCACGGCTGCACCAGCCCTTCGTAGGCGTCGGGACGGCGGTCGCGGTAGAAGGCCCACTGCTGCCGCACTTCGTCGATGAGGTCGAAGTCCAGGTCCCGGACGACGAGTTCCTCGTCCTTGTCACTGGCCACCTCGCCGACGAACCGGCCGCGCGGGTCGACGAAGTACGACGTCCCGTAGAAGTCGTTGTCCCCGTACTCCTCCTGCCCCACCCGGTTGATGGCGGCGACGAAGTACTCGTTGGCGACGGCCGCGGCGGGCTGTTCCAGCTGCCACAGGTAGGAGGACAGACCTCGGTGCGTGGCGGAGGGGTTGTAGACCAACTGCGCTCCGTTCAGGCCCAGTTGTCGCCAGCCCTCCGGGAAGTGGCGGTCGTAGCAGATGTAGACACCCACCTTGCCGACGGCCGTCTCGAAGACGGGCCATCCCAGGTTGCCGGGTTTGAAGTAGTACTTCTCCCAGAAGCCCTTGACCTGGGGGATGTGGTGCTTGCGGTACTTGCCGAGGTAGGTGCCGTCGGCGTCGATCACGGCGGCGGTGTTGTAGTAGAAGCCGGACTGCTCGACCTCGAAGACGGGGACGACGACCACCATGCCGGTCTCGCGGGCCAGCTCCCGCATCCGCCGCACGGTGGGCCCGTCGGGCACCGGCTCGGCCCAGCGGTAGTGCTCCGGCTCCTGGACCTGACAGAAGTAGGGGGCGTTGAAGACCTCCTGGAACCCGATGATCCTCGCGCCCAGGCGAGCCGCCTCGCGGGCGTGCTCCTCGTGTTTCGCCACCATGGACTCGGTGTCGCCGGTCCAGGTGGCCTGAACCAGTGCGGCACGTACGACGTTGGCCATGAGCTGCTCCTTCGACGCGACGTCCGAGCCTCTACGCCCGTAGAAACGGCCCGTAGAGGGACGAAAGTAAGCCTCGAGGAAGTCCTTGCCAAGACCATCGTCGTTAACCCGCTGAGTCGATCACGTTTCACACTCCTTAGGGTGAGCGGACGGACGGTCAGGCGGTGAAGCCGGCGACCCTCAGGGCGTGCACCAGGTCCCAGTGGCGCTCCTCCGAGACACCCCGGGCGGCCTCCAGCAGGAGCGGGACGAGGCGGCGCGGGTCGGCGCCGACGCTGCGGGCGGCCTCCTCCGGCGTCCGGACGCGCACATAGGCGTCCAGCAGGGCCCGCACCTCGCGCCCGCGACCCTGCGCGTCCAGCCCCAGCACGCCTGCGCCTATCTCCTCGGCCGGCCTGACCACGCCCTGCCGCAGCATCTGCTGCCCGTCCGCGGCCCGCCCGGCGGCCTCCAGCGCGTCGGCGGCGGTGACCAGCCGTTCGGCGGGCAGCGAGGCGGCCTCCCACAGCAGCGTCGCCCAGTCGGCAGCGAGCCCCGCACGCTGCAGCCGGTCCGCGAGCAGCGGGAACCGCGCGGCGGGCCACCACGCGATCTCGACCAACAGCACATGCGCCTCACCGGTACGCCCTTCACCCCGCAGCCGCACCAGCTCCTCCACGACCCCCTCGACGGCAGCGCCCGTCTCGGCGTCCACCACGACCTCCGCGGCTTCCTCGACCGCCTCACCCCGCTCCGCCGCCCCGGCGAACCGCGCCCCACGCGGGGTACGCCGTCCGACGGCCGCCTCGGGCGCGGCCGCAACAGGACTCTGCGGCACGACAACCGGGGCTCCCGCGTCCTCGACCATCCCGGCGAACCGGGCACTGCCGCGGCGCCGCTTGCGGGGCTTGGCGGGGGCGGGGGGCTCAGGGGCGGGCACGGGGGCGACCTCGCGGGTGGGGGGTGCGGCGGAGCGTGCGGCAGGGGAAGGGACTGCCGGGCCGGCGTCACCCCCTCGCGTGCGCGCTGCCGGGCCGGCGTCCGCCCGCGCGGGCCAAGGGGCCGGATCCGGCACGGAACCGCCCTGGCCGGCTGCCGGGTCGGCATACGACACCGCGGACTGCGAGGCCCCTTCCACCACGGACTCCGCCCGACCGGCCACCGGGCCGACGTCCGACACGGCCGGCCATGAGGACGAGCCCGGCACGGAACCGCCCTGACCGACCACAGGGCCGGCGTCCGGCACGGCGGGGCGAGGGGCGTGGCCGGCGACCGGTCCGGAGAACCAGGGGTCCTGACCGTCGCCGGCGGACGCGGTGAGCCGCCCGTCGTGGCCGGTGGCCCGGGCATCGTGCGGGTGGGACGGGGCCGACCCGGCGCCGAGCCGGGCGGCACCAGGGGCCCCGGCCCCTCCGGGCGCGGCAGCCTCGCCGCCCCCGGCCGCTCCGCCGCCCCCGACCGCCCTGCTGCCCCCGGCCGCCTCGGCGCCCCCGAAGCCCTGGGCGCCGGAGACGCGAGGTCCACCACCCGTACCGGCACGGCCGAAGCCGTCAGCGCCTGGCGCAAGCGGCCCGGCATCGTCCCCCGCCCACAGTGCACCGCCGGTGCCGTCCCACGACGCACCACGGTCGCCTGCCGCCCCGGCATCACCATGGCCCGCCACGCGCCCGTCAGCGCCTGCGGTGCCGCCGAAGGCCCCGGTGGCAGCCCCGTGCTCCCGCGGCGCCACCGATACGCCGTCACGGCCCGGCACTCGCCCGCCACCCTCACCCCGGGCCTCCGCCCCGTCCAGGAGCGGTACTTCCACCGCCCTGCGGTCCAGGTGCGCCATCCTGGCCCGCAGTTCGGCGCATCGGGCTGTGGCTCGTTCGTGGTCGTCGTGGGCCCAGGCGAGGTCCAGGCGCAGGGCGTCGGCCTCCTCGCGGGCGGGTGCCCCGGCGAGCAGGCGGTTCAGTTCGGCCTGGCGTTCCACGGCGTACCGCTGTTCGCGGAGCATCACGTCGAGCCGGTCGCGCAGGGCGTCCCCGACGCCGGGGCGGGCGTCGTACGCCGAGACGGCGGCAGCGTGCAGGACGCGGGCCCGTTGCCGCTCGGCCGCAGCCGCTGCGGGGCCGAACGCCGCATGGAGGTCCTGCAGCAGCGCCTCCACCACGTCCCACGGCGGCACCTCACGCCCGTCGAGGCAGGCCCGCATGCCCTCGGGGTCGCGTTGCCAGAAGACCCCGCACCATCCCCCGCCCTGATCCAGGCGACCCAGGAGACCGTCCAGGTAGTTAGCGAACTCCCGCATCCGACCGGGGAGTTGATCCACAGCCATGCCCGACTCCCGCCCGACTGCCAGCACTCCGGCCGTCAGGCAACACCAGCTGTGTTACGGACTTGCTACGCAGAGTTTTCCGGCAGTGGGCGGGCGACTCATTGCGCGATCCCGCCCCTTGCGCGGACCGGCCCACCGCAGGCGGGTTTCAGACACCCACCAGCAGACAGCGCGCCACCAGGTCATCCATGGACAGCCCGAGCACCCCGGCCAACGCGGCCACGGTGAAGAAGGCCGGGGTCGGCGCCCGTCCGGTTTCGATCTTGCGAAGCGTCTCGGCCGAGACGCCCGCCTCCGCCGCGACCTCGGCCATGCTCCGCCCGCCGCGCGCCGCGCGCAGCAACTGTCCGAGCCGTTCGCCGCGTTCACGCTCTTCGGGGGTGAGGGGGGTGCGCACCATGACACCCATTCTAATACCACCCGCCATCATCACCCCCATTCAAATACCGGTATAGTAATTGGCATGGTGGAACTGAAGACAGACACGTCCATTGACGCGATGCACGCCACGGGCCAGGTCGTCGCACGCGCCCTGACAGCCGTACGAAAGGCCGCCGACGTCGGTGTCTCCCTGCTGGAGCTGGACGAGGTGGCCCGGGAGGTGCTGCGCGAGGCCGGGGCCTCCTCCCCTTTCCTCGGCTACCGCCCCTCCTTCGCCCCGACCCCCTTTCCGGCGGTGATCTGCGCCTCGGTCAACGAGGCGATCGTGCACGGCATCCCCACCCGTGACCGCCTGCGCGACGGCGACCTCGTCTCCATCGACTGCGGCGCCCACCTGGGCGGCTGGGCCGGTGACTCGGCGATCAGCTTCACGGTCGGCCGCCCCCGCCCGGCGGACCTGCACCTCATCGACACCGCCGAGCGCGCCATGGCGGCCGGCATCGAGGCAGCCGTCGTCGGCAACCGCATCGGCGACATCGCACACGCCGTCGGCCGGGTCTGCCGCACGGCCGGCTACGGCATCCCCGCCGGCTTCGGCGGCCACGGCGTGGGCCGCCGCATGCACGAGGACCCGGAGGTCCCGAACGAGGGCCGCCCGGGCCGGGGACTCCCCCTGCGCCACGGCATGGTCCTGGCGATCGAGCCGATGCTGATCGCCAGTGGCAAGGACGCCTACTACGAAGCGGACGACGGCTGGACGCTGCGCACGAGCGACGGCTCCCGCGCGGCCCACGTGGAGCACACCGTGGCGATCACGGATGGGGGCCCGCGCGTTCTCACACAGCGGTAGGACAGCCGACAGGCGCCCCGCGATGCCGTCGGAGACCATCCGTGCCAAGGTGAAATGAACGAACACCAAAGGAACGGAACGTCATGACCGACGGCTACCCTCCCGACCCCTTCGGTGATTTCCTGGGCCGCTTCCTCGGCGGCACCCCCGGCGGATCCGAGCGTCCCCGCCACATCGACATCGGCCGCCTGCTCAGCCAGCCGGCCCGGGAGATGGTGAGAGGGGCCGCCCAGTACGCCGCGGAGCACGGCAGCCGGGACCTGGACACGCAGCACCTGCTGCGTGCCGCCCTGGCCACCGAGCCGACGAGATCCCTGCTGAGCAGGTCCGGTGCCGACCCCGACTCGCTCGCGACGGAGATCGACGACCGCGCGGGCCCCGTCCAGCACCCGCCGGGCGAGGCGCCCCCGCCTACATCGCTCTCGCTCACCCCGGCCGTCAAGCGGGCCCTGCTGGACGCGCACGACCTGGCGCGGTCGAGCGGTGCCGGGTACATCGGTCCGGAGCACGTGCTGAGCGCGCTGGCCGCGAACCCGGACTCGGCGGCCGGGCACATCCTGCACGCGGCCCGTTTCTCCGCGGGCGCCCTGCCGCCCGAGGCCCCGGAGGCCACCCAGACGCGCACGGAGCGCCAGCGGCCCACGTCCACGCCGACGCTCGACAAGTACGGCCGCGATCTGACCGAGCTGGCCCGGGAGGGCCGGGTCGACCCGGTCATCGGCCGCGACGGGGAGATCGAGCAGACCATCGAGGTGCTGTCCCGGCGCGGGAAGAACAACCCCGTGCTGATCGGCGACGCGGGTGTCGGCAAGACGGCCATCGTGGAGGGGCTCGCGGAGCGGATCGCGGACGGGGACGTGCCGGACATCCTGGCCGGGCGACGGGTGGTCGCCCTGGACCTGACCGGGGTCGTCGCGGGCACCCGCTACCGGGGCGACTTCGAGGAGCGCATGAACAACATCGTGGAGGAGATCCGCGCGCACTCCGACCGGCTGATCGTCTTCATCGACGAGCTGCACACGGTCGTCGGCGCCGGTGCGGGCGGCGAGGGCGGTGCGATGGACGCGGGCAACATCCTCAAGCCCGCGCTCGCCCGGGGCGAGCTGCACATCGTGGGCGCGACCACGCTGGAGGAGTTCCGCCGGATCGAGAAGGACGCGGCGCTGGCCCGGCGTTTCCAGCCGATCCTGGTGCCCGAGCCGACCGTCGAGGACACCATCGAGATCCTGCGCGGCCTGCGCGACCGTTACGAGGCCCACCACCAGGTCCGCTACACGGACGAGGCACTGGTGGCCGCCGTGGAGCTGTCGGACCGCTACCTCACCGACCGGCGCCTGCCCGACAAGGCGATCGACCTGATCGACCAGGCCGGCGCCCGGGTGCGCCTCGGCGCCCGGACGAAGGGCACGGACGTACGCACGATGGAGCGCGAGGTGGAGCAGCTCGTCTGCGACAAGGACCAGGCGGTCGCCGACGAGCAGTACGAACAGGCCACCCAGCTGCGGGACAAGATCGGCACGCTGAAGCAGCGGATCGCCGAGGCCAGCGGCGGGGACGAGGCCGACGAGGGGCAGAACCTGGAGGTGACGGCGGAGGCCATCGCCGAGGTGGTGTCCCGGCAGACCGGCATCCCGGTGAGCCGGCTGACCCAGGAGGAGAAGGAGCGGCTGCTGGGCCTGGAAGCGCATCTGCACCAGCGGGTGGTGGGCCAGGAGGCGGCGGTGAGTGTGGTCGCCGAGGCCGTGCTCCGCTCCCGCGCCGGGCTCGCGAGCCCGGACCGGCCGATCGGCAGCTTCCTGTTCCTCGGCCCGACCGGCGTCGGCAAGACCGAGCTGGCCCGCGCGCTCGCCGAGGCCCTGTTCGGCAGCGAGGACCGCATGGTCCGTCTCGACATGAGCGAGTACCAGGAGCGGCACACCGTCTCCCGGCTGGTGGGCGCCCCGCCCGGGTACGTGGGCCACGAGGAGGCCGGCCAGCTCACCGAGGTGGTGCGCAGGTACCCGTACTCGCTCCTCCTGCTCGACGAGGTGGAGAAGGCCCATCCGGACGTCTTCAACATCCTGCTGCAGGTCCTGGACGACGGCCGCCTGACCGACTCGCAGGGCCGGACGGTCGACTTCACCAACACGGTCATCGTGATGACCAGCAATCTCGGCTCCGACGTGATCACCCGGCGCGGTGCCGGGATCGGCTTCGGGCCGGGGGGCGCGGATGCCGACGAGGAGGCGCGGCGCGAGCAGATCCTGCGCCCGCTGCGCGAGCACTTCCGGCCGGAGTTCCTGAACCGGATCGACGAGATCGTCGTGTTCCGGCAGCTGACGAGCGAGCAGCTGCGGCAGATCACGGACCTGCTGCTGGAGCGCACCCGCCGGCTGCTGGACGGCCAGAGCGTCGGGGTCGAGTTCACGGACACGGCCGTCGACTGGATCGCCGAGCGCGGCTACCAGCCCGAGTACGGCGCCCGCCCGCTGCGCCGTACCATCCAGCGGGAGGTCGACAACCAGCTGTCCCGGCTGCTGCTGGACGGCACGATCGCCCCGGGCAGCCGGGTCACGGTGGACGTCAGGGACGGACGGCTGGACTTCCGTGCGCAGCAGGCGCAGCCGTCCGCTCCCGAGGTGTGACGGTCACGGCGCGGCCGGATGGACCACCATCGCCGAGCCGCCGCCGCGTCGTACCTTCTCGGCGGCGGCCAGCCACCTGCCGTCCGGCAGCCGCTGGACGCCGGTGGCCGCGCCGATCTCCGGGTTCAGCTTGAAGCTGTGCCCGATGGCCTCCAGCTGCGTCCTCAAGTCGCTGTTGTACAGGCCTGGTTCGAGTTCGGTCTGGGCCGCGTTGCGCTGGCTGGCGCGCGGCGCGGCGATCGCGTCGACCAGCGGCAGACGCCGGTCGAGGAACTCGGTCAGGGTCTGCAGCACGGTGGTGATGATGGTCGCGCCGCCGGGCGAGCCGAGCGCCACCACCGGCCGGCCGTGCCGGTCGAGGACGATGGTCGGTGAGATGGAGGAGCGCGGCCGCTTGCCCGGCCCGGGCAGGTTCGGGTCGTGCACGGCCGGGTTGGCCGGGGCGAAGGAGAAGTCGGTCAGCTCGTTGTTGAGCAGGAAGCCCCGGCCGGGCACGGTCATGCCGCTGCCGCCGGTCTGCTCGATGGTGAGCGTGTAGGAGACGACGTTGCCCCACTTGTCGGCCACGGTCAGATGGGTGGTGTTCTCGCCCTCGTACGTCGTCGGGGCCGCCGTACCGCCGGCGCCGCAGGCGGCTGGGTGGCGCGGGTCGCCGGGTGCGAGCGGGCTGCTGAGGACCGCGTCGTCCTTGATCAGGCAGGCGCGCGAGTCGGCGTACCGCTGCGACAGCAGGTCCTTGGTCGGTACGTCCTCGAAGGCGGGGTCGCCGACCCAGCGGCCGCGGTCGGCGAAGGCGATGCGGCTGGCCTCGATGTAGTGGTGCAGGTACTGCACCTCACTGGCCTTCGAGAGGTCGGTCCTCTCCAGGATGTTGAGCGCCTCGCCGACGGTGGTGCCGCCGGAGGAGGAGGGCGCGATCGAGTACACGTCCAGACCGCGGTACGAGGTCCTGGTGGGCTTCTGGAGCTTGGCGCCGTAGGCGGCCAGGTCCTTCTCGGTCAGCTTGCCCGGACGGGCGTTCCAGCCCGAACCCGGGTCCACCGGGGGCTTGTCGACCGTGTCGACGATGTCGTCGCCCAGGTCGCCGTGGTAGATCGCGCCGACGCCCTTCCTGGCCAGCTCCTCGTAAGTGCGGGCCAGATCGGGGTTCTTGAAGGTGGAGCCGACGACCGGGAGCTGTCCGTTCGGCAGGAACAGCGCCGCGGTGTCGGGGAAGTAGCGGAACCGGGTCTCGTTGGACGCGGTCTGCGAGCGGAAGGTGTCGTCGACGGTGAAGCCGTCGCGGGCGATCCGCTCGGCGGGCCCGAGGACCCTGCCGAGGCTTCTGCTGCCCCACTGGTCCAGTGCCTTCTGCCAGGTGGCGGGCGTGCCCGGGGTGCCGACACTCAGACCGCTGCTGACGGCGTCGGCGAAGGCGAGCGGCTTGCCGTTCTCCGTGAACAGGTCGGCGTCGGCGGTCAGCGGAGCGGTCTCACGGCCGTCGATGGTGTGCACCGTACGGGACTTGGCGTCGTAGTAGACGAAGTAGCCCCCTCCGCCGATGCCGGCCGAGTAGGGCTCGGTGACGCCGAGCGCGGCCGCGGTGGCGACGGCCGCGTCGACCGCGTTGCCGCCCTTCCTGAGCACCTCGATGCCGGCGGCTGACGCGTCCGCGTCGACGCTGGCCACGGCTCCGCCGTAGCCGACGGCCACCGGAACCTTCGTAGGCGTCTCGCCCGTTGCGGCGGGCGGGGCCGCCGCTCCCACCGACACCATGGCGGCCGAGACCGCCATCACCGCCAGTTTCCGCGCGCCAGGCCGACCCATCCGTACCTCCCGTCGGGACCGTCCGCGCAGCGTAACCAGATTGCCGTACGGCCAACAGTACGCCTCGGCCACCCGCCACACGACCGCCACAGTTCGAACGCCGGTACGTAGCCGTCGCCCGGGCCCGCTACCATGCGCGGCCATGAACGACGACGTGCGCAATATCGTCCTGGGCCTCATAGCGGCCGGCATCAGTGCCGCGCTGGGGTGGCTGGCCCGTACCTACCTGTGGCGGCGCAAGTTGCGGCGCAAACAGGAGTTCTTCGGGCTGCCCGACAACTCGGAGTCCCTGCTCGTCGTCAATCGCGACCCGGCCGCCTCGGAGCCGGCCGTGCACCGCTTCGACGTCTTCGCGCTGCTGGAGCTGTCCGCCCTCATCAAGGACTGCGGGGCCAACCTGCAGATGGTGACGCAGGACGCGACCCAGCAGGGGTTCGGCGAGCGCACCGAGTTCTGCGTGGGCGGCCCGGCGTCGAACCGGCGGATGCTGGCCCACATGGCGGCGATGCTCCCCGGCGTCCGCGTGAACATCGATCCCGAACCCGGCCCGGACCGGGGTGCCTTCCAGATCGGCGGAGAGCGGTACCGCCTGGAACCGGGCGTCTGCGAGTACGTCCTGCTCGCCCGGCTCAGCGCCGGGGAGAGAACCCGGCCGGTGTTCCTGTTCTGCGGGCAGCGGGCCATCACCAACCAGGCGGCCACCCGCTATCTGGCCCGTAACCACGAGCGGTTGAACCGCAAGCACGGCGACAACACCTTCGTCCTGCTGCTGAAAGTGGTCAACTCCCAGGCGTACGGCCCCGATCTGGTCGAGCTGGTCGCGGACGTCACACGGGCGGCGCAGGCGCCCGTCCCGGCGGCGGAAACCGTGCGCACGTCGCACCGGGCCTCTTGACGCCCAACAAACTTTACCGGCACGTAACTTACCGGCGGGTTACTTAGGGTAAGTTCCGCCGGTTACCGTCGAGTCACTTTGCACTTAAACGAGTGAGGAGTGACCCCATGGGACACGGTCGCACCACCTTGCGCACCTCCGCCGCAGGAGTCGTCTCCGCGGCGCTGATCGCGGGGACCGTCGTCGGCCTGGCTCCGGCCGCCCAGGCCGCCTCGTCCGTCCGCTTCGTGGACATCACGGGCGACGGCGGCACCGTACTGAAGGCGAACGTCGTCACGCCCGCGGGCGCCGACGGCTCGCACAGCTACCCGCTCATCGTGCTGCCCACGAGCTGGGGCCTGCCGCAGGTGGAGTATCTCGCCCAGGCTCAGAAGCTCGCCGACTCCGGCTACGTGGTGCTCACGTACAACGTGCGCGGCTTCTGGCAGTCCGGCGGCGAGATAGAAGTGGCGGGTCCGCCGGACATAGCGGACGCCTCCAAGGTCATCGACTGGGCGCTCGCCAACACCCCCGCGGACCCACGGCACATCGGCATGGCGGGCGTCTCCTACGGCGCCGGCATCAGCCTGCTGGCCGCCGCCCACGACAAGCGCATCAAGGCCGTCGCCGCGCTGAGCGGCTGGGCCGACCTGATCGGCTCGATCTACTCGGGCCAGACCCAGCACGTCCAGGCGGGCGCCCTGCTCGACGGCGCGGGCATCATCACCGGCCGGGAGAGCCCCGAACTCCGGGAGATCTTCGACAACTTCTACGCGTCCAACCTGACCAAGGAACAGGAGATGATCGACTGGGGGCGCAAGCGTTCCGCCGCGACCTATGTCGACCAGCTGAACAAGAACGGCGCCGCGGTCCTGATGGCCAACGCCTGGGGCGACACCATCTTCCCGGCCAACCAGTACGCCGACTTCTACGAGAAGCTGACCGGCCCGAAGCGGCTGGAGATGCGCCCCGGCGACCACGCCACCGCCGAGATGACCGGTCTGTTCGGGCTGCCCAACGACGTGTGGACGGACACCGGACGCTGGTTCGACCGCTACCTCAAGGGCACCGACAACGGCATCGACCGCGAGCAGCCCGTCCAGCTCAAGTCCCGTAGCGCGGGCGGATACGAGGGCTACCCGGACTGGAAGTCGGTCGGCGCGACCCGCACCAAGCTGGCGCTCGCGGGCTCCACCACCATCCACGCCAACGTCGACTCGGGCGCGGACGGCGGGATCGTCTTCCTCTCCAGCATCCTGGACCAGGTCGCCCAACTGCCGCCCGTCGCCTCGATCCCGCTGCTGCCGCGCCGCTGGGCGGCCGTGTGGCAGTCGGAACGCTACGGCGCGGCCCAGCAGGTGCGGGGCACGGCCACGCTGCACACCACGCTCACCCCGACCAAGGAGAGCGGCACCCTCATCGCCTACCTGTACGACGTGGGACCGCTCGGCTTCGGCAAGCTGGTCACCAACGCGCCCTACACCTGGCACGGCCGGACGCCCGGCGAGCCGTTCGACGTGAACCTGGACCTGTTCTCCACCGCGTACGACGTACCCGCCGGGCACCGCCTCGCGCTGGTCGTCGACACCGTCGACCCGCTCTACATCGAGCACAACCCGTCCGGCGCGCAGCTGACCTTCTCCTCGCCGCCGGACGACCCGTCATACGTGTCCGTCCCCGTGCGCGAGCAGTGATCATCGGCTGCCGCCGGACGAGCCTGGCCCATGTATCCCGGTGCGGTCCGGCGAGATCACCATCACCACAGGGATGAACGGCTCATCGTAGTCGAGGTCGGTGATCCAGGCGTAGCCGGCGTCAGACCTCGGCGATCTCCCCGTACAGCTGGGACAGTTCGGGGACGCCGGTCGCGGCCCAGGCCCGGCCGGCGTCCACGACCTCGACCTCCCGGCCGGACGCGAGCCGCAGCACGGGCTCGCCGTCGGATCTGATCTCCCAGCCGGCCCCGGGCACGGTGCGCACGACCACCGTGCCGAGGTAGAGCCCCGCGTCGCTGCCCAGCCAGGGCAGCAGCTCCGCGTCGTCGCGCCAGCGCGGGACCAGTTGGTCCAGCGCCTCCAGGGAATCCGGCGTGTCGTCGAGGCGGACGCCCGCCTCGTCCGCCTGGGAGCGGAGCAGTTCACATTCGGACAGGAGCGCGGCGATCGACTCGGGGTCGGCCGGCAGCGCCGCGCCACCGTTCTTGTGGTGCCTGGGGCCCAGGAACGGAATGTTCATGCGCCCAGCCTGGCATCACACGTCCAGGTCGACCACCACCGGCGCATGATCGGACGCGCCCTTGCCCTTGCGCTCCTCGCGGTCGACGTAGGAGTCCTTGACGGCCTTCGCGAACGGCTCGTTGCCGTACACCAGGTCGATGCGCATGCCGCGGTTCTTGGGGAAGCAGAGCTGGCGGTAGTCCCAGTACGTGTACGGGTGGTCGTACTTCAGGGGGCGCGGGACCACGTCCGTCAGGCCCGTCTCCCGGAGGGAGACCAGGGCGGCGCGCTCGGCGGGGGTCACATGGGTGGAACCCTCGAAGGCGGCCACGTCGTAGACGTCGTCGTCGGTGGGCGCCACGTTGTAGTCGCCCATGACCGCGAACGGGCGGCTGCCGGAGGCATCACCGGCGACGGCGGCCTTCAGGGCCTCGAACCACTGGAGCTTGTACGCGTAGTGCGGGTGGTCCACCTCACGGCCGTTGGGTACGTACACCGACCAGACGCGGACCGGTCCGCAGGTCGCCGAGACGGCGCGCGGCTCGGTCACGCCCTCGTAGCCGGGGTCGCCGGGCAGGCCCTTGACCACGTCCTCCAGGCCGACGCGGGAGAGCACCGCCACGCCGTTCCACCGGCCGGTCGCGTGGACCGCCGCCTCGTAGCCCAGCTCGCGCAGCTGGTCGAACGGGAACTGCTCCTCGGCGATCTTGGCCTCCTGGAGGCAGAGCACGTCGGTGCCGCTGCTCTCCAGCCAGGCGAGCAGCCTCGGGAGGCGGGCGGTGATCGAGTTCACGTTCCAGGTGGCGATGCGCATGTCTCTCAACCTACCCGGCGGGTGTGACAGCCCGCCTCAGACGTCCGCCGACGCCCCCGGGGTGAGCCGCTCGTGGTCCGTGCCGCCGAGGGCTCCGATCTGGCGGTCGTAGATCGGCCGGGCGAGGTCGGTCAGCAGGGCGTCGTGGATGTCGTAGGCGCGCTGCGGCTTCACCTCGCGGACGTAGTCGATCACCTCGGAGATCTTGTTCCAGGGCGCCTGCACCGGGAGCATCAGCGTCTGAACGGGGTGCTCGGGGACGGTGAGGGCGTCGCCGGGGTGGAAGACCCGGCCGCCGTCGATGAGGTAGCCGACGTTGGTGATGCGCGGGATGTCCGGGTGGATCACCGCGTGCAGCTCGCCGTGGACCTGTACGTCGAAGCCCGCGGCGGTGAACGTGTCGCCGTGGCCGACGGTGTGCACCCGGCCCGGGAAGGCCGCCGCGATCCGGTCGGCCACGGACTTCAGGGTCCAGATCCCGGCGGCCGGGTTCGCCTCCAGGGCGGCCCGCAGCCGGCCCTCGTCGAAGTGGTCCGGGTGCTCGTGCGTGACCAGGATCGCGTCCGCGCCGACCGCCGCGTCCTGCTCGCTGAACCCGCCGGGATCGATCACGAGCGTCCGCCCGTCCTTCTCCAGGCGGACACAGGCGTGGGACTTCTTGGTGAGCTTCATGTCTCCCCATCCTGCCGCCTGCGGCGGCCCGGGGCTCACTCGGCGGGGGTGGTCTCCTCGCGGATGACCTGCTGGGCCACCCGGAACGCACTGTTCGCCGCCGGGACACCGCAGTACACGGCCGCCTGCAGCAGCACCTCCCTGATCTCGTCCGGGGTGAGGCCGTTGCGCAGAGCGGCGCGGGTGTGGAAGGCCAGCTCCTCCAGGTGGCCCCCGGCGACCAGCGCGGTCAGCGTGACGCAGCTGCGGGTGCGGCGGTCCAGACCGGGCCGGTCCCAGATCTCGCCCCAGGCGTAGCGGGTGATGAACTCCTGGAACCCCCCGGAGAACTCGTCGGCCTGGGACAGCGCACGGTCCACGTGCGCGTCGCCGAGCACCTCCCGGCGGATCTTCAGCCCGGCCTCGTACCGGTCGGGCAGCCCGGCCGGCTGCGGCGGTACGACGACGGGGGCGATCTCGGCGACGGGCACGATCTGCGGCGCCGCCGTCAGCGCCGGGTTGACGGGAACGGCCGGGAGGGCCGTCTGGCCGGTGTCGAAGGGCTGCTGCCAGGCGGTGGAGAAGTGCCGTACCAGCAGGTCGGTGACGGCGGCGGGCTGCTCCACCGGCACCAGGTGGGAGGCGCCGGGCACGACCGCGAGCCGGGCGTCCGGTATCCCCGCGACCAGGGTGCGGGCCTCGGCCGGTCCGGTGACCTGGTCCTCGGAGCCGACCAGCACCAGGGTCGGCGCGCCGATCCGGCCGATCTCGGGCCGGACGTCGAACCCTGCGAGGGCCTCGCAGGCGGCTATGTAGCAGCCCGGGTCGGTGGTGCGCACCATCTGCACGGCCCACTCGGTGATCGCGGGCTGCGCCGCGGCGAACCCGCCGGTGAACCAGCGGTCGGGCGAGGTGCGGGCGATCGGGTCGAGCCCGTTGGTCCGGACGACCACCCCGCGCTGGCGGAACTCGTCGGGGGTGCCGAACCGGGGCGAGGCGGCGACCAGCGCGAGCGAGGCGAGGCGCTCGGGGTGGCGCAGGGCCAGCTCGATGCCGACCGCACCGCCCAGCGCGCAGCCCGCGTAGCCGAAGCGCTGCACACCGAGTGCGTCCAGGGTCACCAGCAGACGGGCCGCCAGCTCACCGACGGAGCCGGCCGGGTGGGCGGGGGCACCGCCGTGGCCCGGCAGGTCGAACCGGAAGACCCGCCACTGCTTCGTCAGCTCCGGGATCTGGCGGTCCCACATGTGCCAGGTGGTGCCGAGGGAAGGGCCGAGGATGAGGACGGGGGCGTCCTCCGGGCCGTCGAAGCGGTACTGCAGGGTATTCGTCGGTGTCTCACTCACGCCCTGCACGCTCTCACATCTCGCCGTTTCCCAGGTGCTCGGGTCGGAGCCCCGCGCCGGCCGTCCCACGTCATGGAGGCTTCGTGAAGATCCTCTATGTGCCGCCGCTCACGTTCCGGCTCCTGTTCGCCCGAGCGGCGAGCTCCGCGAACCGGTCCGGCATGCGGCCGTCGGTGACGGCGCCCGGCTCCGGCATGCGGATCAGATCCTCCGCCGAGGGCCACGCGCCGTACCCCGAGGCCGGGTTGAGATGGCCGACCGCGCCCAGCTCCACGAGGCGGCTGCCCCAGCTCCGGGCCAGTGCGGCGACACGCTCCGGCGCACACAGCGTCTGCGGCAACTCGGCTCGTGCGGCGTCCGGCGTCCGTGCCGACCGGGCCCTTCACGGGCCCGTCCCCGTGGCACGCGCCGGGGTCACTCCGCACGTCGTCGTCCGCCCCGGAAGCTCCTTACGGTCGTGTGCTCAGAAGTCGTCCGGCGTGCCCAGGCCGGTGAGGGCGCCGACCGGGTCCAGGTCGGGTGTGCCACGGGGCCACCAGTCGTCCTGGTCCGGCTCCGACTCGTAGGCGTACCAGAGGCCGTCGCGGCCCAGGCGGAGCTGGACATGGCCGCGGGGGTGGGTGAGGCGGTTGCGCCAGGGACGGAACGCCGGGAGGTCGGCGGCGAGCAGCAGCGGGCGGGCCCGGTCGAAGCGGCCGGCCGGCGGATCCCACGGCTCCTCCAGGACGGCCAGCCCCTCCGGCCCGCCCTGCCGCCAGGCGGCGACCGCGCGGGCCAGATCGGCCGTGCTGCGGTCGGTGGCCGCGGCGAGCGTGGCGTACAGGGTGCGGGTGGTGGCGGTCAGGCCGGAGCCCGGGCGGGCGGCGGCGAGGCGTACGGCGTCCTGCCAGAGGGTCAGTTCGCCGACCGGGTCGCGGCCGGTGGCGAGCAGCGCGTGCGCACGGGCGGCGGCGTCGGTCGCCAGCTGGTCCAGCGCGAAGGGGTCGGGTCCGCCGGGTGCTGCCGGGTAGACCGGGGGCTGCTCGGGGTGTGGCGGTACGGGCAACGGCATCGGCAGCGGCGGGAGTCGCCGCGGGGCGAGGGCCTCGGCCGCACGCACACCGGGCAGGGACCTCGGTGATCCCTGCTGGGCGGCGCGGGCCGCACGGGCCGCGCTGCGGCGGGACAGCGCGTCGAGCAGGCCCTTCTCGCCCCGGCCGCGCAGCAGGAGCAGCACGAAGGGGTCGGCGTCGAGCAGGCGTGCCGTCTGGTAGCAGAGGGCGGCCGCGTGCTTGCAGGGGTGGCCGGAGTCGGGGCAGCTGCACTGCGGGGCGAGGTCGCGGGGGCCGGGCAGCAGGGGCACACCGCAGTCGGCGAGGGACTGGGGCAGCTCCTTGTCCAGCAGGGCCGCGATGTGCCCGGGGCGGTCGGCGGCCGCGTCCAGGAACCGCTCCCAGTCCGCGTCCTCCAGCGTGCGCAGCCGCACCTGCACCCGGTACGGGCGCGGACGGCTCCCGCGTACGTACGCGAGCACCAGGCCCGGCGTCACGGTGATGGCGTCCACGTGGCCCTGGTCCGCGTAGCCCCGGCCGCGGACCAGCCGCTTCACGTCCAGCGCACCCTGTTCGAGCGCGTCGACCCAGGCGTTCCCCCACCAGGTCCCGGCGAACGCGGAGTCCGCGGCGGAACCCTCCCGGGGCGGGAACGCGGTGAAGGTGCGGCGGAGTTCGGTGTCGCGGTGCGGGGTGGCCATGGTGGCGGGGATCTGCGGGGATGCGGGGGCCGGGGGGCGGGGTTCGGCGCGGTCGGCTCCGCGGACGGTGGTGTGCGTACCGGTGTCGTCGTCCGCCGCCTCGGGAGCGTCGGCCGGGTCCGCCATCGCCGCCATGGCCGCCGTGTCCCCTGCGTCCGCTGCGTCCGCTGCGTCCGCCGTGTCGGCGACGGACGGCATGCGGAAGGCGTTCGCCAGGAACTGGCGCATGTCGTGGGCGGCTTGGACGCGGGCAGTGGTCCGGGATTCGCCGACCGGGCGAGCGGACCCGGGTGCGGAGCCGGTGGACCGCGCCGACGCCCGCCTCCCACGCCGGGCCCCCGGCGCCTCCGCCTCCACGCGCAGCGCCTCCCGACGGGCGGCCCGGAGCGCTTCCCTGGCGGCGTCGGCGGGGCGCCCCGCCGGACTTGGGGTGGATGAGGAGGCTGCGGCCCGCGGCGCGTTCGTGTCGCCCGCGTGACCGGACGGCACCGTGCCATCGGGCTCTCCCCGGTCAGCGGACTCCACGGCGGCACCGGACTCGTCCCGGTCACCGGGCTCCGCCGAGGCAGGGTGTTCCGGCCGCTTCGTCTCCGCGGTGTCGCTCCGCTCGGCCTCCGCCCGCTCCCGTGCCGCCCGCAGGGCCCGGCGGGCCGCGTCGCCGGGGCGGGACGCGTCGCCGGGGTGCTGTTCCCCGGTCGTCATGAGGACCTCCGCAGGGAGACCAGGTCGGACAGTTCGCGGTCCGTCAGTTCGGTCAGGGCCGACTCGCCGGAGCCGAGGATCGCGTCGGCCAGGGCGCGTTTGGACTCCAGCATCTCGGCGATGCGGTCCTCGACCGTGCCCTCGGTGACCAGGCGGTGGACCTGGACGGGCTGGGTCTGGCCGATGCGGTAGGCGCGGTCGGTGGCCTGTTCCTCGACGGCCGGGTTCCACCAGCGGTCGAAGTGGACCACGTGGCCGGCCCGGGTGAGGTTCAGGCCCGTGCCGGCGGCCTTGAGGGAGAGGACGAGGACGGGGGTCTCGCCGTCCTGGAAGCGGTCGACCATGCGCTCGCGTTCGGGCACGGGGGTGCCGCCGTGCAGGAGGTCCACGGGGACCGCGCGGGCGGACAGGTGGGCGGTGATGAGGCGGGCCATGCCGACGTACTGCGTGAAGACCAGTACGGAGCCGTCCTCGGCGAGCACGGTGTCCAACAGCTCGTCCAGGAGGGCGAGTTTGCCGGAGCGCAGCCGAGCGTGGGGCAGGCCGGCGTGTGCGTCCTCCTTCAGATACAGCGCCGGGTGGTCGCAGATCTGTTTCAGGGCGCCGAGCAGCTTCAGGACCAGGCCCCGGCGGGCGATCCCCTCCGCGGTCTCGATGGCCAGCATCGACTCGCGCACCACCGCCTCGTACAGCGAGGCCTGTTCCCGGGTGAGCGGCACCGGGTGGTCCGTCTCGGTCTTGGGCGGCAGCTCGGGGACGATGCCGGGGTCCGACTTCTTGCGGCGCAGGAGGAAGGGACGCACCAGGCGGGCCAGCCGGTCCACCGCCTCCTGGTCCTCGCCGTTCTCCACCGCGCGCGCGTGCCGGGCGCGGAAGGACTTCAGGGGGCCCAGGAGGCCGGGGGTCGTCCAGTCGAGCAGGGCCCACAGTTCGGAGAGGTTGTTCTCCACGGGGGTGCCGGTGAGGGCCACGCGCGCGGGGGCCGGGATCGTGCGCAGCGCCTTGGCGGTCGCGGAGTACGGGTTCTTCACGTGCTGGGCCTCGTCGGCGACGACCATGCCCCAGGGCTGCCCGGCGAGTTGGGCTGCCGTGGAGCGCATCGTGCCGTAGGTGGTGAGGACGAAGCCGCCGCCGAGGCCCTCCACGGTGCGGTCGGGGCCGTGGAAGCGGCGGACGGGGACACCGGGCGCGAACCGGGTGATCTCCCGCTGCCAGTTGCCCAGCAGGGAGGCGGGACAGACCACGAGGGTCGGCTCGGTGCGGGCCCGCTTCAGGTGCAGGGCGATGAGCGTGACGGTCTTGCCGAGGCCCATGTCGTCGGCGAGGCAGCCGCCGAGCCCGAGGGCGGTCATGAGGTCGAGCCAGGCCAGGCCGCGGAGCTGGTAGTCGCGGAGGGTGGCGGCGAGCCCGGCGGGCGGCTCGGCCGGGCCGAGGCCCGCGGTGAGGCGGTCGCGCAGGGTGGCCAGTGCGCCGACGGGGACCGCCTCGACGGTCTCGCCGTCGACGTCGGCGGTACCGGTGAGCGCGACGGACAGCGCGTCCACCGGGTCGAGCAGGCCCAGTTCGCGTTTGCGGGCCTTGCGGACCAGGGCGGGGTCGACCAGCACCCACTGGTCCCGGAGCCGTACGACCGGCCGGTGGGCCTCGGCGAGCGCGTCCATCTCGGACTCGCTGAGCGGATCCCCGCCGAGCGCCAGCTGCCAGCGGAACTGGAGCAGGTCCTCGCTCTCGAAGAATCCGGTGCCGTCGGTCGCCGAGCCGGGCGCGGGCCGGACCACGGCGGCGGCGGTGAGGTCGCGGGCGAGGTCCCGGGGCCAGTGCACGGCGACCCCGGCGGCGGCGAGCCGGGAGGCCGCCACGCCCAGCAGCTCGCCCAGCTCCTCCTCGGACAGCGCGAGGACGTCGGGGGTCTCCTGCTCGGCGAGCCGGTCCAGGGGCGGCCACACGCGGGCCGCGCGCCGCACGGCGAGGGCGGCGTCAACGCGCGCGCGTGGCCCGAAGGCCGCGTCGGCCTCCCCCGCCCACAGGGCCGCCGCGTCGGCCACCAGGGTCGGGTCGGCGAGGCTGTGCACCTGGACGATCGCCGCGCCGGCCGCGCGGGTGCCCTCGACGGCACCGGCGTCGAAGACGTCGTACGCGGACATGTCCAGGCGCAGCGAGATCCTCACGCCCGCGTCCATTCCGGCGGCGACCTCCGCGGCCCAGTCGTGGGCGGCGGGCAGTGCCTGTGGCTCGCGGGCGGCGAAGGGGCGGCCGGCGGTGTGGGGGGCGGCCGGGGTACGGGGCAGGGTGTCGGCGACCGCGTCCAGGAAGGAGCGGATCAGGGCCTCGGGCTCGGGCAGCCGGAGCGGTCCGGGGTCCGGCAGTGGCACGGCGTGGCCCTCCGGAGGCAGGGCCGCGGCGACCGCGCGCAGGTGGGCGATGTCGTCGGGCTCCAGCGGGCCGGCCCGCCAGGCGTCGTGGCCGCTCGGGGTCAGGCCGGGCAGCAGGCGGCCGCGGGCGACCAACCGCAGCGCGTGCAGGGCGGCCGCTCCCCAGCAGGCCGTGGCGGGGTGGGCGGCCGGGTCGCGGCGGGCCCGGACCAGCAGCGGCAGGGCCTCGGCGAGCGGCAGGGTCAGCGCGGGCACCTGCCTGCGGCGCACGCTCGCCCCATGGCGTCGTACGACGGTCAGCTCGTCGGTGTCGCGGTCGCCGGGCAGCGGGCCGCCGTCGGGGTCCCAGAAGGCGACGCGGCCCTCGCGCGGGAGCGGCGCGGGCAGGTAGACGGACGCGAGGCGCACCGGAACGAGGTCCTCGGTCTCCCGGGCACCTCCCGTGCGCTCGGCCACCGCAGCCGTGCCTTGGCCCATACGTCCTGCCACCTCCCGTCCGCATCTCGGATCAGACGTCCTCGACTCTACGGGCGGGGTCTGACAACCGGCTCCGGCGGCCGGCCGAGGCCCCGGTTACGGGACCGTGCGGGAGACGACGTACACCATCGGATAGTTCGGGTCGGACATGTTGACGACCACGTCCTGGGTGGGTGCCGGGTTCTTCTGCTTGTGGGTGAGACCCGACCAGGGGCCGGGGCCGGTGAAGTTCCAGCCGGAGATCTTCTGGTCTCGGGAGCCGATGGTGATGTGGTCCTTCTTCAGCTGGTCCCGGCGTACGCCCATGGTCCCCAGGAAGCTGTCCAGGCCGGCGCTGTTGGTGCGGAACTGCACGTACAGGCGGCTGGTCTTCCAGTTGTTGGTCTCGTAGTAGGCGATGTAGTCGGCGGGGTGCGGGACGGCCACCTGGTAGAGGCGGCGCTGCACCTTCGAGGGCCAGCCCGGGGTGAGGCCGGTCGCCGAGTACTTCGCCTCCTTGTCCTTGCCGCTGTTGCGGCTCTGGTTGGCGGAGATCACCAGATAGCCCGCCGGGACGCCGATGAGCAGCCCGATGATCAGCAGGGTCAGCGCCCTGCGCTTGGCCTTGTGCCGCGGGTTCTCGGCGGGCCTGCGCGGTTCGTCCGGGGGCGCGGACTGATGGGGCAGCGAGGCGATCATGCGGTGTCCCGGTCGCGGCGGGCCTGGGTGTACCGCTCGTAGCGCTCGTACCGCTCCACCCGGCGCCGCTTGGCCCGCCGGAACCGCCGGGCGACCAGCCGGGCCAGGTCGGCGGCGCCGACCATGCCGGCCTCGGGGCCGAGCTGGGCGCGGGTGATCCGGGCCTCCGGGCGGTAGCCGCGGCCGGTGAGGTGGCGCTTGAAGGCGTCCCGGGCCGGGGCGATGAGCAGTTCGTCGGCGGCGCTGACGCCTCCGCCGATCACGAAGCAGGACGGGTCGAGGGCGGCGGCGAGGTTGGCGATGCCGACGCCGAGCCACTGGCCGATGTCCTGGAGCAGCTCGACGCACATGGCGTCGCCCTCGCGGGCCAGCTCGGTGATCATCGGGCCGGTGATGTCGGCGATGTTGCCCTTGACGTGCTCGATGATCCCGTAGGCCACCGGGGAGTCGGCCGCGGCCAGCTCCTTGGCCTCGCGGACGAGCGCGTTGCCGGAGCTGTACTGCTCCCAGCAGCCGCGGTTGCCGCACGGGCAGCGGTGACCGCCGGGGACGACCTGCATATGGCCGAACTCACCCGCGACGCCGTACTTGCCGCGCTTGACCTGGCCGTCCTCCAGGATGGCGCCGCCGATGCCGGTGCCGAGCGTGATCATCACGAGGTGGTCCTCGCCACGGCCGGCGCCGAAGCGCCACTCCGCCCAGGCGGCGGTGTTGGCGTCGTTGTCCACGAGGACCGGGACGGAGAGGCGGCCGGCGAGGCGGTCCCGCAGCGGCTCGTTGCGCCAGGACAGGTGGGGCGCGAACAGGACGCGGTTGCGGTCGGCGTCGACCCAGCCGGCGGCGCCGATGCCGACCGCGTGCACGTCGTGACGGTCGGACAGGTCCAGGACCAGTTCGACGATGGTGTCCTCGACGACCTTGGGGCTCTTGGACTTGTCCGGGGTCTCCGCGCGGAGTTTCTCCAGGATGTTGCCGTCCGCGTCCACCACGCCGGCCATGACCTTGGTGCCGCCGATGTCGATGCCGACGGTGGGCACACGCGGGGCGGTCAGATGTGACCGGCGTTCCCTGGTGCCGACCGTCCGGAGCACGGGGGCCCGGCGGGAGCCGATGGGGGCGGTGAGGTCGCGGTAGGTGCTCATCGGGCTCGATTCTGCCGCACGCTCACGCTGAGTGCTGCGCGGGGCGGGTGCGGGGGGTGCGCGTCCAGTGCCGGCCGCGGGTGCGTCGTGGCTGGTCGCGCAGTTCCCCGCGCCCCCTAACCTCGCTGCAGTTCGTGGCGTAGGGCGTCGAGGTCGGATCCGCCTGCCATCTGCTGGGTCAGCTCGTCCAGCGTGATGTCGTCGCGTGTGTGGTTGCCCACCATCGTGCCGCGCCGGAGCAGTACGAAGCGGTCGCCGACGAGGTACGCGTGATGCGGGTTGTGGGTGATGAGGACGACACCCAGGCCCTCGTCGCGCGCTGCCGCCACGTACTTCAGGACCACGCCGGACTGCTTGACGCCCAGGGCCGCCGTCGGCTCGTCCAGGACCAGGACCTTCGCGCCGAAGTGGACGGCCCTGGCGATCGCCACACACTGGCGTTCGCCGCCGGAGAGGGTGCCGATGGGCTGGTCGACGTCGCGGAGGTCGATGCCCATGCGGAGGAGTTCGGCCCGGGTCGTCTCGCGCATGAAGTCGATGTCCAGGCGCTTGAAGGGGCCCTTGCCCTTGCGGGGTTCGGAGCCGAGGAAGAAGTTGCGCCACACCGGCATGAGGGGGACGACCGCCAGGTCCTGGTAGACCGTGGCGATGCCGCGGTCGAGGGCCTCGCGCGGGGAGGAGAGGGTCGTCTCCTCGCCCTCGATGGTCAGCGTGCCGCCGTCGTGCCGGTGCAGGCCCGAGATGATCTTGATGAGGGTGGACTTGCCGGCCCCGTTGTCGCCGAGGACGCAGGTGATCTCGCCGGGGTCGACCTCCAGCGAGACGCCTTCGAGGGCACGGACGCTGCCGTAGTGCTTGCTGACGTCGGCCAGCTGGACGAGAGTCACTTGTCGGCCTCCGCGCGCTTGCGGACCCAGGCGTTGAGCAGGGTCGCGAGGAGCAGCATCGCTCCCAGGAAGAACTTGAACCAGTCGGGGTTCCACTCGGCGAAGACGATGCCCTTGCTCGTCATGCCGAAGAGGAGAGCGCCCACGGCGGAGCCGATCGCGCTGCCGTAGCCGCCGGTGATCAGGCAGCCGCCGATGACGGCCGCGATGATGTAGATCAGCTCGTTGCCGACGCCCTCGCCGGACTGGACGGCGTCGAAGGAGAAGAGCAGGTGCTGGCCGGAGATCCAGGCGCCGAACGCGACGCCCATGTAGAGGCCGATCTTGGTCCTGGCGACCGGGACACCGACCGCGCGGGCCGCGTCCTGGTTGCCGCCGGCCGCGAAGATCCAGTTGCCGGCGCGGGTGCGCAGCAGGATCCAGGAGGCGAGGGCGACCAGGCCGAGCCACCACAGGATGGTGACCTTGAAGTCGACACCGCCGAGCGTGAGGGTCGAGGCGAAGACGGCGCGGGCGCTGGGGAAGCCCTCCATGTCGGCGATGGTCTTGGTGGAGACCGTGCCGTCGATCAGCTTGGTGAAGCCGAGGTTCATGCCGGTCAGCATCAGGAAGGTGCCCAGCGTGACGATGAAGCTGGGCAGCTTGGTGCGGGTGAGCACGAAGCCGTTGAAGGCACCGACGGCGAGCGTGACCAGGAGCGAGACACCTACGCCGACCCAGGTGTTCGCCGTCATCTGGTAGCTGAACATCGAGGAGATCAGCGCGGAGGACGTCACCAGGACGCCTGCCGACAGGTCGAACTCGCCGCCGATCATCAGCAGGGCCACGGGTACGGCCATGATGCCGATGGTCGAGGAGGCGTACAGGACCGTGCTGAGGCTGGCGGCGCGCAGGAAGCCGTCGGCCGAGAAGGCGAAGACGGCGAAGACGGCGAGCGCGCCGACGACCGAGCCCAGTTCGGGGCGGGAGAGCAGCTTCCGCAGCGGCGAGGTCTGCAGAATCCTTTCGTCACTCGTGTGTTCCACAGTGGCGGTCATCGGGTGCCCCGCTCGGTGTAATCCGCGAGGGCGGCCGCCTGGTCCTTGGTGATGACCTGCGGACCGGTGAGGACCGGCTGGCCGCCGCCGAGGACGTCGCCGTTGTACTTGTACAGCCACAGCAGGTCGACGGCCTGATAGCCCTGCAGGTACGGCTGCTGGTCCACGGCGAAGCCGAGGGTGCCGTCGTTCAGTTCGGCGGCGACCTTCGCGTTGAGGTCGAAGGTGTCGATCTCGGCCTTGCTGCCCGCGTCGGCCTTCGCCTTCACCGCGGTGTCGGCGTAGGGGGCGCCGAGGGTGACGACGGCGTCGACGGACTTGTCCGCCTGGAGCTTGGCCTCGATCGCGGACTGCACGTCGGGCATGTTCGTGCCGTTGACGTAGAGCTTGTCGACCTTGCCGTGGAAGGTCTTCGCGACGCCGGCGCAGCGCTGCTCGTGACCGACGTTGCCCTGCTCGTGCAGGATGCACAGGGCCTGCTTGCGGCCGCGCTTGTTCAGCTCCTCGCCGACGGCCTGGCCGGCGATGTACTCGTCCTGGCCGATGTGGGTGAGGGCACCGAAGGCCTTGGACTCCTCGGAGCCGGAGTTCACCGTGATCACCGGGATGCCGGCCTTCTCGGCGCGGGCCACGGCGGCCTTGAGGGCGTCGGGCTTGGCGAGGGTGACGATGATGCCGTCGACCTTCTTGTCGACCGCCGCGTCCACCAGCTGGGCCTGCTGCTGTGCCTCGTCGTCGTGCGAGTACAGGAAGTTGATGTTGTCCTTGACCGCGGCCTGCTTGGCACCGCTCTGCACGATGTCCCAGAAGGTGTCGCCGTCTCCCGAGTGGGTGATCATCGCGAAGGTCCAGCGGGGGGTGTTCACCGCTGCCCTCCCCTGGGCGGCGGCGGCCTTGCGGGCGTCCTCGGCCCGCTTTCCGCCGGTGCTGCTGCACCCCGCCAGGGACACGGAGAGTGCCCCTGCCAGCGCTATGCCCACCAAGGTCCTAAACCGTGCCACGAGGCCGTGCCCTTCTTGCCGTGTCCGTACGTGTGCAAGGGGCCGGTGATCCCTCAGCGGCCCCAAACACTCCAGTATCGGACACGGGGAACACTGCTCATGCGACCGGGGAGCGCCACCCCTTCACATTGTCCGGACATCGGGACGAACGGCCGGCCGGCCTTCAGGGGCGTACGAGCAGCTGGAACTCGAACGAGTACCGGGTGGGGCGATAGGTATGGTCGCCGAACTCGACCGCGCGGCCGGTGTCGTCGAACGTGGTGCGCTGCATGGTGAGCAGCGGGGCACCCTCCGCCTCGACGAGCCGCTCGGCCTCGGCGGCCGTGGCGCTGCGGGCACCGATGGACTGGCGGGCGCTGTGCAGGGTGATCCCGGCGGAGCGCATCAGCCGGTACAGGCCGGTGGCCTCCAGCTGGCTGGTGTCCAGGTCGAGCAGGCCGGGCGGCAGGAAGTTGATCAGATAGGCCATCGGTTCGCCGTGGGCGAGGCGCAGGCGTTCGATGCGATGGACGTCACTTCCCTCGGCGACGGCGAGCGCGGCCGCGACCTCGGCGGAGGCGGGGACGACGGTGTTGACCAGAACCTTGGTCGCGGGCCGCTGGCCGGCCGCCTCCAGATCGTCGTAGAGGCTGCTCAGCTCCAGGGGGCGCTTGACCTGGCTGTGCACGACCTGGGTGCCCACACCCCGGCGGCGGACCAGCAGACCCTTGTCCACGAGGGACTGGATGGCCTGGCGGACGGTGGGCCGGGACAGGCCGAGCCGTGCGGCCAGCTCGATCTCGTTGCCCAGGAGGCTGCCGGGCGTGAGGTCGCCCTGCTCGATGGCGGCCTCCAGCTGCTGGGAGAGCTGGAAGTACAACGGCACCGGCGAACTACGGTCCACGCGGAGGTCGAGTGACACGGTGGGGTCCACATCTGGTTTCGGCACGGCCCGAGCGTAGCCCCGTGCCCGGTTGACGGGAAGTTGTGTAGACAGATTGTCCAGTTGTTCGGACATTAGCATTGACAGCGTACGGGGTCCGCCCTCACTTTGTTTCCATGCGCATCGGGGTCATCGGTACGGGCCGCATCGGCACCATTCATGCGAACACGCTGAGCCGCCACCGTGAGGTCGGGTCGCTGATCCTGACGGACGCGGACCCGGCGCGGGCACAGGGGCTGGCGCAGCGCCTGGGCGAGACGGCGGCGCCCGGGGTGGACGAGATCTTCAAGTGGGGCGTGGACGCGGTGGTGATCACCACGGCCACGGCGGCGCACGCCGAACTGATCGGTCGGGCAGCCCGCTCGGGCCTGCCGGTCTTCTGCGAGAAACCGATCGCCCTGGACCTGCCGGGCACGCTGGCCGCGCTCGCCGAGGTCGAGACGGCCGGCACGGTGCTGCAGATGGGCTTCCAGCGACGCTTCGACGCGGGGTACGCGGGCGCCCGGGAAGCGGTCCGCTCGGGACGGCTCGGGCGGCTGCACACCGTACGGGCGATGACCTCCGACCAGTCCCCTCCCCCGCCGGAGTGGCTGCCGCTGTCGGGCGGGCTGTTCCGGGACACGCTGATCCACGACTTCGACGTACTGCGCTGGGTGACGGGCCGTGAGGTCGTGGACGTGTACGCGACGGGGTCGGACGCGGGCCCCGCGATGTTCCGCGAGGCCGGTGACGTCGGCACCGGGGCGGCCCTGCTCACACTGGACGACGGCACACTGGCGACGGCGACGGCGACCCGGCTCAACGGCGCCGGCTACGACGTCCGCATGGAGCTGGCAGGGGAACGGGACACGGTCGTGGTGGGCCTGGACGACCGCACGCCGGTCGCGTCCACCGAGCCGACCGGGCCGCCGCCCGCGGACAAGCCGTGGGCGGGCTTCCTGGAGCGGTTCGGTCCCGCCTACGAGGCCGAGCTGTGCGCCTTCGTCGATCTGCTGCGCGGTCAGCGGCCCAACCCGTGCGACGGCCGCGAGGCCCTGCAGGCACTGCGGATCGCCGAGGCCTGCGAGGTGTCCCGGCGGGAGCGCCGCCCGGTGCGGCTGACGGAGATCCAGGACCGGGCGCAGCCGTCGTACGGCTGAAGCCGCTGCGCTCACCAGCGCACCGGCAGCGTGCGCATCCCTCTCATCAGCAGGCCCGGCAGCCACTCGCCGGGGGAGCCGTCGAGCACGAGTCCGGGGGCGCGCTCCAGGAGGGTGCCGACGGCGGTGCGGCCCTCCAGGCGGCCCAGGGGCGCGCCCAGGCAGTAGTGGATGCCGTGGCCGAAGGCGAGGTGGCCGCGCGTGTCGCGGCGGATGTCGAAGCGCTGCGGGTCGCTGTAGCGGTCGCCGTCGCGCTGGGCGGCGGTGAGCCCGACTATCACGTGCTCGCCCTGCTCGATCGTCGTGCCGGCGATCTCCAGGCGCTCGGCGGCGTACCGGAACGTGGCGCTCTGCACCGGGCCCTCGTAGCGCAGCATCTCCTCGACGGCGCCGTCCAGGAGGCTCATGTCGGCGCGCAGGGCGGCGAGTTGGTCGGGGTGGGTGAGAAGGGCGAGGACGCCGTTGCCGATCAGGTTGACGGTGGTCTCGTGGCCCGCGATGAGCAGCAGGAAGGCCATGCCGCGCAGTTCCCGCGGGGAGAGCCGGTCGCCGTCCTCGGCGGTGGTGCGGATCAGGTCGCTGAGCAGGTCGTCGGTGGGCCCGGCGGACCGCTTGTCCTCGATCAGCTCGGTCAGGTACTCGCCGAGACGGATCATCGCCTCGTACTCCGTGTCCCCGTTGGTCGGCGCGACCACCTCGGTGGACATCTTCCGGAACTGCGCGCGGTCCATGTCCGGGACGCCGAGGAGTTCGCAGATGACGGTGATGGGCAGCGGGAAGGCGAGCGCGTCGATGAGGTCGGCGTGGCCGCGCGGAATCATCTCGTCCAGCAGGTCGTCGGTGATCTGCTGGATCCGCGGGCGCAGCCGCTCCACCCGGCGCATCGTGAACGCGCGGGTGACCAGGCCGCGCAGGCGGGTGTGCTGAGGCGGGTCGGTGGCCAGCAGGTGCTTGCCGACCATGTCCTCGTCCAGGAAGGTCGTGCCGATCTTGGAGCCGTCCTTGGCCAGCCGGGAGTCGGCGAGCGCCGCCCGCGCCTCTTCGTACCCCACCACCAGCCAGGCCTCGTACCCCTCGTCCGCGCCCGGCAGCCGGACGCGGTGCACGGGGCCCTGCTCGCGCAGACGCGCGTACACCGGGTGCGGATCCCGGCGGAAGGCGTCCCCGAACTCCCCGAGATCGACCACGTGTTGCCTGTCCATCGCTCCCCTTCCGGACTCCCCCGAGGCCTCCCGGGCACCTCCCGGTACACGGACAACGCGCGGGGTGCCCGCTTAGTGCCCCTCCTCGTCGAGAAGTCCCGCGTCGTAGGCCAGCAGGGCGATCTGGACCCGGTTGTTGAGGCCGAGCTTGGCCAGGATGCGCGAGACGTGGGTCTTCACGGTGGCCACGCTCATGAACAGTGCGGCGGCGATCTGGGCGTTGGCCAGGCCGCGGCCGACGGAGACGGCGACCTCCCGCTCACGGTCGTTGAGCGCGGCGAGCCGCTCCCGCGCACGCTCCTGCCGGGAGTCCGCTGCGGTGCCGGCCGCGTGCCGCATCAACTGGCGGGTGACGGCGGGCGACAGCACCGGCTCGCCGGCCGCGACCCGGCGCACCGCGTCGACGATCTCGGCGGGCGGGGTGTCCTTGAGCACGAACCCGGCGGCGCCCGCGCGCAGGGCGTGCAGCACCTGCTCGTCGGCGTGGAAGGTGGTGAGCACCACGACCTCGGGTGCGTCCGCCCGCTCCCGCAGGCTCCGGGTGGCCGTGAGCCCGTCCACCGACGGCATCCGGATGTCCATGAGCACGACGTCCGGCCGGGTCCGCCGGACCGCGTCCTCGACCTGGTCGCCGTCGGCGGCCTCCCCGACGACCTCGATGTCCCCGGACCCGCCCATCATCAGCGCGAGTCCGGCGCGCACCAAGGGGTCGTCGTCGACGAGGAGGAGTCTGATCGGAGTCGCACTCATGGGGGTCACGTAATCACGGGAACGCGGGGCGATGGGCAGGTCCCGGCCAACGGCGGCCCCCCGCCGCGGCTCAGTCCCCGCCCCACGGCAGCCACCCGCGCACCTCGAAGCCCCCGTCCGCCGTCGCCCCGTGCTCCAGGCTGCCGCCGGTCAGCGTGGCGCGTTCGGTCAGGCCGATGAGCCCCTGTCCGGAGCCGGGGACCGGCGGGACGTCGGATTCGGGGGCGGGGTTGCGCACCGTGACCGTAAGGCCGGCCCCGGGGCCGCCGGTGACCTGGACGGTGACGTCGGTGCCGGGGGCGTGCTTGCGGGCGTTGGTCAGGGCCTCCTGGGCGATGCGGTAGGCGGTTCGGCCGACCGAGGCGGGGACGGCGGCCGGGTCGGTGACGCAACTCTCCAGGGTGACCTTCATGCCCGCCTCACGGCATTCGGTGACCAGGGCGTCCAGCGCGGCCAGTGTCGGCTGCGGGCGGCTCCCGGCCGCGTCGTCGGACTCCCCCGCCCGTAGCACGCCGATGATCTCCCGGAGGTCCTGCAACGCCTCGTGGGCGCTCTCCCGGATGACCCCGGCCGCCCGCGCTATCTCGTCCCGGGGCGCGTCCGGCCGGAACTCCAGGGCTCCGGCATGCACGCTGAGCAGGGTGAGCCGGTGCGCCAGCACGTCGTGCATCTCGCGCGCGATGGCCTCGCGGGCCAGTCGCTGCGCCTGCTCGGCGCGCAGCCGCGCCTCGGTCTCCGCGCGCCGGGCCCGGTCGCGCAGGCTCAGCATGAGCTGCCGTTTGGAGCGGACGAACTTGCCCCAGCCGATGAGGGAGACGGTGAGCAGTACGGTGAACGCGACGACGGCGGCGTAGGGCAGTTCGGGGTCGGGGCGCAGCCAGTAGAAGAGCGGGAGCAGGGCGAGTTCGACACCGCCGATCCAGGCGACGTGACGGAAGGGCCGGTGCACCGCGAGGGTGAAGATGACGACCATCCCGGCGCCGCCCGCGGTGTTGGACAGGAATCCGACCGGGATCATCGCGACCGCGAGCCCGACCGGCCACCGGCGGCGCAGCCAGAGCGCCCCGCAGGCGAGAGCGCCCAGCACCTGGTCGAGCACGGCGAGGGAGTGCGGCAGTCCGGATTCCTGGGGCAGGGACTGCGCGCTCGCCAGGCCGAGGACGACGGCCAGCAGGAAGCACGAGAAGTCGACGACCCAGTCGCGCGCGGTGCGCCGCGGCCGTCGGCCCGGGTCCCCGGCGTCCGGGTCCAGTTCGTGCATCAGGGCGGACGGGAACAGCCACCGGCGGCCCGCGAACTCCTGGGGCGCCCGCGCCGGTTCGTCTTCGCTCACGGTCGGCAAATCTACGCAGGTTCGGCTCGGGCGACTGCCCCGTGCCGCGGATCGCCGACCAAAGTCGCACCGGCGTGGACTTTGGGTGGTGCCGCCCGGGCGGGACGTCGTTCCTCCGGCACACATGCCTCGCCCCGCGGCCGATGCGTGGGGGGAAACCGCGGGGCGAGAGTCGTGCCATGAGACAGGTGCTGGAATTTCTCGGATTCATCGCCCTGGCACAGGGCGTCATGGGCCTGGTGCACGAGTTCACCCACTGGCACGTGGGTCTCGTGCAGCGGATCGGCTTCCTCGACGGCTACGAGGTCTACGCGAGCGTGGCGCTCCTGCTGCTCGCGTTCGCGCTGTTCGCCGTCGCGGACGGCCGGAAGTCCGGCTGAGCACGGACCGGGCCCCCGGCCGGGCGCACCGTTCCCCAGGATCGGACGGTCCGGCTCAGCAGCCGAAGTCGACCAGGTCGAACGTGGCGTAGTGGTCCGAGGTGTAGTAGTCCTCCTGGTCCGCCTTGCCGGTCACGATGCGCCGGGCACCGCGGGTGGAGGAGCCGGGGGTCTTCACCGTGTACTCGTGGTAGTAGCCGGACGAGTGCTTGGGCAGGACGCCTTCACGGTTCGAGAAGACGGTGCCGTCCTGCGAGTACGGGAAGGGACCGCCCTGGTCGATGAGGTCCAGGGTGTCGTACGCCTGCGACGGCAGGTCGCTGTAGCAGATGCTGCCGACGGAGGCAGCGGCGTCCGCCGTGGTGGCGGAGACGGTGCCGCCCACGAGAAGGGCGGACAGGAGGGCGGCTGCAGCGCCGATGCGTGTTGCGCGTGGGGGGAATCTCATGGCTCCATGATGACGCGCGTAGACGTTGGCATGTCAACGACAAAGTTGAAGATTTTCCCGTCAAGTCCGATGAGTTTTCGGGAAGTTAACCTGCCGACCGCCACCCCCACTCGGCCCCCACAAGGGCCGGTGCCGGGCGGCGGTGACGGTCTTCCGCTGGGGCTCAGCCTCAGGCCCCGGCGTCTTCGGGGAGAGCGTAGGAGCCGTACTCCGGGGCGCCCAGCAGGTCGTACGACTGGATGGAGACGCCCGCGCCGGTGACGCGGCCCCCGGTGTGCCGGAAGCGGGTGGGGACCGCGCCCTCCGTGAACAGGCGGCGGCCGGCGCCGAGGACGACCGGGAAGGTCAGCACGTGCAGAGTGTCGATCAGGCGGAGGTCCAGCAGGGAGCGGACCAGGGCGCCGCTGCCGTGGATCTGCAGTTCGCCGTCCGTGCGCTCCTTGAGGGCCGCGACCTCCTTGGCGAGGTCGCCGGCGACCACGGTGGTGCCGGACCACTCCGGTGCCGTCAGCGTGGACGAGACGACGTACTTCGGGAGGGCGTTCAGCTTCGAGGCGATCGGGTCGGCCGGGTCGGTCATCCTCGGCCAGTAGGAGGCGAAGATGTCGTACGTACGGCGGCCGAGCAGGAAGGCGCCCGCGCGGTCGAAGACCTCGGTGACGAACCGGCCGAAGTCGTCGTCGCCGTACGGAAAGCTCCAGCCGCCCTGGTCGAAGCCGCCGCTGGTGTCCTCCTGAGGGCCGCCGGGCGCCTGGTGTACGCCGTCGAGGGTGACGAAGATGGTGGAGACGAGCTTGCCCATGGCGGGTGCCTTCTTCCGGGTGCGGGATCTGCTGTCATCACCTCAGACCGCGCACCCACCCGCAACTCATCGGCTCAGCCCGTGTGCGTCGAGAACAGTCCGCCGGTCGGGCCCTGCTTGTCGCCGCCCTGGGCCTTCTTCAGGGCGTTGGCGAGGCTCTCGATGGTGAGGGACTGCAGGATCACCCTGCCGTTGCCCTCCAGCGTGGCCAGGGACAGGCCCTCGCCGCCGAAGACGGCGTTCATGATGCCCTGGCGGTTGAGGCCGCCGACGCGCTGGACGCCGTACTGGATGCCCTCCTCGAAAGCGACCACACAGCCGGTGTCCACCTCGATCCGGCCGCCGAAGTCCGCCGGATTCAGGTCGATGAAGTTGCCCGCGCCCGCGATGATCACCGTGCCGTGCCCGGTGAACTTCTCCAGGACGAAGCCCTCGCCGCCGCTCATGCCCGTACGGCCGCCCTGGAAGGCGATGCCGAACTGGACGGTGGACTCGGCGGCCACGAAGGCGTCCTTCTCGGCGAACCACGCCCGCGCGCCGTCCAGCTCCAGGGCGCGCATCTCGCCGGGCAGCACGCCCGCGAAACCGACCGTGCCCTCGCCGCTCTGGGCGGTGAAGTACTGGAACGCCAGCGACTCCCCGGCCAGCATGCGCTGGCCGACCTGCATGGCGGTGCCCATGGCCTGGCGCAGCATGCCGCCCATGCCGCCCGAGCCGCTCTGCTGACCGCCGTTGCCGTTGCCGTTGGCCGACGGGCTGGACAGGCGGGTCTCCATGGTCACGTTCGTCGTCTTGAACAGGAACTTCCCCGCCTCGCAGTACACGGTCTGGCCGGGGTGCAGGTTGACGACCGCCATCTGCATGGCGTTGCCGACGATCTCTTGCTGAAGGGTCACGGGGGGACAACGCGGGACACGGAGCGAAGAATTCCGGCGGTGGCCGGATTCGGTGTCCGTTCGCCGCCAGCGGACGGCCCTCGCGGCCGTTGGGATGGAGACATGACAGCTCACGGAACTCTGAACGGCAAGGTGGCTCTGGTGACCGGCGGCAGCCGTGGCATCGGGGCGGCGGTCGCGCTGCGCCTCGCGCGCGCGGGTGCGGATGTGGCGGTGACCTATGTGAACGGCAAGGAGGCGGCCGAGGACGTCGTACGGGCCGTGGAGGCGCTGGGGCGCCGGGCGGTGGCCCTGCGCGCCGACTCGGCGGACGCCGACGAGGCGGCGGGCGCGGTGGAGCGCACGGCGGAGGTGTACGGCGGGCTCGACGTTCTCGTGAACAACGTGGGCGTGGGGGTGCTGGGTCCGCTGCACACGCTCACGCCGGAAGAGGTCGACCTGGTGCTCGCGGTGAACGTGCGCGGAGTGTTCCTGGCCGCCCAGGCGGCGGCCGCGCGGATGCCGGCCGGCGGGCGGATCGTCACGATCGGTACGTGCATGACGCAGCGGGTGCCGGGACCGGGCGGGACGCTGTACACGACGAGCAAGGCGGCGCTGGTGGGCCTGACGAAGGCGCTCGCCCGGGAGCTGGGGGAACGCGGCATCACCGCGAACATCGTCCACCCCGGGCCGACGGACACGGACATGAACCCCGCGTCCGGGCCGTACGCGTCCGCGCAGGCGGCGATGACGGCGCTCGGGCGGTTCGGGACGGCGGAGGAAGTGGCGTCCATGGTGGCGTTCTTGGCGGGACCGGAGGCGGCGTACGTCACCGGGGCCGAGTTCGCGGTGGACGGAGGGCACGCGGCGTGAGCCTTTTCGGACCACACCCGTCCTGAGCGGAGACGTGGGGCGCACCGGTGCTGTCCCGGCCGGTGCGCCCCACGCGCGCGTGGGCGCGGATCAGCCGCCCAGCTCCTGGTGGCGTGTCGACAGGGCTGTCGTGCCCTGCTCCGTCAGGGTGCCGTACAGCCTCAGGCGGGAGATGCCGCCGTCGGGGAAGATGTCCACGCGCGCGTGCGTGCCGACGGCCGGCTGCGGGAGGACGAAGCGGTGGTCGGTGTCGGGCTGGAGGCGGGTGCGCGGGAGGATCTCGGTCCAGTCTCCGTCCTCGCCGTCCTTGACGGAGACCGACGCCCAGCCGGCGCTGTTGCCCTTCAGGTAGGCCGTGTCGATCTCGATCGCGCGGATCTGGGACTGGGCGGCCAGCCGGTAGCGGATCCAGTCGTTGCCCTGGTCGCGGCGGCGGCGCGTCTCCCAGCCGTCGTCCATCTTGCGCGAACGGCCCGGCTGGATGGTGTTGGTGGCCGGGGAGTAGAAGAGGTTCGAGGCGTCCTCGACCTGGCCGCCGTTCTCCAGCGCGACCACGTCGAAGGTGCCCAGGACCGACAGCCACTCGGGGTCGGGCACGACCTCGCCGTACACGCGCAGGCGCGCGATGCCGCCGTCGGGGTGCTGGTTGACGCGCAGGTGGGTGAAGCGCTGTTCGGCCGAGACGGCGAAGCCGTTCGCCGCGTGGCCGCCCACCGCCGTGCGCGGCACCAGCGTCGTCCACTTCACGTCGGCCGACAGCAGCTCCTCGGGCGACGGGGAACCGGGCACCGAGGCGCCCTCGACCGACACGGCCTGCGGGTAGTTGCCGCGGAAGTGGGCCGTGTCGACGACGATGCCGCGTACGACACCCGGCGCGCCGAGGCGGACCAGCGCCCAGTCGTGGTCCTCGGCCGTGGGCCAGGGGTGCTCGGCGGAAGTGCCGCGTCGGCGGCGGGTCTCCCAGCCGTCCATGATCTTGCCCTTGTGGCCGAAGTGCTCGGGGTCGAACTCGGCCGCCCCGGGCAGCAGGAGGTTCTCCCGCTGTGCGAAGAACTCGTCGTTGGCGGCGATGACTCCGGCGCCGAGCTGCCGGTCGGCGAGGTTGGCGTACTGGGTGAAGGGGAAGTCGGCGGTGCGGTAGTCCGCATACGGGTCGCCTCCTCCGTAGGGGTTCGCGTCGCCGGTGAAGCTGAGTATCGCCGTCACGGTGATCAGGGGGTCCTTTCGGGAGTCGGCGGGATGCGGGTGCGGAGGGTGGCTTATCGGGGGCGGGAGAGGAGTCGGCCCTTCGGCTCGGTGAACTCGCCTTCCGCGACGATGCGCTCGCCGCGCAGCCAGGTGGACTTCACGACGCCGTACAGGGTCTTGCCTGCGTACGCGGTGACCCGGTTGCGGTGCTGGAGGCCGGCCGGGTCGACGGTGAAGGTCTCGTCGGGGGCGAGGACGGCGAAGTCGGCGTCGCGTCCGGCCTCGATGGCGCCCTTGTCGCGCAGGCCGACCAGGGCGGCCGTGCGCGTGGACATCCAGCGGACCACGTCCTCCAGGCCGTGGCCGCGCCTGCGGGCCTCGGTCCACACGGCCGACAGGCTCAGCTGGAGCCCGGAGATGCCGCCCCAGGCGGTGGCGAAGTCGTCGGTCTTCAGGTCGGCCGTCGAGGGCGAGTGGTCGGTGACGACGCAGTCGATGGTGCCGTCGGCCAGCGCCTGCCAGAGCAGGTCCTGGTTGGCGGACTCGCGGATGGGCGGGCAGCACTTGAACTCGCTGGCGCCGTCGGGGACTTCCTCGGCGGTGAGCGTCAGGTAGTGCGGGCAGGTCTCGACCGTGACCCGGATGCCCTCGGCCCGGGCGGCGGCGACCAGCGGCAGGGCGTCGCTGGAGGAGAGGTGCAGGATGTGCACGCGCGCGTTCAGCCGCCTGGCCTGCGCGACGAGGTTCGCGATGGCCGTGTCCTCGGCGTCGCGCGGCCGGGAGGCGAGGAAGTCGGCGTACTTGGGGCCGCCGTGCTGCGGGGCGGCCGCGAGGTGGTGCGGGTCCTCCGCGTGGACGATCAGCAGGCCGTCGAAACCGGCGATCTCCGCCAGGGACTGGGCGAGCTGCTCCTGGCCGAGGTGCGGGAACTCGTCCACACCCGACGGCGACAGGAACGCCTTGAAGCCGAAGACCCCCGCGTCGTGCAGCGGGCGCAGGTCCTTGACGTTGTCGGGCAGGGCGCCGCCCCAGAAACCGACGTCGATGTGCGCCTTGTCGACGGCCACCTTCTGCTTGACCCGCAGGTTCTCGACCGTGGTGGTCGGCGGGAGGGAGTTGAGGGGCATGTCGACGAGTGTGGTGATGCCGCCGGCCGCCGCCGCGCGCGTGGCGGTCCAGAAGCCCTCCCACTCGGTGCGGCCCGGGTCGTTGACGTGCACGTGGGTGTCCACCAGGCCGGGCAGCAGGACGTGGTCGCCGAAGTCCTCCAGGCGTGCCGCGGCCGGGATCTCGGCGTCGTACGGCAGTACGGCCGTGATCTTGCCTGCGGACACGGTGACCGTGGCGGCCCGCGTCCCTTCCGGAGTGATGACACGCGTCGAGCGCAGCACCAGTTCAGCGTCGGACACCCGAACCCCTCTCTCTGCCGCCGTTTTACTTCCAGGAAACGGGATTTACACCCACGTAACGGAATTCAACGTTCTGTTGAAGGAGTCTTCACTCCCGCCACCCAGCCGTCAAGAGGCACACTTCTGAGCAGCACCGCACGAGTGCCCACTCTGGACGTTTCCACAAAGCGGAATTAGAATTTCAGCAAGCAGAACGTAGCTACGTACGAGCAGGGAGTCAACCGACTGCCGGGTAGGCTTCTGCCCTTCCTGCCAGTCCCGAAAGGAACGCGCCGTGCCGACGTCCAGCGCCAGCACCAACGACTCCGCCAAGTCCTCCGCCAGCGGCGGGGTCCAGTCACTGGAGCGTGCCTTCGACCTGCTCGAGCGGATGGCCGACGCGGGCGGCGAGGTCGGGCTCAGCGAGCTGTCCGCCACCAGCGGGCTGCCGCTGCCCACCATCCACCGCCTGATGCGCACCCTGGTGGCCTGCGGCTACGTACGCCAGCAGCCGAACCGGCGGTACGCGCTCGGCCCGCGGCTGATCCGGCTCGGCGAGTCCGCGTCCCGGCTGCTCGGCACCTGGGCGCGGCCGTACCTCGCCCGGCTGGTCGAGGAGACCGGCGAGACGGCGAACATGGCGCTGCTGGACGGCGACGAGATCGTGTACGTGGCGCAGGTGCCGTCCAAGCACTCGATGCGGATGTTCACCGAGGTGGGGCGGCGGGTCCTGCCGCACTCGACGGGTGTGGGCAAGGCGCTGCTGGCCGGCGTGCCGGACGACGAGGTGCGTGCGCTGCTCGCCCGTACGGGTATGCCGGCCGCGACGGAGAAGACCATCACCACGCCGGACGGGTTCCTGGCCGCGCTGGAGGACGTGCGGCGGCTGGGGTACGCCGTGGACGACAACGAGCAGGAGATCGGCGTCCGCTGCCTCGCGGTGCCCGTGCCGGACTCCCCCACCGCGGCCGCGATCTCCATCTCCGGGCCTGCGGGGCGGGTCACGGAGGCGGCGACGGACAAGATCGTGCCTGTGCTGCAGGGCATCGCCGTGGAGCTTTCCCAGGCGCTGGCCAGTTCGGGAGCCTGAGAGAGAGGCTGCGGCCGTCTTTCGTGGCAGTTGTCGACGAGGCTCGAGCGAGGGCCTGCTCAGTCGCCCTGCCGGTCGCGCGGCGGCTCCCCGAACAGGTCCACCGCGTACCGCACTCCCGACAGTCCGCGCGCCAGCGCGCTGACCGAGCCGATCGCGCCGGCGATCAGTAACAGGGATCTGCGCAGGCGCGGTATCTCCGGCATGCCGCCGCCGGCCATCGCGGCCAGGGTGGCCAGCTCGTCCTCGGCTATGCCCCGGTCGGGGAACTCGGACGGGAGCACGGCGAGTTCGCGGCGCAGCCGGGACACCGCGGTCCGCAGTTCCGCCACCCTCGGATCCTCGTCGCTGCCGGTCACTGACCTCTGCCCCAAGCTCTGCAACACAGCCCTCCCCCTGGCACGCCGTCGTGCGCGGGTCAGTAAACGCCACGCCGTCCCGCGGCGCCACAGCGCGGACCGAAATTCAGCCCAAGGGAACCGGCTCCCGTGGTCCGCGTCAGGTATGCAGGACGCATGACGGACAAGCGGGACCATCGTGAGGAGATCGCCGGGCTGCTGCTCGCGGCGGGTGGCGGCAGACGGCTCGGCGGGCGGCCCAAGGCGCTGCTGGAGCACCGGGGGCGCCCCCTGGTCGAACACGCGGCCGGGGTGCTGCGTGCGGCCGGATGCGACCGGATCCACGTCGTCCTCGGCGCGCGGGCGGACGACGTCCGGGAGCGGGCCGAGCTGAGCGGCTGCGTGCTGGTCGACAACCCCGACTGGGCCGAGGGCATGGGCTCCTCCCTGCGCGCCGGACTCGGCTCGCTCGCCGGTACGGGCGTGCGCGCGGCCCTGGTGAGCCTGGTCGACCAGCCGGGGATCGGGCCGGACGCGGTGGCCCGGGTACTCGGCGCGTACGAGGGCGACGCCTCGCTGGTCTCGGCCGCCTACGACGGCGTACGCGGGCATCCGGTGCTCTTCGGCGCGGCCCACTGGGCGGGCATCGCGGCGGCCGCCACCGGCGACCGCGGCGCGCGCGCCTACCTGAAGGAACACGCCTCGGCGGTCCGCCTCGTGGAGTGCGCGGACGTGGCCGAACCGTACGACATCGACACGGAGGCCGACCTGAGCCACCTTGAGTGAACGGGGTGGCACCGAGCGCCACCTTGCCTCGACTCAGAGAATCTCGACATCAACAAACCATTGAAGTTCCACGATGAGGAAACTACTATCCACTGCTCAGAAGCGTCCGACCGCACAGTGGGCGCTCACTGTCCTATTCGTGCCACTAGGCACCCGGTGCCACCGCTGAAGGAAGTGACAGCTCATGTCCGCACCAGCGCCGTCCCCGCTGGCCATCGTCGACGCCGAGCCCCTGCCCCGGCAGGAGGAGGTCCTCACCGACGCGGCGCTCGCCTTCGTGGCGGAGCTGCACCGGCGGTTCACCCCGCGCCGTGACGAACTCCTCGCCCGCCGTGCGGAGCGCCGCGCCGAGATCGCCCGCACCTCCACGCTCGACTTCCTCCCGGAGACGGCCGCCGTCCGCGCGGACGACTCCTGGCGGGTCGCCCCGGCCCCGGCCGCGCTGAACGACCGGCGCGTCGAGATCACCGGCCCCACCGACCGCAAGATGACCATCAACGCGCTCAACTCCGGCGCCCGGATCTGGCTCGCCGACTTCGAGGACGCCTCCGCTCCCACCTGGGAGAACGTGATCCTCGGCCAGGTCAACCTGAGCGACGCCTACAGCCGCGACATCGACTTCACGGACGAGCGCACCGGCAAGTCGTACGCCCTGCGCCCCGACGAGGAGCTGGCGACCGTCGTCATGCGCCCGCGCGGCTGGCACCTGAACGAACGCCACCTCGTCGGCGCCGACGGCAAGCCGGTCCCCGGCGCCTTCGTCGACTTCGGCCTGTACTTCTTCCACAACGCCCAGCGCCTGCTGGACCTCGGCAAGGGCCCGTACTTCTACCTGCCCAAGACCGAGTCGCATCTCGAGGCCCGCCTGTGGAACGAGGTGTTCGTCTTCGCGCAGGACTACCTCGGCATCCCGCAGGGCACCGTCCGCGCCACCGTCCTGATCGAGACGATCACGGCGGCGTACGAGATGGAGGAGATCCTCTACGAACTGCGCGACCACGCCTCCGGGCTGAACGCCGGCCGCTGGGACTACCTGTTCTCCATCGTGAAGAACTTCCGTGACGGCGGGCCGAAGTTCGTCCTGCCGGACCGCAACGCGGTGACGATGACCGCCCCGTTCATGCGGGCGTACACCGAACTCCTCGTCCGCACCTGCCACAAGCGCGGCGCGCACGCCATCGGCGGCATGGCGGCCTTCATCCCCTCCCGCCGGGACGCCGAGGTCAACAAGGTGGCCTTCGAGAAGGTCCGCGCCGACAAGGACCGCGAGGCGAACGACGGCTTCGACGGCTCCTGGGTCGCCCACCCGGACCTGGTCCCGATCGCCATGGAGTCCTTCGACCGGGTCCTCGGCGACCGGCCGAACCAGAAGGACCGGCTGCGCGAGGACGTCCACGTCGAGGCGGCCGACCTGATCGCGATCGACTCGCTGGCCGCGAAGCCGACCTACAACGGGCTCGTCAACGCCGTCCAGGTCGGCATCCGGTACATCGAGGCCTGGCTGCGCGGCCTCGGCGCGGTCGCCATCTTCAACCTGATGGAGGACGCGGCCACCGCCGAGATCTCCCGCTCCCAGATCTGGCAGTGGATCAACGCGGGCGTCGAGTTCGAGAACGGCGACAGGGCCACCCCGGAGCTGGCCCGCAAGGTCGCCTCCGAGGAACTGGACTCCATCCGCAAGGAGATCGGCGAGGAGGCCTTCGCGGCCGGCCACTGGCAGGAGGCCCACGACCTGCTGCTCCAGGTGTCCCTCGACGACAACTACGCCGACTTCCTCACCCTGCCGGCGTACGAGCAGCTGCGCGGCTGACCCCGCCCACGCCCCCGGCACCACCCGGCGCCGGGGGCGTTCACACGGACAGCCCGTACCGGCGGCGCTCCTCGGCGGTCAGCGCGCGCAGCTCGTCCGCCGACCGCTCCAGGAGTGCTTCGCACCGCCGGGCGTCCGTACCGTCGGGCAGCGACCAGGTGTAGCGGCGGTGGTCCTCGCCGACGACGGCGAACGCGCGGCCGTCGCCGGACCAGCGGGCGTCCAGCGGCACCCGGCACTCCAGCCGGGACACCGCCTGGCACTCCCCCGTCCCGGCCCGCCAGAAGGCGACCCACCCGTCCCCCGCGGTCGCGAGCAGGCGTCCGTCGGGGGACCACAGGAGTACGGCGGCCTTCCCGTAGGTGGCGGCGGAGCGCACCAGGGGTGCACCGTCGCCTGCACCGCAGATCCGTACGGCCGACTCCCCGTCGAGGAAGGCGAGCCGACGTCCGTCGGGCGACCAGCAGGCCGCGCCGGCGGTGCCCCCCTCGCCCACGGGGATGCCGAGCAGCCGACGGCCGGTCGAGGCGTCCCGGACCACCAGGGGGCCCTCCTTCTCGGCAGTGACCAGATGCCGGCCGTCGGCGCTCCAGGCCAGCACGCCGGTCCCGCGCTCGATCTCCTCGGTCACCGCGAGGCGGCTCCCGGTCACGGGATCCCAGACCTCGACGCGGTGGGTGACCGTGACGAAGTCATGGCTGACCGTGGCGAGGAGCGAACCGTCCGGGGACCACAGGACCCGGTCCACCATGTCGTACGCCGTGGACATCACGGCGGTACCGCGGCCCGAGGCGGGGTCCACGATCTCCACCCGGCCGCCGGGGAAGGACACGGCCAGCCGCTCCGCGCCGGGCTGCCAGGCCACCGACACGGGCTTCGGGTCCCGGGCCGCCACGGCCCTTCTCGATGCGGCGTCGGGCTCCGTGAGGTACACGGCGTCGCCTCCCTCCACGACGGCCGCCACGCGCCCGCCGTCCGAGGAGGCGCTGCGCAGGATGCCGTTCGGCAGCGGCCGGGGACGCCACGAGCCGGGATCACCGATCCACACACCGCTGAACGGCGACCGCCAGGCGAAGCAGGTGCTGTCGGCGCGCCAGGCGATCTCCTCGGCGCCCCAGGGGACACGCAGGCGGCGCAGCAGCGTGTGGCCGTCGACCCGCCACACCGTGATCGCCGCGCTCGCCCCCCCCGGCCGGCGTCGGGCACCGCCACGGCCACCGTCTCTCCGTCCGGCGACCAGAAGACACCGCCGGCTTCCACGCCGGCGTCCCACTCGTCCAGGACGGTGCCGTCCCGGGCTGCCCTGATCCGTACGGTACGGCCGGACACCTCCGCGGCTCTGCCGCCGTCCGGGGCCCAGGCGAACCACGAGGTCGTGCCAGGGAGTTCGCCGTCCCCCCTGACGATCCGCCAGGCCGCCTCCCCGTCCGGCAGCCTTACGACGTGCAGCTCGTTCCAGGAGAACAGCGCGAGGAGGGAGCAGTCGGGCGACCACGCCAGCGCCTTGACCGGCGGCGCCTCGCAGGAGTGACGCACCTGCGCGAGCCGCCCCTGCGGCACAGGCGTGAAGTCGATGATGTCGACGCCTGTGCCGGCCAGCTGGGCGGCGGCGCGCCAGCCGTCCGGTGACAGCCCGAACACCCGGTCCCCGAAGGGGCCGGCCGCGCCCGTGGCGGACCGGAACCCGGGAGCGTCGAAGCGTCCTACGGCGAGCGTCTCAGGGGTGTCCACCCAGTAGGCGTCCCCACCAGCCGTCCGGGTCCGCCGTGAGGAGGTTGGTGCCGACACCGAAGACCAGTCCGAGCAGCAGCGACGTGAGGTCGAGGCTCGTCCTCCGGGTGCCCTTCACCGGGCGCCGGACGCCGGTCGGGCCGATAAGCCGGTCACCGGCCGAGCCGGTAAGCCGGTCCTCGGCCGGGCCGATGTCACTCGGCGGCCCTGTCCGAGTGGCCCAGCGGCTTCCCCGGGGCCACGAGGTCGCGGACGAGGCGCTTGACCGCCGTGGGCTCCGGGAAGCCCTGTTCGCGCCGGTCCCAGACGACCTCGTCGTCCACCCGGACGACGAAGACGCCCCCGGTGCCGGGCTTGAGCGACAGCTCGGTCAGCTCGGTCTCGAAGGTGGTGAGCAGCTCCTGCGCCAGCCAGGCGGCACGCGGCAGCCAGCGGCACTGGGTGCAGTACTCGATCTGGACGCGGTGGGTCATCCGAGGTGCACCGACCAATCCTGTTCCGCCGCCGGCTTGCCGTGCAGGTCGGGGACCCGCTTGAGCCAGTCCGGGCGGCCCTGCTGGGACTTCGCCGCACGGGCGGCCTCCTCGGCCGCGAGTTCCGCACGGCTCGGGAAGTCGGTGGGCAGCCACTCCTGGGACAGCCGTACGCGCGCGAGGAGGTAGTCGACGTAGGCCGCGCGGACGTCGTCGGGCGTGGCGAACCCGGCGTCCTCGGCCAGCCAGGGGTCCGGCACCTCGGCGACGACGCCCCGCAGCAGCTCCTCGCTCACGCGTGGGGCCAGTTCGGCGTCGGCGGCCCGGACGTCGGGGCCGTAGTGCCCGAGGGCGTGGTGACGGAAGTCGTACTTCTTGCCCGGGGTCGTGGTGTCCCAGCGGTGGTGGAAGACGAGGGCGGCACCGTGGTCGATGAGCCACAGGCGGGCGGGCGCGGTGCCGAACGTCGGCCAGACCATCAGGTTGGAGCTGTGCACCGTACGGTCCACGTTGGCGGTCAGGGCGTCGAGCCAGACGATCCGGCCGGCCTCCAGGGCGTCCACGGGGAAGCTCTTCGCGATCTCCGGGGTGAAGTCCTTCGCCCCCGGCAGGTAGTCCATCCCCAGATTCACGCCCGCGCTGGATTCGTGCAGATCGCGCACCTCCTGGTGCGGCTCGCCGGCGGCGATGCCCGGGTCGAAGTGCACGAGGACCAGTTCGGGGAAGCGCAGGCCGAGCGCCCGGGCGAGTTCACCGACGATCACCTCGGCGACCAGCGCCTTGTGGCCCTGTGCCGAACCGGTGAACTTCACGACGTAGGTGCCGAGGTCGTCGGCCTCGACCACGCCGGGGACGGAGCCGCCGGACCTCAGGGGTGCGATGTAGCGGGTTGCGGTAACCTCTCTCATCATCTTCCAAGGCCCCACTGCTCGTTTATCTTACATTCCATGGCCAGCCCCGGCACGGTGCATTCCGGGGAAACCTTCCCGATCAGCCCTGGGGAGAATCTGGGGAGTTTCGACTGGCATGCTCGTCTCCCTGCCTCCCCAGCAGTCCGTCAATGGCGGTGCGCCCCTTACTTCCGGCCTCCGGCATGAAGTGAGCATAGTAACCAAGCGTGACAGCCGGAGAGGAGTGCCCGAGCCATCGTGCCAATGTCACCACGGACTCCCCTGCCTCCAGCATGATCGAGGCGTACGTATGCCGCAGCACATGGAAGCCGTCCTTCGGCGCCGCCTCCCACTGCCACTTCTTCGCCCCCTTAGAGCGCGGAGGAATGATGCCGGCCTTGGCCAGCGCCGGCTTCCAGGTGTAGGTGTTCCAGGCTCGGCGTGAGCAAGTCCGGCTCGCTGCCGCTGAGCTGATCGAGGCCGGGGCCAGTGACAGGGAGGTGGCCCGGCGGTTCAGGGTGACCCGGATGTCGGCGAACCGCTGGCGGCGGGCGTTGGCTTCGGGCGGCCGGCAGGCTCTGGTCTCCAAGGGCGCCGGTGGCGCCCGCTGCAAGCTCAACGCGGGGCAACTGCGGGTTCTGCAGACGGTGTTGGACGCCGGCCCGGCCGCCTCCGGCTGGAGTGACCAATGCTGGACGCTGGCCCGAATCGCCGAGATCGTGCGCCGCCGGTTCGGTGTCGAGTACACCCTGGCCGGGCTGGACCTGCTGCTGCACCGCATCGGCTGGAGCGTGCAGGTCCCTTCCCGCAAGGCCACCGAGCGAGACGAGGCGAAGATCGCCGCCTGGAAGGACGAGCAGTGGCCTGTCATAAAAAGAGGGCGGCGGACTTGGGCGCCTGGCTCTGCTTCGAGGACGAAGCCGGCCAGGGCCTGAGGCCGCCCAAGGGCCGCACCTGGGGCCGCCGGGGCCACACCCCGTGGTGCGGGTCACCGCCGCGGGCACCAAACGTGTCTCGATGGCGGCGTTGATCTGCACCAAAGCCGGCCAGCGGCCCCGGCTGATCTACCGCATCCACCTCGGCCGTGGCCCCGCCAAGGGCCGGCGCAAGAGTTTCACCGAGACCGACTGCGCCCGCCTGCTGGATGCCGCGCACCAGCAGCTCGGCGGACCGATCGTGCTGGTCTGGGACAATCTGAACACGCATGTCAGCCGCAGCATGCGCGAGCTGATCGCCGCCCGATTATGGCTGACCGTCTACCAGTTGCCGCCGTACGCTCCCGAGCTCAACCCCGTCGAGGGCGTGTGGTCGCACCTGAAGAGATCACTGGCCAACCTCACCGAACACAGCCTCGACCAGCTCACCACGTTGGTGGAGACACGGCTGAAACGAATGCAGTACCGCCCCCGCCTCATCGAGGGCCTCATCCCCAAGACCGGGCTCAACTTTCAACCGCCGTAACCTCAGCCGTTAAAGATCTCTAGCACTAGGTCACGGAAGAATCTTCCAGTCCAATTCACTCAAGCGGCGCAGGAGCTCCGGCCAATCCAAGAGATTCTGCTCGATGATGTGACGGGCAGCCCGGACGACCTGGACCTGGACAGCGGGGCGCATGAAGGGGTGGGTCCCTCCCCAAGGCCACCGCCTCCTTGCGCGGACTGACGGCGGTGGCCGCAGTTCGAGCCGCACACACCGTCGCGATGGCCTGGAAGGAACACACCCACACCACCTCCCGGCAGTGGCTCGCACAGGCCGACGGCGAGAGTGAAACCCAGAGCACCCTGGAAGAACGCATCATCGCGGCGCTGACGCGATTCAACACCGCTTCCTCTTGGCCCAGTTGGTGGAGAACATGGTCGATCCGCCGCTTCCCGCTGCGACTGCCCGTCACCTGGTGACAGGGCCTGTCGCGCGGCGAGGCTTCGGCGTGGCCCGCGCCCGGACGCCTGTCAGCAGGACTGCTTCAGGTAGAGGAGGGCGGACTGCGTCAGCGCCTTGTCATCGGGCGAGCGCTTCTTGGGCGGGGCTCCGGCTCCCGCGGGGGCGGCCTTCGCGGCATCCTCGGTCGCCGAAGGCCGCCCGGTGGCGGGCCCCCCACCGTGGAAGTCGGGGATCCAGGTGCCGATACCCGCCTCCTGCGCGGTCTCCTGGACCTGGGCCGCCACCGCGATGTCGAGCATCGCCAGGCCGAACTGGGAGTAGACGAGCACCTCATCCCGGTCGCGGCGCGGCGCGGCGCGTCCGAGCAGCACCTCGCCCAGCGTGCAGCGGATGAAGTCCCGGTGCCCCCGCTGCTGTTCGAGCCGGTGCAGCGAGGTGTTGACCCGGCAGACGTGGTCGGGGTCGTCCACCACGTTGTCGAGCCGCTCCAGTTCCGCGGGGTCGATGTCGCGCACCGACATGTGCAGAATCGTGGCGCCTGCGGGGCAGGAGGACATGCTCGCGATGTGCGGGTCGCGGGCGTTGGTGGCGATCGACACCAGGGGTGCGGCGGCGAGTACGGCGTCGGCCGACTCGGCCGACTCGACCTCGGCGCCGGGCGAGAACGCGCGCACCTGGGCCGCGAACGCGCGGGCGCGGTCCTGGACGAGGTCGAACAGCAGGATCCGGCACTCCGCCCCGTACGCGGCGAGGAGATGGCGCACAATGGCCAGATTGATCGGACCGCAGCCGATGACGCCGAGCGTGCTGAGCCGCTCCTCCGTGTGCAGCGTCCGCGCCGCGAGGGCGGCGCTCGCCCCGGTACGGGCGAAGTTGACCTCCGAACCCTCCATCAGCGATGTCACCCGGCCATCTGCAAGGGAATTGACGGCGATGACGGAGGAGGCACGGTCCTTTCCGGAGTCGACGTTGCCGGGAAACGACGAGATCCACTTCATGCCCGCGCGTTCGTCGTCCCTCAGATACGCGGGCATGCCGACGATGCGGTCCCGGGGGCGCGAGGAATCGGTGAGAAACACGGAGAACGGCACGATGGCCGTGCCTGCCGCGTGCGCCTCGTAGGCCGACCGTACCGCTGCCATGATTCCCGCGTGACGGTCGGCCAGACAGGCGGCCACCTGCTCGCGGCTCAGCACCAAAACCTCGTTGCCCATCGCCCGTTCTTCCTTTCGGCCACACAGGTCCGCGCGGATCGCGTCCAAGGATGCAACTACCGAAAGCGGTGTGGAGGCATGGCGGGAGGATCGCGCCCATACTGCCGGGAAGTTGCCTCCGGTCCGCCTGTGTTCCGCCCCTCGACCGCCGCTTCGGCAGCGCGGAAAGTGCCTCCGGAAGTGCCGGTGCGGGCGGGGAGCGGAACCTAGCATCGCTCGGGAGAATTTCGCTCACCGGGATCGGATCTGTTGTTCATGACTGTCCTCTTCAAGGGTGACTTCGCCAGACTGTGGTCCGCCACCGGACTGTCCACACTGGGCGACGGCGTCACGATCGCGGCCGGCCCGCTGCTCATGGTGAGCATCAGCACCGACCCGGCTGTCGTCGCGGGGGCGGTGTTCGCCCAGCAGTTGCCGTGGTTGCTGTTCTCCCTCGTCAGTGGTGTCCTGGTGGACCGCGTGGACCGCCGTGTGGTCGTCGGTGCGGTGGGCGTCATGCGTGCCGTGGTGATGGGCGGGCTCGCCCTTCTGGTGTGGCAGGGATGGGCCGACGTCCCGATCGTCTACGCGGCCGTGTTCCTGCTCGGCGTCGGCGCGACCCTTTCGGACAACGCCGGTCAGGCGCTGTTGCCGAACGTGGTCGCCGACGGTGACCTGCCCAAGGCCAACGCCGGGCTCTCGGGCATCCGCATGGTCTGCAACCAGTTCGCGGGACCGCCGCTGGGCGGCTGGCTGTTCGCCGTCGCGGCGGCCGTCCCGTTCGGTGTGGACGCGGCCTGTTTCGCCCTCGGCGCCCTGCTGGTTCTCAGCCTGCCGCGCCGCGGGACCGGCGGCGCGGCCACCGGAGCGGCCACGCCCACCCGCCGTGGATCCATCCGCGGCGAGATAGCCGAAGGGCTGCGCTGGCTGTGGAACCACCGGGGGCTGCGCACGCTGGCCGTGACCATGGGGCTCATGAACCTGACCTACGGCGGCGCCTATGCCATCTACGTGCTGTACGCGCGCGAGCGCCTGGGCCTCACCGAGGTGGGTTACGGCTTCCTGCTGGCCGCCACGGCCGTGGGCGGCGTGGTGGGCACCGTCGCGGTCGCCCGCCTGGAGGCCCGGTTCGGTTCGGCCGTGCTCCTCAGGTGTGGTCTGATCACGGAGACCCTGACGCATCTCGTCCTGGCCGTGACACGGCTGCCCTGGGTGGCGGCTGTCACGCTGGTCGTCTTCGGCGCGCACGCCACGATCTGGGGCGTGCTCGGCGTCACGCTCCGGCAGCGGGTCACGCCGGCCGAGATGCTCGGCCGGATCAACAGCGTCTGCCTGCTGTTCAGCATGGGCGGCTACGCCATCGGCGCGGTCCTCGGGGGTTTCGTCGCCCGCGCCCTCGGGGTCACCGGGCCGTTCTGGGTGGCTTTCGCCGCGATGTGCGTGCTGACCCCCCTCGTGTGGCGGCACATGACACCGGCCGCGCTCGCCCCCGGACCCCGGGACGGCACCCCGTCCCACCCGACTACGACCTCAGGACAGTGAATCGTCATGACCAGCCCGCTCCCCACCGCCGACACGGCGGCCGTGCTCCGTGACCTCTTCGCCGAGATACTGGAGCTGACGCCGCAGGACATCGGCGCGGACGACGACTTCTTCCACCTCGGCGGGCACTCGCAGCTCGCCATCCGCCTGGCCGCCAAGATCCGCGCCCGCCTCGGGGTGAAGATCTCCGTCTCGGACGTCTTCGCCGCCCCCACCGTCGCCGGCCTCGCGGCCTGCGTGGCCGAGGCGCCCAAGGCCCCGGCGCCGTTGACCCGGCGTGTGAGCCGGGAGGCGTGAGCCGTAAGGCGTCATGCGTGGGTCCGGCATGCGGACGGCCGGTGCGACGGGGGTCTCCCCGACGCATCGGCCGTCTGTGCCGTCTGCTGTTCGTCGCCGTGTCAGAGCAGGCCGGCCATCCTGCGCGTGCCGGCCGCCGTCCACAGGGCGCGCGGCGAGCCGCTCACCGCCGGCAGTGAGCAGGCCGTGCGGAACAGCTCGATGACATACGGATCGCTCGTCCCGGCCGCGCCGAACACCTGCACGACCGCATGGGCGCAGTCCAGAGCGGCCGACACACAGGCCGCCGCGGCTGCGGGAGCCCGGTGCCCGGCGCGCTCGCCGTCGTCCTCCCGCTGCGCCGCCCGCCACAGCCCGGCGCGTGCGAGGGTCAGGTCGACAGCCCCACGCGCGATGCGATGCCCGGTGCCTTGATGCTCCACCAGGCGCCGGCCCGCCACCACCCGGCTGCCGGCCCGCTCCTGTGCCGCTTCGAGGCAGCGCCGTGCCACTCCACACGCGTACGCGGCGACGAGCAGCAGCCCGCGGTCGTTCACCGCCTCCGCTTCCAGGGGGTCGAGGGTGATCTCGGCTGACAGCGCGGCGAACGCCGCAGGGCACGGCGCGGTGAGCCGCCACACGCCGTCGGTCGCCCGGCGAAGGAGCGGCTCGTCGCCGCGCGACGCCGTGCCCCGCTCCTCGGTCCAGGCCCGGAACGCCTCCGCGGCGGAGGCGTCGCGCCCTTGGGCCACGTACACGTCGAGGAACGCGTGCACCGACCGCACCAGCGCGTGGGAGCGCACCCCCACCCCCAACTCCTCCATGACCAGGCACCATTCGAGGGTGCCGAGCAGCGGCCGGGTACCGGGTTCCGGGGCGAGCAGCACGGACAGACCGACGGTGTCGAACACGTCCCAGCCCGAGGCCTGCGTGGGTGCCGCCGCGTCGCTCTTGGCGACGGCGTCGATCAACTGGTGCTGTACGGCGTCCAGTTCGAGGTTCACCGGATGGTCCTGCCGATCATGAGTTCACCCGCGATGAGGTCGAGTTGGAGTTCCTGCGCACCGCCGGACACCGTCAGCTCCGGGGCCTCGGCCACGGCCGCGCGCAGCACGGCGCGGTGACCGTCGGCGTCCGCGGCCACCGGACGGGACAGCAACTCCTCGGTGGCCCAGCGCGTCAGCGCCTGAGCGGCCAGACCACTGGAGAGTTTGGCGTAGGAGGTGACGATTTCTTCGGTCTCCAGGCCGTCGGCGGTGCCGGCCGCGTGATAGGCGAGTGCCCGGGCGCTCTCCACCAGGAACTCGCACCGGGCGAAGCCACCGGCCGCGTCGCGCTGTTCGTCGGCCGGCAGGGCGGCGAACTCCGCCTCGGCCGCGGCCAGCCAGTTCTGGGCGCGGGTGAGGTAGTCGAAACCGCCGCGCTCGAAACCGATCACCGTGGGCAGCAGTGCCCACCCCTTGTGCAGCTCGCCGACGAGCGCGTCGCGGTGCACACGTACGTCGTTCAGGGTCACCGTGTAGTAGGGCTCACCGGCCGCGCGCGGGGTCGGTTCGATGTGTACGCCCGGCTGGGTCAGGTCGACCAGGAACAGCGAGATTCCGTTGTAGCGGCTGTGCGCGCGGCTGGTACGGACCGAGCAGAGCGCGATCCGCGACCAGGGGGTGAGCAGACTCCAGGTCTTGCGGCCGCTGATCACCCAGCCGTCGCCGTCGGGCTGTGCGCTGGTGGTGATGAGGGTCAGATCGCTGCCGGCGTCGCGCTCGGACAGCAGCAGGCTGGCGAGCAGGCGCCCGGAGGCAATCCGGGGCAGCCAGTGCCGGCGCTGTGCGTCCGTACCGAACATGAGCAGGGGGCAGCCGACGCCCTGGACGGTGATCAGGTGGGCCACGTCCGGCAGGCCGCGCAGTCCGATGCGTTCCGACACCGCCGCGTGATGGGCGAGGGACAGATCTCGGCCACCGTACGCGGCCGGGTAGTGCACGGCGATCAGGCGTCTGTCGCCGAGGGCGGCGAACGACTCGTGGACGTCCGCGTCCGGCCCGAGGGAGTCGAGCACCTCGTCGACCTCGGCGACCAGCGCCGCCTGGTCCGGTGCGAGATCACGACGCACCGGCGGAGCTCCTCGCGCTCAGGGCGGCGGCGAGCGACCCGGCCGACGTGGTACCGGCGGCCGTGCCGGTGTCGGCGCTCGCACGCAGCTGCTCGACCTGCGCGACGAAGTCCCGCAGCACCGGGTGATGGAAGAGCAGCGACACCCGTACCCGGACGCCGGTCCTGCGAGCCAGGTGGCCGACCAGGTGCATCGCCAGGACGCTGTCGCCGCCGCCGGAGAAGAAGTCCTCGTCGAGGGTGACGTCGGTGCGTTCGAGCAGTTCGCCCGCGAGGGACAGCACGAGGGCGGACACGTCGCCCGCCTCGCTCGTCCCGGGGCCGTCCTGCCGTATCTGATTCACTTCGTCGGCACGGTCGTTCATGGTGCCGGACCTCCGCTTCCTCGTACTTGTCCCGGCGGGCTCCGGTGCGCCTCGCCCGGGTGTGGTCGGTCGATGGGTCACACCGGCAGCGCCGAGCCCACCGTGGTCGCCTCGGCCCGCAGCCGCAGCCGGTCGACCTTGCCGCCGGCCGCCACCGGCAGCGCGTCGGTCCGGCGCCACAGGACGGGCAGCATGTAGGCCGGCAGGCGGCGCGCCGCGAACGACGTCAACTGCCGTGCGGTGACGTCGGCTTCGGCGGCGAGAACCGTCACGGCGACCAGCCGGACGCCGGTGACGCCGGAGTGCGGAACCACCACCACGTCGCGCACGTCCGGGTGTTCCAGGAGCCGGGCCTCGATCTCACCGAGTTCGACCCGGTGGCCCCGCACCTTGACCAGGTGATCGGAGCGGCCGTGGTAGACGATCTCCCCGGCCTCGTCGACGTGCCCCAGGTCACCGGTCCGGTACATGCGTTCACCGGGCCTGCGCGGGTCGGGGTGGGCGGTGAAGCGCTCCGCGGTCAGCGCGGCGCGGTTGAGGTAGCCGCGTGCGAGGCCCGGGCCCGACAGCCAGATCTCGCCGACCTCACCGGGCGCGGCCGGCCGCAGCCGGTCGGTCAGGACCTCGGCGCGCAGCCCCGCGACGGCCGTGCCGATCGGGACGTGCGGGCCGGTGTCGGCGTCCGTGCACCGGTGGGTGGTGGCCCACACGGTGCTTTCGGTCGGACCGTACTCGTTGTGCAGTTCTACGCCGGGGAGCGCGTCCACATGCTGTCGCGCCAGTGGATACGGCAACGCCTCGCCGCCCACGATGACGCAGCGCAGCCCCGCCGCGGCCTCGGGCTGGAAGCGCAGCAGCGCGGCGTACTGGGAGGGCAGCCCGTCCAGGTGGCTCACCCGCGCGTCGACGATCAGGTCGGCGAGGAGTTGCGGATCGCGGATCTCCTCCTCGTCCGGGAGCACCACCCGGCCGCCCGCGGCGAGCGTGAAGTAGAGGCCGGCCGCGGCGGCGTCGATGGTCAGCGGAGCGAGCACCGCGTACGCCGCCGGCTCGGGGTAGACGCCGAAGCGCGCCAGGGTCGAGCCCACCACGGAGCGATGGGAGACGACGACACCCTTGGGGCGGCCGGTCGAACCCGAGGTGAAGATCGCGTACGCCGCCTGGTCGGGGTGGGCATCCCGCCGGGGGGCCGCGTCGGTGGCCTCGGTGGCGGGCCGCTCCGGGGCGTCGAGGGGCACGAACCGCGCGCCGACGGCCCGGCTGATCGCCGGGTCGACACCGGTGACGAGCTTCAGCGCGGCGTCGGACGCCATGAGCCGGACGCGGTCCTCGGGCAGGTCCACGGCGAGGGGGATGTGGGCGGCCCCGGAGAACAGCGTGCCCAGGAGGGCGACGACGCTGTCGGCCGAGCGGTCGACGGTGACGCCGACGAACCCGTCCGGTGCTGCCCCGGCGCGCCGCAGCGCCTCGCCCAGCCGGCGGGCCCGTGCGACGAGTTCGGCGTAGGTGAGCGACCGGCCCGCGGCGACGACGGCGATCGCGTCAGGGACCCGCGCGGCGGTCGCCTCGATCAGGGCGTGCAAGGTGTCCGCCTGCCGCGGGAGGGGGGCACCTGCCTCGTCGGGGGTGGCCGCGACGGCGTCGACGCGACCGGCTTCGCCGGCGGTCGCTTCACCGACCGGTACACGCTGCATGGGCTCAACTTCCTTCATGGGGTGCGACAGCTGCCGGGTCGCACGGGGCGGGGCTCGCCGGGCGGTGTCGCTCGACGGCGGCGGCCAGCAGGCCGCGGACTTCCGGGGAGTCGAGCATCCCGGCCCCGTCGGCCACCCGGTGCACCTGTGCGACGTCGTTGTCGGCGAGGAGAAGGCCGAGCCGCGGGTCCGTCCGGGCCGTGACCGCGGTGACCGCCCCGCCGGGCGCGGCGGGCGCGGCCGTCCTGCTGGCCTGCAGAAAGCGCAGCCAGGCGCGATAGCGGTCGAGCATGTCGTCGACCAGTTCGTAGGCCACCTCGTCGCCGCCGTGAGCTACGGCCATGTCGTCTCGGGCCCGGTCCAGCTCCTCGGCCCAGCGGTCCGGGTCGGGGTCGGGGTCGGCCACGGGGTCCACCAGGCCGGTCGGATCGAGGCCCGCCGAGACGCAGAGAGCGGTGAAGTCGCGGCGCATGTCGTCGGCCGTCACGGGATACGGGTCCACCAGCATCGAGGGCGCGCCGGTCAGCTCGGCCACATGCAGCGCGAGGGCCGCGGTGCCGCAGTACGACAGGATCAGCCCGGGCGCGGCGGGCGATGCCGCTGCCAGCAGACGTGCCTGCTCCGCGAGGTCGAGGGGGCGCTCGACGTGGTGCACGAGCGGGTCGACCCGCACGAGGTCGACCGCGTCGGCCTCGCGGGCCAGGAACCCGAAGTCGGCCCGGTCACCGACGCCCCGGAACTCCAGGGCGAGGATCGTGTACGCACCGGTCACGGCGGACTACCTCCCGGCCGGAGCCGGCACGCCCGCCTCCGGCGTGAGGGCGAGGCACCGCCTTCCGCGGCCGTTGTCCCGGGCGAGGAACTCGCCGTCCGCGTCATGGATTAGAGCGCCCACTGGATCCCCACCTTGCATGTGTCGAGCCGCGTCGACCGCGTACGCTGCGTCACGAGCGTAGGAGAAGCGGCGCTGCGGTATCGGCAGCGTCGGCGGCGGCCGGGCGGCAGTTCGCTCCGCTTCCCTCCCCCGGGCCTGATGCTCCCCCTCGCCTTCCCCTTCCCCTCCCGCTCCCCTTCTCCCGATCCCGCGCGGGAATGCCTCGGGAGTGCCGCACGGAGTGCCGGTGCCCGGCGCGTTTCACCTCTAGCGTCCCGGTCAGACGCCTGAGGGAGAGCCGTGATTCCAGTTTCGTTCGGCCAGCATCGGCTGTGGCTCCTGGACCGCTTCGAGCGGACGGGGTGGACGTACAACATCGTCGTGCAGGCCGCGATCGAGGGGCCGTTGGACGTCGGGGCACTGGACGCGGCCTTCTCGGACGTGCTCGCGCGGCACGAGGGGCTACGGACGAGCTTTCCCGAGGTGGACGGCGTGCCGCGGCAGCTGATCGCGCCCGCGGACGCCGAGGGCAGCCGGCTCGAGGTCGTAGACCTGCCCGACGGCGCGGCCGCCCTCAGCGACGAGAGCGCCCGGCACGTCTTCGACCTGACACGGGCGGCGCCGGTCAGGGCCGTGCTGTTCAGGTCGGCGGAGAGCCGGTTCGTCCTGCAGATGGTGTTCCACCACATCGTGGTCGACGGGTGGTCGGTCCGGCCGCTGATGCGTGATCTGGCGCAGGCGTACACGGCGCGCAGCGCCGGGAGGGCGCCCTCGTGGGAGCCGCTTCCGGTGCAGTTCGCCGACTTCGCCGTGTGGCAGCGCGATGTGCTCGGGTCGGCCGACGACCCGTCGTCGCTCGTGTCCGCCCAGCTGGACTTCTGGCGCGAGGCGCTCGCGGGCCTGCCGGCCGAACTCCCGCTGCCCGTCGACCGGGAACGGCCGTCGACACCCGGCAACCGGGGCGGCGCCGTGCCCTTCGTCGTGGACGCAGGCCTGCACCGGCGACTGCGCTCGCTCGGCCGCGAGTGCGGCGGCACTCTGTTCATGGTGGTCCACGCGGCCCTGGCCGCGCTGTTGCACCGTCTGGGCGCCGGCGACGACATCGCCGTCGGCACGGTGACCGCGGGACGCGCGGACGAGGCCCTCAACGATCTGGTCGGCTTCTTCGTCAACACCCTCGCGCTGCGCACCGACGTCTCCGGCGATCCGTCGTTCCGTGAACTCATCAAGCGCGTACGGGACTTCGACCTGAACGCGTTCGACCACCAGGACGTCCCCTTCGAGGACGTCGTCCACGCCGTGGGCCCGCCGCGCCGGGCCGGTCGCCACCCGCTGTTCCAGACCGTCCTCGCCGTCCAGAGCCACGAGCCCGCCGAGCCGGAGATGCCCGGCCTGTCGGTGCGGATGCAGAAGTCGGAGGCCGTCGAGCTCCATTCCGCCAAGTTCGACCTGTACTTCGACCTGTCGGAGACCTGGGACGCGGACGGCGAGCCCGCCGGCATCCGGGGACATCTCGTCTACGCCGCCGACCTCTGGGACGAACGATCGGCCACCGCCCTCTCGCAGCGGCTCGGCCTCCTTCTCGCGGCCCTGGCGGACGACCCCGACGCGCGCGTGTCCCGCCCCGACCTCGTGCTCGGCTGGGAACGTCCGTTCCTCACCGGGGAGTCCGGCCCGCAACAGCCGGCTCACGACGGGCTCGACGGCGGCGTCCTGCTCCTCGACCCGTCCCGCACCGACGTGCGGGAGGACCGTCCCTGGTGGCTCGCACGGCCGGACGACGTCACCGTGCTGGCGGGTCCCGAAGCCGATCCCGCGCACATCGCCGACCTCGTGCGGGCCCATGACGTCGGCGCGCTGGCGCTTGCCACGCCGACGCTCACCGTGCTGCTCGCCAAGGACCCCTCGCTCTTCGACGGCCTGCGTCTTGTCACGGTCACCGGTGAACTCCCCGCGCCCGACGTCCTCACGCCCTTGCTGGCGGACCATCCGAGGTTGCGCCTGCGCCACGCCCCGGGCGGCGCGCTCCCCCGTGCTCTTCGTGTCCTGGACTCCACCGGCAGGCTCGCCCCGCTGGGTGTCCTCGGTGAACTGCACACCGTCGTCGACGGCTCGCCCCACCCCACCGGCCATCTGGCGCGCCTCAGGACCGACGGCCTGATCGAGTTCCCGCCGCGCGGCGGTGCCGACGCCTTCTCCGACGGGTACGCCCCGGGCTCCGCCGGGCCTGGGCCGCGTACCCGGCGCACGGCGCGCCAGGAGATCCTGTGCGGCGTCTTCGCCGACGTCCTGGGCGTCCCGTCGGTCGGCGTGCACGACAACTTCTTCGACATCGGTGGTCAGTCGCTCCTCGCGGTGCGGGTGGTCGCCCGGATCCGGATGCTGTTCGGGACCGATCTCGAGCTGGGCGCGGTGTTCCGGGCGCCCACACCCGCCGGTCTCGACGCCCTGATCCGGCAGTCCGCCCAGGGCGCCGCGGGCGCACCACGTCGTGTCACGCCGCGCCCGGAGCGTGTTCCGCTCTCTCCGGCCCAGCTGCGGCTGTGGATGCTCGACCAGATCCACGGTCCCGACGCGTCCTACAACGTCGCCGTCACCCTGCGGCTGCGGGGCGACCTGGACGCGACCGCGCTCCGGCACGCGCTGGACGATGTGGTCACCCGGCACGAGGCGTTGCGCACGGTCTTCCCGGACGACGAGGGCGAGCCGTTCCAGTACCTGCTGTCACCGGACGCGGCGCACGTCGAGCTGCGGAGGGACGACTGCTCCGGGACGGAGCTGCCCGAACTGCTGACGGCGTGCTATGCCCATGCCTTCGATCTGGCCGAAGGCCCCCTGATCCGCGCGCATCTCGTCGAGCTCGGTGCGGACGACCACGTACTGCTCCTGGTGATGCACCACATCGTGTGTGACGGCTGGTCGCTGGAGCCGCTGCTGCGGGACCTCGGGGCCGCCTACGCCGCCCGCCGTGCCGGCCACGCTCCCGAGTGGTCGCCGACCGAGCCCCTGCAGTACGCGGACTACACCCTGTGGCAGCTGGACGCGCTCGGCGACGCGGCCGACGAGGACTCCTTGGCGGCGCGGCAACTGCGGCACTGGAGGGACACGCTCGCGGGGCTGCCGCACGAAGTGACGCTTCCGCCCGATCGCCCGAGGCCGAGCGTGCCGGACGTGTCGAGCGACACCGTCGCGGTCTCCCTGCCGGCGGAGCTGCACCGAGGCCTGGCGAATCTCGCGCGGGAGACGGGCACGACCCTCTTCATGGTGTTGCACGCCGGGTTCGCCGTCACGCTGGCCCGCCTCGGCGCGGGAAGCGACATCCCCGTCGGCACGGCGGTCGCGGGGCGGGTGGACGAGGTTCTCGACGATCTGGTCGGGTTCCTCACGAACACCGTCGTGCTGCGCACGGACCTGTCGCGGGACGTCCCCTTCCGCGAGTTCCTCAAGCGGGTGGGCGACACCGACCTCGCCGCCCTCGGGCACCAGGACGTCCCCTTCGACCATGTCGTCCAGGAGCTGAATCCGCCGCGTGCCGTCTCCCGGAACCCGCTGTTCCAGGTGGGGCTCGCCCTTGAGCACCATGCGCCGGTCGCCTTCGCGGCGCCCGGTCTCGTGGTCGAGCCACTGCCCCTGCGCGGTGTCACCGCCAAGCTGGATCTGGACGTGACGCTGACCGAGCGGCTCGACGACGGCGGTGCGCCCGCCGGTGTCACCGGGACCTTCGAGTTCCCCGTGCGGCTCTATGAGCGCGCGACCGTCGTGTCGGCCGTCGCCGAGTACGAGGCCGTCCTCCGGGCGATCGTCGACGATCCGGACGTTCGGCTGTCGGACCTGGGCGTCGTCGGCGTGGACGCCTGAACCCAAGTCCGGCCCAGGGCCAGTGAGACAGAGCGAAGGCGCTCTCGGTGCGGGCCGGGAGCGCCTTCGCTCTGTTGTCGTTCAGGCGGCCGGACCGTCCTCGTGACGGCGTGCCCGCAGCGTGGGGCGGGCCGCACGACCCGCGTCGAGGCACCCCGCCAGCCCTGCCGGTGTGGGCTGGTCGAACAGGGACTTCAGCGGGACCTCGACACCGAAGTCGTCCTTGACGCGGTTGAGCAGCCGGGTGGCGAGCAGCGAATGGCCACCCAGGGCGAAGAAGTTGTCGTCGGCGGCCACCGGGCCGCTCCCCAGGACCTCGGCGAACAGCTCGCGCAACAGATCCGTACGCGTCGCGGGCCGGGGCAGGCCCGGACGCCTGCCGGCGGTGGCGCCCACGCTGCCGGCCCGTCCGGGGGCCGGGTCCGTCTGCCCGCGTGGGGAGCCGGCCGGCGCGGCGGCACGTCCCACGTCGCGCGCGTCGCCCTCCTCCCGGGTCCGCGGTTCCTCGTCCCGGGCGTCGACGAGCCCGGCCAGGGCCGTCGGCGTCGGCTGTTCGAACACCGTCCTGACCGGTGGTTCGAGGCCCAGGACGGCCCCCATGCGTGCGGTCAGTTCGACCGCGGTCAGCGAACTTCCGCCCAGGTCGAAGAAGCTGTCGTCGATGCCGACCTCGGACACGCCGAGCACCTCGGCGAAGACGTCGCACAACGCCTTCTCGACGGCGGTGCGCGGGGCCCGGCCGACGGTGTGGCCCTTCGGGTCGGGCAGGGCCTTGCGGTCCAGCTTGCGATTGGGGCTGAGCGGCATCTCGTCGAGCTGGACGAAAGCCCACGGCACCATGTAGTCCGGCAGTGTCCCGGCCATGTGCGCGCGCAGCGCGGCGGTGTCCACCGGACCGGTTTCGGAGACGACGTAGGCGACCAGGCGCTTGGTGCCGGGGCGGTCCTCGACGGCCAGCACCGCGGCCTGTGTCACGCCGGGGTGGCGGCGCAACGCCGCCTCGATCTCGCCGAGTTCGATGCGGAACCCGCGGATCTTCACCTGGTGGTCGGCCCTGCCGAGGAAGACGAGGTGTCCGTCCTTGCGCCATCGCACCAGGTCGCCGGTGCGGTACATGCGGCTGCCCGGGCTGTCGAAGGGGTTGGCGACGAAGCGGGACGCCGTCGCGGCCGGACGGTTGAGGTAGCCGCGCGAGAGTTGCTCGCCGGCCAGGTACAGCTCGCCGACCACACCGGCCGGCACCGGCCGGAGGCGGCCGTCGAGCACATAGCCGCGCATGTTGCCGATCGGCCGGCCGAGCAGCGGCTCGTCGGGCCAGTCGGCCGGCTGCGCCGTGAAGGAGTGGGCGATCGCGAGATGGGTCTCGGTGGGGCCGTAGTAGTTGTCGAGCCGGCGCCGGGGCGGCTCGAAGAACGTCTTGAGGCGCGGCGAGAGGGTCAGTGCCTCGCCGCCCTGGGCGATCATCCGCAGTTCGGGCAGCTCGATACCGGTGCGCTCGGCGACCTCGCAGAGCGCGTCGAGCACCAGGTTGGGCAGGTTCATGTCGTGGACGTCGTGGTCCACGAGCCACCGCGCGAACAGGTCGATGTCGCGCCGCACCTCCTCGGGCGGCACCACCAGGCAGCCGCCGCTGAGGGTGGCGAACAGTACCTCGAACGCGGACGTGTCGAAGCTCAGCGACGAGAACTGCGCCATGCGGCCCGGCGTGAGCGTGTTCTCGTACCAGGTGAGCAGGCTGACGAGGGAGTGGCCGGGCATGACCACGGCCTTGGGGCGACCGGTGGAGCCGGAGGTGTAGATCACGTAGACGGGGTGTTCGGGGCGCAGCGGCGTCGGCCGGTCGGCGTCCGTGATCTCGGCCGCGGGCAGCTGGTCGATGTCGACGGGCCCGGTCAGCGTGAGGACGGGCCGGGCGTCCAGCTGCATGAAGTCGATGCGGTCGGCGGGGTAGCTCGGGTCGATGGGCAGATAGGCGCCGCCGGCCTTGAGTGTCGCCCACAGGGCCACGATCACATCAACGGAACGCGGCATCGCGAGGCCCACCACCGTCTCCGGGCCGACACCGTGGGCGATCAGGTGCCGGGCGAGGCGGTTGGACCGCTCGTCGAGTTCGCGGTAGGTGAGGACGATGTCGTCCATCTGCACGGCCGGCAGATCGGGGGTGCGGGCGACCTGCGCGGCGAGCATGTCGGGCAGGGTGACGCGGGGGACCTCGAGGGCCGTGTCGTTCCACTCGACGAGCAGCCGGTGCCGTTCGGCCGGGTCGAGTACGTCGATCTCGCCCAGCCTGCGCCGCGGGTCGTCGGCCGCCGCGGTGAGCACCCTCAGCAGCCGTTCGCCCAGGTCGTGGGCGGTGTCCCGGTCGAAGAGGGCCGTGCTGTAGCCGACGCGGACATCGAAGCCGTCGGGGGTGCCGTCCGCGGTGTGCCGCGCCTCGAAGTGGAACGCGAGGTCGTGGCGGAGGGGAGCGCGCCACCGGTCGTACGGCTGTGTCTCGGCGCCGGCGAAGCGGACCGCGGCGGGTGGGCTCGGCAGTGCGGTGACCAGGACCTGGAACAAGGGGTGCCGGGACTGCGAGCGGGGCGGATTGACGGCGTGCACCAGGTGCTCGAACGGGATGTCCTGGGCGGCATAGGCGTCGAGGCCGGCCTCCCGCACCCGGGACACCAGGTCGGCGAACACCGGATCACCGGAGACGTCGGTGCGCAGGACGAGCAGGTTCTCGAACCTGCCGACGACGTCGTCGTGGGCCGCGTCGAGTCGGCCCGTGACGCACGTGCCGAGGGGGATGTCGTCCCCGGCGCCGAGCTTGGCGAGCACGGTCGCCACCGCGGCCTGGAGCGTCATGAAGAGGGTGGCGTGCCGTTCCCGGGCCAGCTCGGCCAGCCTGCGGGCGACGTCGGCGCCGACGTGGAAACGCACCTCCTCGCCACGGTGCGACAGGACGGCCGGCCGGGGGCGGTCGTAGGGAAGGGCCAGTTCGTCCGGCATCCCCGCGAGTGCCTCGGCCCGCTCCCGGAGCCGGGACGCGGCGAGCGGGTCCACGCTCGCCCGGTTGCGTTGCCGCGCCGCGAAGTCCGGCTGCTGGACAGGCAGTTCGGGCCAGTCGGGGGCGGCGTCGGTGAGGCGGGCCGAGTAGGCGGTGCCGAGATCCCTGGCCAGGAGCCCCAGCGATGTCTCGTCCACGGCGATGCGGTGGGCGAGGCACAGCAGAACATGATCCTCGGGGCCCACCCGGAGAAGCCAGGTCCGCAGCGGGGTCTCGTTGGCGAGATCGAAGGTGTACGCGGCGAGGCTGTCGAGGCGCGCGTCGAGCGCGTCCGGCGTCACGTCCTCGCACTGGAACCCGGCACGGGCCTCCACCACACGCTGCGCCGGCACGCCGCCGACGGCGCTGTGCACGGTGCGCAGTGCCGCGTGCCGGGCCACCACGTCGTCCATGGCGGCGCGCAGCGCGTCATGGTCGACGGTGCCCCGAAAACGCAGCGCGAGCGGCACGGTGAAGTCGGCACCTGGTCCCTCGAACCGTTCCCGGAACCACACGCCGTGCTGGGCGAAGCTCAGCGGGGCGCTGTCCCGGTGCGCGCCGAGCGGCGCTTCCTCCGGCCGCGCGGCGCGCGCCTCTTGGAGCAGTACGCCCAGTGCGGCGGGGGTCGGCGCGTCGAAGACGTCCCGTACGCCCGGCTCCACGCCGAGCCGGGCGGGTATCCGCTTGCACAGCTGGAGTGCCGTCAGCGAATCGCCGCCCAGGGCGAGGAACGAGTCGTGCGCCCCCACCCCGGCCACGCCCAGGACCTCCGCGAACACCTCGCGGAGCCGCTGCTGGATTTCGTTGTTCACGCTCACCCTCGCTACTCGTCGACAATTCCGGCCTCGTCGGCCCGCCGGGTGCCGGACGGTGAGCGGGTCCGCCCGGACGGCAGCGGGCGCTCGCGGGGCCGACCGGCGACACCGCGTCTTTCAGACGGTCGCCGGCGCCGAACCGGCGTCGGGCCGAGGCTCGATGTACTCGGTGATCTCCCGCCGGACCGCCTCGGCCCAGTCGTCGAGGAAGAAGTGGCCGCCCGGGAACACCCTCATCCGGAAGCTCCCCGAGGTGTGCCGGCCCCAGTCCCGCACCTGCTCGACCTCCACCACGGGATCGTCGTCGCCCGTCAGCGCCACGATCGGGCAGCGCAGCCGCGCGGTCGCCGGGCTTCGGTACAGCTCGGAGGCGCGGTAGTCGCTGCGTATCGCCGGCAGCAGCAGCGGCAACAGCGTCTCGTCGGCGAGCAGCTCGGCGTTGGCGCTGTTCAGCTTCACCAGCTCGTTCACCAGCACCTCGTCGGAAGCGAGGTGGAAGCGCTGGTCACCGGCTGCGGAGGGAGCGCGTCGACCCGACGCGAACATCGCGAGCGGCCGCACGCCCCGGCTCTCCAGCCGGAGGGCGACCTCGAAGCCCACGGCGGCGCCCATGCTGTGTCCGAAGAGGGCGAGCGGACGGTCGGTCCACGGGATCAGCTCGTCGGTGATCCGGTCGGCGAGGACGCAGACGTCCTCGACGCGGGGTTCGTCGAGCCGGTCCTGCCGGCCGGGGTACTGGATCGCGAGCACGTCCACCGCGGGCGACAGCGCCTTCGACAGGGGGAAGTAGTACGTCGCGGACCCGCCGGCGTAAGGAAAGCAGACCAGGCGGGTGCCGGCCGAGGGAGAGGGGCGGAACCGCCGGATCCAGGCGCCGGCACCCCGTGGCTTCGGCCCGCTCTGCTCAGCTTCGCTCGGGCCGGGCTCGAAAGGCCGTGCCGCACCCTGTGTCCTGCGCACGCGGATTCAGCTCCGCGCGTCGTGTTCCATGGCGGCGACGAGTGACGCCGGCCGCATGTCCGTCCAGTGCTTCTCGATGTAGTCGAGGCAGTTCTGCCGGGTGTCACGACCGTGCACGGTCTCCCAGCCCGTCGGCACGTCGACGGGCGCGGGCCACAGGGAATGCTGCTTCTCCGCGTTCACCAGGACGAGAAACTCGCCGTCCGCGTCATCGAACAGAGCGCTCACCGATCTCCACCTCGCACAGTCCCGTCAACACCCGTGATCAGCAAGGACGGTAGGAGACCCGATGGCTCCGCACCGGCAATGCGAGCGGAACCCTGGCGGCAGTTCGCGTCCCGGAACCGGTGATGCGTCGGATGAGCCTGGTCTTCCGGCGCGTCAGGTGATTCCATGCATCACGAGAGCCGAGAGGCGCTGCAACGGGCGACGGCCCGCCACGCTCGGCTCGTCCTCGACCGACCAAGGGCGCCTCCGGGAACATGACGGAGGTGTCGGCAGTGGACGGGTATCGCGACCAGGACGACAGGGGCGCCGCTCTGCGGCGGCTGCTGAGCGAGCGGATCCTGGTCCTGGACGGGGCGTCGGGCACGTTGCTCCAGGGCCTGGATCTGGGGCCCGCGGACTACCGCGGGGACGTGGTCGGCGCGTCGCACACCCGTGATGTGACGGGCGACCCGGATCTGCTCAATCTGACCCGGCCGGACGTGATCCTGGATGTGCACCGCAGGTACCTGGCGGCCGGTGCGGACATCATCACCACGAACACGTTCACGGCGACGAGCATCGGCCAGGCCGACTACGCCCTGGAACATCTGGTCCGCGAGATGAACCTCCAGGGCGCGCGACTGGCCCGGCAGGCGGCGGACGAGGCGGGCGGCCGGTTCGTGGCGGGCAACGTCGGTCCGCTGAACGTCACGCTGTCGCTGTCGCCGCGGGTGGACGACCCGGCGTACCGGGCCGTCACCTTCGATCAGGTCAGGTCCGCGTACGCCGAGCAGATCTCCGCCCTGGCCGAGGGCGGCGTCGATCTGCTCATGATCGAGACGATCTTCGACACGCTCAACGCGAAGGCGGCGCTCGCCGCCGCCCGCGAAGTCGCTCCCCACCTGCCGCTGTGGCTGTCCGTCACCATCGTGGACCTCAGCGGCCGCACCCTGTCCGGCCAGACCATGGAGGCGTTCTGGCGGTCGATCGAGCGGGCCGAGCCGCTCGTGGTCGGACTGAACTGCTCGCTGGGCGCGGCCGAGATGCGCCCGTACGTCACCGAGTTGGCGCAGACCGCGGACTCCTATGTGGCCTGCCACCCCAACGCCGGTCTGCCGAACGCGTTCGGCGGGTACGACCAGACACCCGCGGAGACCGGCCGGTTGATGGGCGAGTTCGCCCAGGACGGCCTGGTAAACATCGTGGGCGGCTGCTGCGGCACCACGCCGGAACACATCGAACAGGTGGCCGCCGCCGTGCGGGGGCGCTCGGCGCGGCAGATGACCGAGCGGCCCGCCGCGACCCGGTTCAGCGGCCTGGAGCCGTTCGAGATCGGTGCGGACACCGGATTCGTGATGATCGGCGAGCGCACCAATGTCACCGGGTCGGCGAAGTTCCGCCGGCTGATCGAGGCCGACGACCACCAGGGCGCCGTCGACGTCGCGCTGGAACAGGTCCGTGGTGGCGCCAACCTGCTCGACGTCAACATGGACGCCGATCTGCTCGACAGCGAGCGGGCGATGACCACGTTTCTGAACCTGATCGCGACCGAGCCCGAGGTGGCCCGTATCCCGATCATGATCGACAGTTCGAAGTGGAGCGTGATCGAGGCCGGTCTCCGGTGCGTGCAGGGCAAGGGCGTCGTCAACTCGATCAGCCTCAAGGAGGGCGAGGAGCCGTTTCTCGCCCAGGCCCGGCGGATCCGTGACTTCGGCTTCGGCGTCGTGGTGATGGCCTTCGACGAACAGGGGCAGGCGGAGACCGCCGACCGCAAGGTGGAGATCTGCGCCCGGGCCTACGACCTGCTGGTCGACCGCGTCGGGATGCGGCCGCAGGACATCGTCTTCGACCCCAACGTGCTGGCCGTCGCCACCGGCATCGCCGAGCACAACAGGTACGCGAAGGCGTTCATCGACGCCCTGCCGCGGATCAAGCAGCGGTGCCCGGGCGTACGGACCAGTGGTGGCGTCTCGAACCTGTCCTTCTCCTTCCGGGGCAACGACGTGGTGCGTGAGGCCATGCATTCGGCGTTCCTGTTCCACGCGGTCCGCGCGGGCCTCGACATGGGGATCGTGAACGCGGGCCAGCTCGCCGTCTACGAGGACATCCCGGCCGACCTCCTGGAACTCGTCGAGGACGTGCTGTTCGACCGCCGCGCGGACGCCACCGACCGCCTTGTGTCCTTCGCCTCCACGGTCACCGGTACGGCCACCAGACGGGCGGTCGATCTGTCCTGGCGCGAGGGGTCGGTCCAGGAGCGTCTGTCGCACGCGCTGGTGCACGGCATCGTCGACTTCGTGGAGGAGGACACTGAGGAGGCGAGGCAGTTGTTCGGACGGCCCCTCGATGTCATCGAGGGACCGTTGATGGACGGCATGAAGGTCGTCGGGGACCTGTTCGGGTCCGGGAAGATGTTCCTGCCGCAGGTGGTCAAGAGCGCTCGGGTGATGAAGCGCTCGGTCGCCTACCTCGAGCCGTTCATGGAGAAGGAGAAGACCTCCGGCCGCGGCCAGGGCAAGGTCGTGCTCGCCACCGTCAAGGGCGACGTCCACGACATCGGCAAGAACATCGTCGGCGTGGTCCTCGGCTGCAACAACTACGAGGTCGTCGATCTCGGGGTGATGGTGCCGACGGCGAAGATCCTGGAGACCGCCCTCGCCGAGAACGCCGACGTCATCGGCCTGTCGGGCCTGATCACACCGTCGCTCGACGAGATGGTCGCCGTGGCCGGCGAGATGCGCCGGCGCGGGCTCACCCTGCCCCTTCTCATCGGCGGCGCGACCACGTCGAAGCAGCACACGGCGGTGCGTATCGCGCCCGAGTACGACGGTCCGACCGTGCACGTCCTCGACGCGTCGCGGGTGGTGGGCGTCGTGTCGGACCTGCTGGACGCCGACCGGGCGGCCGCACTGGACATCGCCAACCGCGCCGAGCAGGAACGGCTGCGTGAGCAGCACGCGCGTCGGCAGCACGCGGCGCAGCTCAGCCTCGCCGAGGCCCGTGCCAACCGCGAGCCGGTGGACTTCTCCGAGCTGCCGACACCCGAATTCACCGGGGCGCACAGCGTGACACCGTCGATCGCCGCGCTGCGTGAGCTGATCGACTGGCAGTTCTTCTTCCTGGCCTGGGAGATCAAGGGCAGGTTCCCGGCGGTCCTCAAGGAGCCCGCGGCCCGTGAGCTATACGACGACGCCCAGGACATGCTCGACGAGATCGTGGCCGGTGACGCCTTCCAGGCACGCGGCCGGTACGGCTTCTGGCCCGCGCACGCGGTGGGCGACGACATCGTGGTCGGCGACGTCACGTTTCCGATGCTGCGCCAGCAGACGGCCAAGCCGATGGGGCGGCCGAACCGTTGCCTGGCCGACTACGTGGCCCCGTCGGGCGACCATCTCGGCGGTTTCGCGGTCGCGATCCACGGCGCCGAGGCGCTGGCCGCCCGGTACGAGGCCGAGCATGACGACTACCGGGCGATCATGGTCAAGGCGCTGGCCGACCGGATCGCCGAGGCGTTCGCCGAGTACGTTCATCTCAAGGCCCGCCGGGAGTGGTTCGAGCCCGACGCGCACCCGCTCCTCGAAGACCTGCACGCGGAACGCTTCCGCGGCATCCGGCCCGCGCTCGGCTACCCGGCGAGCCCGGACCACTCCCAGAAGCGCGAGCTGTTCCGGTTGCTCGACGCCGAGTCCGAGCGGATCGGCCTGACGGAGTCGTACGCGATGACGCCGGCGGCCAGCGTCAGCGGACTGATCTTCGCGCACCCGGCGTCACGCTACTTCAGCGTCGGCCGCATCGGACAGGACCAGCTCCTCGACTACGCCGCCCGCCGCGGCTGCGACCCGACCGAGGTGGAGAGGTGGCTGCGGCCCAACTTGAGCTGACTCGGGGGCGGGTTCGGGTGGGGGGCGGCTGCGCCGAGGAGAGACCCGGTCGGGCCCGAGATGGGACGGGTCGGGCCCGAGCTGAGACCCGCCCGTGACTGAGGAACGTCCAGGTTGGCCCAAGGGGAGACCCGGCCGGGCCGAGGAACGTCCAGGCCGGCCCGAGGAGGTACCCTCTCGGGCCGAGGAGAGGCCGGCCGGCCCGAGAGGAGACCCGGCCAGGCCCGAGGAGAGTTCAGGCCGGGCCCGAGGTGAGACTCGGCCAGACCCAAGGAGAGACCCGGCCCAGCCCGAGGAACGTCCAGGCCGAGCCCTGGGCGAGACCCGGCCCGGCTTGAGTCGGAGTCCGGGCGGTTCCCCCCGAGGTCTCCCCGGCGCAGGCCTCGCCTCACGTCTCGTCGAGCCGTGGCCTCACAGCACCGGGTCGGCCTTGGTGAGGTGTGCGGGGCCGGCCGCCGCGCACTGGGCCGGGCCGCGGGCGGCGGCCCCTTCCGCGTCCAGGAGGTGGTGCACGAGGTTCAGGACCATGAAGCGGGGACGTTCGCCGTTGCCGGAGTCGACCCGGCGCACCAGGCCGCAGGCGCGCAGCAGATGGATGACGCGCAGCGCGTCGGCGGGCGCGCGGTGCAGGAGCCGGATGGCCTCCTCCGCGGTCCACGGGTCGGCACCGGCCAGGCGGCGAAGTCCGACGGCGTCGTCCGGTGCCAAGGACGCGATGGTCCGCCTGAGCCACGAGACCAGCGCATCGTCGGCGCTGACCGGCGAGGTGAGGAGCATCAGCGGCGAACGGGTGGCGGTGTCTAGGAGTTGTGCGGGTTCGTGGATGAGCAGCCAGGAGGCGGCCGATTCGATCGCCGAGGGAATGCCGTCGAGCAGCCGGCAGATGCCGGCGAGCGCCGACAGTGCGGCCGGATCGGACACGGCCTGCGGATACAGCTGCGCACAGCGCGACAGCATGAGCTGCACCGTCGGGTACGCGGCGAAGTCCATGTCGGTCGGGTCGCCCTGACGCCACTCGGGCACGGCGAGCGGAAAGACCGAGAAGGCACAGGTGTCAGAGGTCGACGACGTCTCGGTAGTCTCGTACAGCACCCGAAGCCCAGGGCAGCGGTGCAGCAGGAGCCTCAGTTCGAGTTCGCCGTCCTCGTCCAGATCCCGGCCGTCGACGGTGAGCAGCACCTCGTTGGTCGTGAGCGCGCCGGTCACGTCGTCCACCGTGGGCGCACACCCGATCAGGTCGGCGACCCGGTCCATCAGGGCGATCGGCCCGACCCGTTCCCCCTGGGGCGCCGTCTCCCGGTCCAGATGGATGACCGACATCCGGCCGCTTTGGTGCAGGTCGTTCGCGACCTTCTGGATGAGCCGGCTCTTGCCGATGCCAGGCATGCCGACCACCTTGAGCAGCCGATGCCCGGAGGACTCCAACAGGGCGGTCAGGGAGGCCGTTTCGTGCTCGCGGCCGACGATCGGACCGAGCGGCGCCGGCGGTGCCGCCAGGTGCTCGATGAGCGAGTGGCCCGAGGCCAGTCCCGCCGCGGCCTCCAGTTCCGCCCGGCGTGCCTTGCTCAGGCGCAGGGCGTCCGCTAGCAGGCTGATCGTCTGGGGGCGGGGGGCCTTGGTGCAGTCCAGTTCGAGGTCCCGAATCGCCCGGACGCTGATGGTGGAAAGCTCGGCGAGCTGCCTCTGGGTCATACCGACGCGTTTACGCGCGTTTCGCAAAAGGACACTGAACCGTGTATTCGACCCGAGGTTCACGATGTTTTGCCGCCTCCCGACGATCCTTCGACCCGCCCCGCGACGTGCCGAATCAATGAGCCCGATACGCCAGGAACCAACCTCTCGGCGCAGCCGAGAAGTCCCTGCCGTGTGACTGAACGAGTTTTCGGCCGACCCGCGCAGGGGGCAGCCGCGATAGATTCAGTGAATGAGCGCCTTAGTCGCCGACTCGCATCGGATCGGCCGCCGCCCCACCAGTCTGTCGAGTTCTCCCGCTCTCTGTCGGAGGCTCACTCCGGACAGCCTTTCCCAGAATTGGGATCGAGTGCTCGATTCATCACATGAGGCACCAGATGTCGGATTCATGCGGCATATCCCCCGTTTTTCAACGCGATCTCAAATGCTGAGATGCTCGCGCGGTCGTGCAGTAATCACATGACAACACACAACAGGTTGACAACGGAAGAGGATAACGCTTGACGTGTTCTTGACCACGCAAAAGCAAAGTCAGCCCCCTGCGCCGCTTCCCCTTCCGCGCCCCACCCAAGGCTCCGGTCCAGCGCAGACATGTCTCTGATCTGCGGTGACGTCCCGGAGCTCCCGGCGGCCGACCAAGATCCGCCCGCTTCGGGCGAACTTCCGCCTACGTAACGCAAGCTCACTATCGGACACTTTCTGACGAGTTCGCCGCCCCGGGTCGGGGAGAGTTGAAACCGCAGTGTCCACATGGTGGACACGCGGAAGTTACTGCCGCCGGGCACGCGCCGCACCGTGCGCTTTTCCCGCAACAATGTTTCTTTTTCATTAAACAACCTCCTCACACCGACAAGTGCGTGTTGAGCAGCTTCCCGATGGCGCTCAACGGCCCGGGCCGGGTCATCTCCATGTGATCGCAGTCGATGTCGTATTCATGGATGTTTCCCCGGACATAAGGACCCCAGGCCGCCCTTCCCGTGCTCGTACTCGTGCGCACCGCGTTGAAGAAGGCGACATCTCCGCTGAACTCGTCCCGGACCCGATGGCGCAGGAAAGCATTTCCATTCCCCATCGTCGTGGCCACGACGGCCGCGACCTGCTTCGGGTCGAGCATCTTCAGGAGCGGATCGTGCGCACGCAGGAGTGCCACCAGTTCCTCGTCCGTGGCGGGCGTGGGGAACTCGTCCGCCGCCCGGCCCAGCAGCACCTCCAGCACCCAGCGCCGGTCCGCCGACACCGGCCGCTCCTCGGGCAGGGGCCGGGCGTCGAGGAGGGCGAGCGTCGCCACCCGCTCCCCCAGCGTCTCCAGACGCACCGCGACCGCGTGCGCGAGTACGCCTCCGAACGACCAACCCATCAAGTGGTAGGGCCCGTGCGGCTGGAACCGCCGTATCCGGGAGACATGGGCGTCGGCCAACTCGGCAAAGTCGCGCGGCCCGGCCCCCGGGGCAAGGAGTTGCTCGGACTGGAGCCCGACGACCGGCAGGCGCTCGTCGATGTGCGGCAGGATGCCCGAGAAGGCCCAGCTCAGCCCGGAACTCATCGGCAGGCAGAACAACGGCTCGCCAGCCCCTTCCCGCATGGTGATCACGGGATCCATGGGGTTGTTGGCGCTGTGAGTGCTGAGGTGCCCGACGAGTCCGGCGACGGTGGGGTTCAGGTAGAGATCGCGGATGGTCAGGGCCTGGTGGGTGTCCGTGAGGATGTTGACGCGGTCGAGGAAGAGCACGGCGAGCAGGGAGTGCCCGCCCAGGTTGAAGAAGTTGTCGTCCAGGCCCACCTCGGGCACGCCCAGAATCTCGCCGACGAGGGCGCACAGCCGCTTCTCCAGGGGCGTCTCGGCCGGACGCGACGCCTCCTGCCCGGCGGGGGCGAAGGCGGGCAGTGCCCTGCGGTCCAGTTTTCCGTTCGCGGTCAGCGGCAGCTCGTCCACGAGCACCACCGCGGGCACCATGTAGCCCG